>JANQGO010000117.1 GCA_028277285.1 Alphaproteobacteria bacterium | reverse complement strand
GAGATCGGCGTCATCGACGCAGCCGGGCTCTGCCTCGACAACCTCGCCTTGCCAGCGCGCCGCCATCAGGGCGGCATCCCCCTTCAGACGCGCGCGATCGCCCAACAGGGCAAGCCGGACCGGCCAGCCGGCCTCGCTGAGCAGACGTGCGACGACAAACCCATCGCCGCCGTTGTTGCCGGGACCGCACAGGACGACCGTGGGGCAAGGCTCGAAGCGCTCCCGCATGGCCTCCGCGATTGCCGCGCCGGCATGGGCCATCAGCGTTTCGCCCGGCGTTCCCGCAGCGATCGCCGCACGATCGGCATCGTACATCTGGCTCACCGCCAGAAGGCGCAAGGTGTGATCGGTCGCAAAGGCCGTTTCAGGCATCGGCTGACTTGTCGCGGAAAAGGTAGATCGTCAGGGGCTGGCGGAACGCGTAACCCGCCCCGTCCCGGCCAGCTTCGAAGCACGCACGCACGTCAGGTGCTTCGACATCCTCGCGGCGATAGGCGTTGTAGGTCAGCGACAAAACCGCGTCCGCAAAAGCATCGAAATCCGCGTAGCGCCGCTCGACCGAAATGGCCGCGACCGTCGCGGCGGCAAAGGCCGGCCGGGCGTGTTCGGCCAGACAGGCGAGCGCTTGGCGGCGTTCCTTCGTTTCGTCGTGGAACGGCAGCATCAGCCGGGAAAACGCGCCGTCGATGTCCGGTTCCAGGACATAGAGGAAACCGCCGGTGCGCAGCACCCGAATGGCCTCGCCCAGCGCGGCCGGCATCACCGCGGGCGGCACATGGTGCAAGGACTTGCTGAAGAAGGCGCCATCGACCGAACCGTCAGCCAAGGGCAGATTCTCTGCGCCGGTTTGAACAAATGTCAGCGATGGCATGCGGCGCGCGCCGGCGTTCTCGCGTGCCTGATCGGGATCGGGCTCCACAGCCGTGACTCGCGCGCCCCGCCCGGCCAAATGGCGTGCCAGGTCGCCCGCGCCACAGCCAATGTCGACGAGATCGAGGCCTTTCGGATCGATCAGCCGGTCAAGCGCGTCGAGCGCCGTACAGTCACCGAAATCCTTATCGACAGATGGGAGCGTGGCCACGGGCGTTGTTCGCTCTTCCTGTTCGCGCTGTCTTGCCCCATCGCACGATCGCGCCATCGCAACCCTGGGGCGCCGGCCATGACGACGAAGCTAGATCTCTTCGATACCCGTATTGGCCAGTTTTTCAATATGGCGCCGGTCGAGAATCAAGAGCGTGCGGTTGCGGCGCTTGACGATGCCCAGGCTTGTCAACTGGCCGATCGCGCGCGCGACGGTGTCGGTCGTCGTGCCGGACCAGATGGCGATGTCCTTGTGCGCCGGTACCGTTGGGATCAGCCAGCGGCCGTCACCGGTCGGCGACGGTTCGATCAGGCGCAAGATCTCGTCATAAACACGCTGAATGCCGGACTTGGTACTGAGGCCCACGACCCGCTCGTTGGAGCGGCGCAGGATCCGCGCGCAATCCTGCAAAAGGTTCAGGGCAAACGGCGGAAATGCCGCCATCGCGCGCAGGATGACGTCGCGCTCGACGACGGCGACGAACGAGTCCTGGATCGCGACGACGCTGGCCGACCGGCTGCCGCCGTCCAGCGTCGACAGCTCGCCGAAATGGCCGCCCGGTCCAATGTCGGCGAAGGCGACATCCTGGCCCGACGCGGCGTGGATCAGCACGCGCGCCCGGCCCTCGGCCAGAAAGATCATTTCCGTTCCCGTATCGCCTTGACGAAAGAATTGCTCGCCCTCGTCATAGGTGAACCACGTCGCGTTTTCCTGCAGCTTTCCCATCTCGGCCTGCGGTAATCCCGCAAGGATCCTGCTTTCCGAGAGGTCGCCCGCCTCCGCTGCCTGCATCTCGATCAAATCCCCTTACACACCGGCGCGTTGCCTCCAACGCCCGCGTCAAAAACGATCGTGACGCGATCGCGATGCCATGCCAAGTGGCCGGCATCGACCGCGTCGGTCAATTGTCTTCCTCCCTGGGGATGCACACCACCTTTTTCAGGTTTCTTAGCTGCGTCCCTGACATCTCTACAATGTCACATTAGGTGTGCGTCGTACAATGTTGAAATAACTAGAAAATGGTCGGAGCGGCAGGATTTGAACCTGCGACCTACGGTCCCCCAGACCGTTGCGCTACCAGGCTGCGCCACGCTCCGACCGACATGGTTTGCAAAACGCAACCGCGCAAAGCGGCGGCACTATAGTCAACGCGCTTTAGCGCCGCAACGCCCGTGGCTTGGCTCTATGGGGAGAAGGTTGCGCGGCGACGGCGCCCGCCCCTCAGGACGCGCCCTTGAGCAGATCGCGGCAGGCGATCAACTGGTCCAGAAGCGACTGAAGGGCACGGACCTGGGCCGCCGAGAGCGTGACCGTGGCGCCGTCCTCGGCGCGGGCCGCAGGTGCCGGCGCCGCGGGAGCGTCAACGGCCGCACCGTCGATGGCGTGCTGAAGCGCCGCGACACCGCCCTGGCGCAGCAGGCGCTGGACGCCCTTGATGGTGTAGCCCTCAGTGTAGAGAAGGTGCTTGATGTTCCGCAGGAGGTCGATGTCCTCGGGCCGGTAATAGCGCCGTCCGCCGCCGCGCTTCAGCGGGCGGATCTGGTGGAACTTGGTCTCCCAGAAACGCAGAACATGCTGGGCCACATCCAACTCGTCGGCGACCTCGCTGATTGTACGGAAGGCGGCCTTCGACTTGCCGCCCCGTCGCCCCGCGGCTCCCGCGCCGCTATTGGCGTCCGCCGCCATCGCCATCAGGCCCCGTCACGCCCTGTCAGTTCGTCGTTGATGCGGTCCTTCAGCACGTGGGACGCGCGGAACACCAGGACGCGCCGCGGGAGGATCGGCACCGCCTCGCCGGTCTTCAGGTTCCGGCCCACGCGCTGGGCCTTGTCGCGGATCGAAAAACTGCCGAACGACGAGATCTTCACGGTCTCGCCGTCGATCAAGGATTCGGATATTTCGCCCAGCACTGACTCGACGAGTTCCGCCGACTCACTGCGCGACAGGCCCACCTCATGGTAGACCGCTTCGGTCAAATCCGCCCGAGTCATGGTTTTCTCGGCCATTCCGGCATGTCCCCCTTGTTCTTAACAAGGAAGGCTAGCTTTGAAGCGAAAAACCGTCAATATCAAAGAGTTGGCTGGGAAATCTTAACAAAGACTGGACGCGTGGCCAGTCACCCCCTACCAGCGGATAAGGCCCGAACCCCAAGTAAAACCGCCACCCATGGCCTCTATCAAGACCAGATCGCCCGCCTTGATCCGTCCGTCACCGGCGGCTTCGGCGAGCGCCAGCGGGATGGACGCCGCCGACGTATTGGCGTGACGATCGATCGTGTTCACGACTCGAGATTCGTCCAAGGACAGCTTGCGGGCCATCGCATCGATGATACGCTTGTTCGCTTGGTGAGGCACAAACCAGTCTATTTCTTCGGGAGTTACGTTGTTTTCCTCGAGCGCCTCATCAACAGCTTCCGCTAAGTTAATGACAGCATGCTTGAAGACCTCGCGGCCTTCCATGCGCAGGTGGCCGGCCAGACCGGTGGTCGACGGGCCGCCGTCGACATAGAGCATGTCGTGATAGCGTCCGTCACTGTGGATATGGGTCGACAGGACGCCGCGGTCCTTGTTGGTGCCATCGCCCTCGCCGGCACGCAGGATGACGGCGCCGGCGCCGTCGCCGAACAGCACACAGGTACCGCGGTCCTCCCAGTCCAGAATGCGCGAGAAGGTCTCGGCGCCGATCACCAGTGCGCAGTCGGCCTGTCCGGCCTTCACGAAGTTATCGGCAACGGACAAGGCGTAGACAAAGCCCGTGCAAACCGCCTGCACGTCGAATGCCGCGCCGTGATGCATGCCGAGCTTCTTTTGAACCTGGGCCGCTGTCGCGGGAAACGTTTGGTCGGGTGTCGCCGTGGCCAAGACGATGAGATCGACGTCTTCGATGGCCATCTCGCCATCGGCAAGCGCTTCCTGGGCCGCCTTGGTCGCGAGATCGGAGGTGAACTCGCCGTCCGCGGCGATATGGCGCTCACGGATGCCGGTTCTGGCGACGATCCACTCGTCGGACGTATCGACCTTCTTGGCCAGTTCGGCGTTGGTCAGGCAGCGCGCCGGCAGATAGGACCCGCAGCCAGCGATCCGGCTGCGCCGAACACCGCTCACTGCGCGGCGGCCTCGGCGGCGTCCTTCGCCCCCTGATCGAGGCTCTCGAGGTCGCGAATCACCTTTTCGTTGAAACCCTGGGTCATCATGTCGACGGCGAACCCGATAGCGTTGGCGTAGCCCAGCGCATCGGTTCCGCCATGGCTTTTGACCGCGATACCGTTGATACCCAGGAACATGCCGCCGTTGTAACGGCGTGGATCGAACCGCCGTTTGAGTGCCAAAAGCGCCGGCTTGGCCATCCAGTAACCAAGCTTGGAGAAGATCGAACGACGGAACGTGGCGCGCAGGAAGCCCGTATACATGCTGGCCGTTCCTTCAGCGGTCTTCAGCGCCACGTTGCCGGTGAAACCGTCGGTCACGACCACGTCGACGGTACCGTCGGCAATATCGTTACCTTCGACAAAGCCGTGAAATTCCAAAGGGAGATCGGCCTCGCGCAGGGTCTGCGCGGCCCGCTTGATCTCCTCATGGCCCTTGCTTTCCTCGCTGCCCACGTTCAGCAGACCGACTGTCGGGCGCCTGACGCCCTGGACGCTGCGGGCAAACGCCGCGCCCATGATGGCGAACTGGACGAGGTTCTCGGCGTCACACTCGATGTTGGCGCCCAGATCCAGCATCACGGATTCACCGCGCGTGGTCGGGAACATGGTGGCAATCGCCGGGCGATGGATACCCGGCAGGGTGCGCAGCACGATCTTCGACATCGCCATCAAAGCACCGGTATTGCCGGCCGATACGACGCCCCGGGCCTTGCCTTCCGAGACATCGTCAATCGCCAGCCGCATGCTCGACTGGCGGCCGCGCCTGAGCGCCTGGGACGGCTTCTCAGAGGCCTCGATCACCGTCTCGCTGGCCACCACGGTCGCCACCTGGGCCAGTTTCGGGAAACGGCGCAAGAGCTTTTCCAGCTTCTCGGAGTTACCGAACAGCCGGAACTGCAGGTTCGGATAGCGCACGCGCGCGACGTTGGCGCCCGCCACCACCATGTCCGGGGCGTTATCGCCACCCATGGCGTCGAGCGCCAAAACCAGCGAGCCGCTCATAAAGGTCAGCCCCGCATTGCCAATCGACGAAGCCGCACGGTCAGAAGCTGCCCACCGGCTCCGTGATTTCCCGGTCGTTGTAGTAGCCGCAGGCCGCGCACACGTGGTGCGGCAGCTTGAATTCGCCGCAGTTCGGGCATTCGTTCAACGCCGCTGCGGTCAGCGCGTGATGCGAACGACGTTTGTCCCGGCGGGAACGGGTGACCTTTTTCTTAGGTACCGCCATCTCACAAATTCCTTAACTGACAGGAGATTTAGAGGCCCGTTTACCAGTCTTTGGAAGCGGGTACAAGCGACACGAAACTCATAACTTCAGCTTCTTCAACACCGCGAACGGGTTGGTTTCATCGTCGTCTTCCGGCGCGCTTGCCGCATACCGCGGGTCGATTTGGGCGCCTTCCTTGCGCGGATAGGGATCGATCGCCAAGCCCAGCTGTTCAGCGACGACCTCGCCCAGATCGATCGTGTCATCGATCAGCGGATCGCAGACGGCCTCGTCAAGCAAATCATCGACCGTCAAATCAAGCTCGTCGTCCTCGACCGACGCCAGATCCGGATCGAACCGGCGCACGAACTGCTCGTCAACCGTCGCCGCCATCGGCTCCAGCGAGACCACGCAGGTTTGGGTCAGATCGCCGCGCAGCCGGCCGGCAACCTCGACAATGCGGCCATCACGGCGAAAACGCAGATCAGCCTCAAGTCTGTCCAGGGACAGCAAGTCGAAGCGCTGGCGAAGCGCGGCGCGCTCCTCATCGTCGGCAACCAGATGGCGGGTGCCCTCGTCGCCGTCTTCCAGGTCGCTGGTTTCAAGCGGCCGGCTGAACTCCGGCGGCGCGCCGCGGGTGGCAATATCCGTCATGTCCTTTTAGACCCACATTAGGATCAGCTTATATGGCTTGGCCCGTCGCTTGCGGCAAGCGCGTCATGCAGCCGGCGCGTCGAACCCCGGAAACGTCACCTTTCCCGCCAAAAAATCGTCGTCCGCCTGGCGGCCGAGCGCATCGACGGCAGCAAAGATATAGGCGGTCATCGCCCCGACCGCCGCATCACTGGGTTCGACGGTGCCAAACAGGTTGCGCCGGACAACCTCGCCCATCGCCGCTGCACCGTCAGCGCTGTCCGGGGCGCTGTCCAAGGCGTCATCATAGGCCTTGGCGCGGCCATAGAACGCCTTCAGCATGATCTTGATCCGCCGCCCCACCTTCAAGTCACCGACACCCATCTCGCGCAGCGACCGGTCCATGTCGGCGAACATCAGGTCGAACAGTGCCTGATCCAGGCTCCGGCCCGCTTCGCCGCAGGCGCGCAGCCGGCGGCCAACCAGCACGGTGTGCATGACAATCATGTCGAAACGCCCGTCGACGCTGTCCGGCACCTCGGCCGCCAGGTAAAAAGCCGGCTGACGGGCTTGGGCCACGATCGCGTCGTAGAGATCGTGGGCCCGGCCATCGAACCGGGAACGGGAAAGCAGTGTCGAGAGCTTCATGGCCATCCCTAAGCGACCCGGTTGACAGCCGGGTCCAATCGCTCGCATCTTGCGCGTCACATAGGCGGCAGAACGGGGTCGGTCAATGATGGATATGCGCCGGTTCGGCACGGGGGCGCTCAAGACGTGTATGACAGCGTGTGTGACGGCGCTGGCACTGACCGCGTGTTCGCCGCAGATTACAACGCACGGCTACGTGCCGGACCCCGACGCCCTCAGCCGGATCCAGCCCGGCGTTCACAACGAATTGGAAGTCGCTCAGTTCCTGGGAACACCGTCCTCGACCGCCCTGTTCGGGCAACCGACCTGGCTCTACATCACGGAGCGTACGGAATCCGTCGCCTTTTTCGAGCCGGAGGTCGTTGACCAGCGTGTCGTCGCCATCGCCTTTGACGATGCGGGTGTCGTGACCGAAGTCGATGAGTATGTGCTGGCGGACGGCTACCTGGTCGATCCGATCTCCCGCACGACACCGACCTACGGCAAACAGCTGGGCTTGCTGGAACAGCTCTTGGGCAATATCGGCCGTTTCGCGGGTCAGGAAGACGAGCCACGTAGGTCGCCGGTACCCGGCGTCTAGCTGGTCAGACGACCAAAACAAGAAAAGCCCCGATGCCGGAACGCATCGGGGCTTTCTCGTTCAAGGTCTCGTGGTCTTTACCCGCCCAGCATGGCCAGAAGCAGCAGCGCCACGATGTTGATGATCTTGATCATCGGGTTGACGGCCGGGCCGGCGGTATCCTTGTAGGGATCACCCACCGTATCGCCGGTCACCGCGGCATGGTGGGCTTCCGAACCCTTGCCGCCGTGCTGACCGTCTTCGATGTATTTCTTGGCGTTGTCCCAAGCACCACCGCCTGACGTCATCGAAATGGCGACGAACAGGCCGGTGACGATGGTGCCGAGCAGCATCGCGCCCAGGGTCGAGAACGCCTGGCTCTGGCCGGCGATCGCCCAGATCACGAGATAGATCACGATCGGCGCCAGAACCGGCAGAAGCGATGGGATGATCATCTCGCGGATCGCCGCCTTGGTCAGCAGATCGACCGCGCGGCTGTAATCGGGCTTGCCGGTGCCTTCCATGATGCCGGCGATCTCGCGGAACTGGCGGCGCACTTCCTCAACCACCGAGCCGGCGGCCCGGCCGACCGCCTGCATGGCGAGCGCGCCGAAGAGATAAGGCAGGAGACCGCCGATGAAGAGGCCGATCACGACATAGGGATCGGCGAGCCGGAAGGTGACGTCGAGCTCGGGGAAGTAGTGTTGAAGGTCCTCGACATAGGCCGCGAACAACACCAGCGCCGCCAGACCGGCCGAACCGATGGCGTAACCCTTGGTCACGGCCTTGGTCGTGTTGCCGACGGCATCCAGCGCGTCGGTCGTCTTGCGCACGTCCTCCGGCAGCTCGGCCATTTCGGCGATGCCGCCGGCGTTGTCGGTGATCGGGCCATAGGCATCGAGCGTCACGACCACGCCGGCCAGCGCCAGCATGGTGGTGACGGCAATCGCGATGCCGAACAGACCGGCGATCAGATAACCAACCAGGATGCCGCCACAGATGATCAGGACCGGAATAGCCGTCGCCTCCATGGAGATAGCGAGGCCCTGGATCACGTTGGTGCCGTGACCGGTGGTGGACGCCTTGGCGATGATCTTGACCGGTCGGTACTCGGTCGAGGTGTAGTACTCGGTCACCCAGATCAACAGGCCGGTCACGACAAGACCCAGGATGCCGCAGAAGAACATGTCCCAACCGGTGAAGGTGGTCGCGCCGACGGTGAACTCGGTGCCCAGGCCCAGGATCCATTCGGTCACGGGGATGAAGAGGATCGCCGAGATCACGGCGGTCACCAGGAAACCCTTGTAGAGGGCGGCCATGATGTTCTGGCTGCCGCCAAGCTTCATGAAGAAGTTGCCGATGACCGTGCCCAGAATGCAGGCGCCGCCCAGCACCAGCGGGAACGCCATCATCGCCAATTGCGTTTCGCCGGTGAAGAAGATCGAGGCGAGCAGCATGGTGGCGACAAAGGTCACCGCGTAGGTCTCGAAGAGGTCGGCGGCCATGCCGGCGCAGTCGCCGACATTGTCGCCCACGTTGTCGGCGATCACCGCGGGGTTGCGCGGATCGTCCTCGGGGATGCCCGCTTCGACCTTG
>JANQGO010000409.1 GCA_028277285.1 Alphaproteobacteria bacterium | reverse complement strand
GATGCCAGCAAAGCCGTGTAGGCTTTAGAATAACAAACATGATCGGGCGCGACGAAAGCGACGGACCGGCGCTTGAAGCCGAAGCGTTGAGCGTGGCCTATGGCGAGCGCGCCGTGCTGGAGAACATCAGCCTGACGGTCAGGCGCGGCGAGATCCTGGGGCTGATCGGCCTGAACGGCGTCGGCAAGACGACCTTCATCAAGACGATGCTGAACCTGATCGAACCGGCGGCGGGCACGATCCGTCTCTTCGGCCGCGATTGCCGTCAAGCCGCCGCGCGCAACGCGATCGCGTATCTGCCGGAAAACCTCAACGTCTCGCGCACGCTGAAGGGGCGCGAGTTCATCTCGCTGAGCCTTGCCTATTTCGGCATCAAGGCTGATCGGGCGACACTCGCGTCGAGCGCGGAAGGTCTGGCGCTCGATCCCGACGCGCTCAACCGCAGCGTCGCGACCTACTCGAAAGGCATGATGCAGAAGGCCGGCTTGATGGCGACGCTGATGAGCGAACGCCCGCTGCTGGTTCTCGACGAACCGATGACGGGCCTCGATCCGCGCGCGCGGATTCTGCTGAAGGACCGTTTGATCGCCTATCGCGAGGCCGGCGGGTCGGTCTTTTTCAGCTCGCACATCCTGTCCGATATCGATGAGATCTGCGATGCCGTCGCCGTCCTGAGCGACCGGCGCATCCTCTATCACGGGGACCCCGCGACCTTGCGTGAACGCCATGGCGGCGCGTCCCTGGAACGCGCGTTCCTGAACGCCATCGATCACACCGACGCCGAACCGGAGACGGCCGCGCGCTGACATTCTGCCCCGCGAACGCGTCATCGCACCTAGGTCAAGGCGGACGCGCCGATCTCGCTCCCTTGGATTGACTCGACAGCACCGGGGTAGGATGGCAAAACCTGTTCACCCTTGGTTCAGGAGCTGACGAGAACCAATCGAAAGCCAAACCGGATACCAGGGGTACGCCCAAGGACAGGGCGTAGGTCGTCCTCGTCCGGGACGGCTAAGGCAACGAGTCCGGCCACGTCATGGCAGGGTGCCGCTGACCTTTAAAGGGCGCAGACGACGGGTCCGCTCGCCGATACGGGCGCAAGAGAAGTCCATGGCCTGAAGCCGGGTAGCCCCGCGCCGCCCGCCAAGCCCGAGTGTACATAGGGTTCGGCAACCGCCAGCTAGGGCGGGATACAAGTACGAAACGAGTTTAACAGCTCGTGGCCACGGGCTTAACTCGGGTGATTGACTCATGATTAAGCTACGTGTTTGCGTTGAGCTGGACTTAGCAGCACTGCTTAGGCTTGCGCTGCTTCTCGTCCTTCTTCTGGCGTGAATCAGGCGGGGAGGCTTCGGCCTCCCCGTCGCTTGTTTAATGCCGCTTAGGCGGCGCATTCAACACTTCGTCTCGCCGCTTGTCGTCTTGCTTCTGGCCTTGAACCATGACCTTTCATTCATCCACTAACATAGATGACGAATTGCACTTGATCATCGGCAAAACCGTCCGATGGTGGTCGATGATCGAGTTCACAATCGATTCGTCAATCCGCGATTTTCTTAGCCGCCCAGAGACAGGAGATGTCGACACCGCTCTGAAAGTACCGCTCCCAAAGCGTATCAGACTATTGGAGCAGTTATTCGACCAGGTGGTTGGTGACACCGAACTGCGCAATGAGTTTGACGAACTGATAACCCATGTGAAACGGCGCCAACATATGCGTGACCTACTGGTTCATGGCTTCATGACTATCGACAGCAAGCGACCCGAAACACACGTCTATCTGTCCAGGGTCCACTGGGAAGCCCCGCCAAGGCGTAACCCAGTTTACAAAACACGAGAACAGCTTCGCACAAACGAGCGAGAAACAGGAACCGTCGCTATCACGCTGTTCATGGCTACGGCTGGCTGCCATGAACCGTCGTGGCAGCCATACATCGATACAGCGATGCTACAAAGTCTCTCTCAGTAATGGCCTCGCCTGCGCTATCCCGTTCTTCGTCCCAACACTTGATGTAGAATACAAGATCCGCATCGATCATCTCGGCCTTGATCTCAACCTCGTCACTGGCCTGTCCGGTTTGATGTGTATTGGACATAATGGTAACCCAAGTACACAATTCCGGATTAAGTCCGGGGACGCGTCGGTGTTGTCGGTGGGTCGTTAGAACCGGCCGCGCAGCAGACTTTTTTTGCCGGGTTCCGGCGGCGGGGCCGGAGGCGGCGCGGACTGCTGGCTGGCGCCGTTGTCGTTGACCGTCGCCTCGTTTGACTCGGCGGCCTCGCCGGAAATCGCTTCGAAACGCTCGAGTTCGCCGGCGTCGACGACATCGTTGTCGACCAGGGCCTGCACCGCGTCCTTCATGGTGACCATGCCGTGGCGCTGGCCGGTTTGAATCATGGAGACGATCTGCGGGATCTTGTTCTCGCGGATCAGGTTCCGGACCGCCGGCGTGCCGGTCATGATCTCGTGGACGGCGACGCGGCCGCCGTCGAGGCGCTTCAAAAGGATCTGGCTGACCACCGCCTGGATCGATTCCGACAGCATGGCGCGGACCATGTCCTTATCGCCGGCCGGGAAGACGTCGATGATGCGGTCCATGGTTTTGGGCGCCGACGTCGTGTGCAGCGTGCCGAGCACCAGATGGCCGGTCTCGGCCGCGGTCAGCGCCAGGGAAATCGTCTCCAGATCGCGCATCTCGCCGACCAGGATGACGTCGGGGTCCTCGCGCAACGCGCTCTTCAGCGCGCGATGGAATGTCAGCGTGTCCCGCCCGACCTCGCGCTGGTTGACCAGCGACTGCTTGGGCGGATGCACGAACTCGATCGGGTCCTCGACGGTCAGGATGTGCTTCTTCTTGTTGGCGTTGATGTGGTCGATCATCGCGGCGAGCGTCGTCGACTTGCCGCTGCCGGTCGGCCCCGTGACCAGGATCAGGCCGTGTTCCAGCGTCGCGAGTTTGGCGAACAGACTGGGCGCGGCGAGGTCGGCCAGCGTCGGCACGTCGGTCGGAATGGTGCGCAGGACCGCCGCCGGGCCCTGTGCCGTGTTGAACGCGTTGACGCGAAAACGGCCGAGGCTCTGATCGGCCTGATAGGCGAAGTCCAGCTCCAGGTCTTCGTCATAGGCGGCCTTCTGATCGTCCGACATGATCTCGGTCACCAGCACGCGCACCTGGTCGGCGGTGAACTCCTGATCGGTCATGGCGGCGATCTCGCCGTCGACGCGCATGGCGGGCGCGCGGCCGGACGACAGATGCAGGTCCGACGCGCCGCTCTTGACGATATAGGCGAGCAGCTGATCGATCTGGTTGGCGGCGGCCATGATCAGCCGACGCCGGCCAGCCGCGCCACGTTCCAGCGGCGGAAGAAGGCGAGCTTCTGCGCGATCGACGGTGAGTCGTCGATGGCGGCGACCATGTGGCGGCGGCGCACGGTCGTAACGTTCTCCGCGTACGCCGCCAGCATCGCCTTGTCGGCCAGGATGTTGATGACGCGCGGCACACCCCGGCTGTGGCGCGCCAGCATGGCAAGCGCACTCTTGGTGAACATCTCGCGCGGGTCGCCGTTGATCGAGCACCGGTTGACCCGGTGTTGCACGTAGCGCGCGGCGTCGCGCGCTTTGAGCGCGCGGGTCTCGAACCGGAAGGCAATGCGCTGGTTGAGCTGGCGCAGCGCATGCTGTTGCAGCAGAGCGTCGAGCTCGGGCTGGCCGAACATGACGGTCTGCAGGAGTTTGCTGTATTCGGTCTCCAGGTTCGACAGCAGGCGGATCGTCTCCAGGCCCGGGCGGCCGAGCGCCTGGGCTTCGTCGATGACCAGGACGGCGCGGCGGCCGGCGCTGTGCTGTTCCAGCAGAAAGCGGTTCAGGACGTGGAAGGCGTCATCATGCGGGCCGACGTTAAGGCCAAACTCGCGCGCGACGTCGCGGGCGATGTCCGTGTCGTCGGAGAGCGGCGCGTGCAGATAGGCGAGCGCCGCCTCGCCGTCCAGAACCTGAAGCAAAAGGCGGCACAGCATGGTCTTGCCCGTGCCGACATCGCCGACCACGGTCAGGACGCCGTCACCGCGCTTCAGGGCAAAGCTCAGCATTTCCAGGATCGGTCGATGCAGACGCCCGCCGAAGAACAGCGCCGGGTTGGGTGTCAGCGAGAACGGATGTTCCTTCAAGCCGAAATGGTTCAGGAAAGGCATCGCCTATCTCCGCTTACAGTCGTTTCAGGTAGGACACGCGCTCGCGGATGGCGGCCACGGGCACGCTGACATCGCGATACTCGGAAAACTCGATCACCCGCTCGTAAAGCGCCTGGGCCTCTGTGTGCTGGCCGAGCCGGTCGTGGATGATCGCGAGGTTGTAGACGTAGTTCATGTTGTCCGGCTCCATGTCGATGGCGAGCGACAGGTTGCGCACGGCCTCGCCGTAGTCGCCGATATCGGCATAGAGCAGACCGATCTGCGCGGGGATCGGGCTGAACCCCGGATTGATCTCGTAGAGCCGCTGCAGGTTGGCGAGCGCCTGGTCGGGCGCTTCCTGGGCGATCAGGGCCATCATATTGGTCAGCGCGCCGCGGTTGTTCGGGTCGATCGCCAGGAGCTCCTCATAGGTCGCGCGCGCCTCGCCCAGCCAGCCCATGCGCTGCAGGGTGGAAGCCAGGCCGAAGAGGGCGAACTGGTTGTCCGGCTCTTCGATCAAGACGTCCATGTAAAGATCCATGGCGGCTTCCGCGTTGCCCGCCTGGAGCGCGGCATAGGCCGCCTCGAACTTCTGCCGGTTGCTGGAACCCTCGGCATCGATGGTGAACGTGACGGTTGTTTCGTCGGCCGCCGTCTCGCCGGACGTCACGGTGATGGCGGCGTCGGCGGTGGTCGCTTCTTCCATAGCAGCTTCGGGCGTGCGGTCGATCTCGATGGGCGCGGCGAGATCGTCGCCGCCACGCTCGCCGCTGAGCCGCGCCAAGGTCTCCTCGATGGTCTCGCCGTTGACGGCCGCCGTCGCGTCACCGGTGCCTTCGGTCGCCCCCGTCTCGGCCGTCTCGGCTGTTTCGGCCGTCTCGGTGATCTCCGCGACATCGGTCCCGCTGCCGTTGACGACATCCAGCGAGGCGGCCGGAACGATATCGAGCGCGGTGGATGCCTGGTTCTCCGTCACGACCTCCGGCTCGGCGGGTTCGACCGTGTCAGCGACATCGGCCGCTTCAACGACATCGACCGGTTCGGCCGTCTCGATGGCCGCATCGTTTGCGGCCAGGTCGGGTTCGTCTTCTTCGGCGGCGGCCTGATTCTGCTTGGAGAAGTCGACGATCTCGCCGCCGGTGTTGACCATGACATCGTCGTCTTCCAGCGAGGTCAGATAGACATAGCCGCCGATGCAGGCCAGGACGACGACGCCGGCCACGCCCAACAGCGCCCAGGGTCGCCGGCGCGGCTCGCGATAGGTCGCGTCGTCGAAGGCGCTGCCGGGGTCGTCGCCGAAGTCGTTGGCGAGCACCAGCGGCGCGTCTTCCGCCTGCTCGGCGTTCTCGCGCGCGGCCTTCGACAATGCCTTGTAGAGGATGCTCACCTGATCAGCTTCCGTCGCGCCTTAGCGCTCGCCCAACCCCGGTTGTTCGGCCATCAGAGACTTGCCGCCGATAGTTCGAGTCGGAGTCGTAGACTCCCCCATAACAGCTTGTAATTCTGCACTCTTTTGCGACTCACTGCAAGTCGGTATGTGGATGCGCGGCGGCAAAAAGAAAGGGCCAACCGGCGAACCGGCTGGCCCTCTGGCCGTCATGATCGGACCGTCTATTCGATCTTCACGAAAAAGACGCAGGCGACGTCGCCATCGGTGAAGTTGTGGACGCCGGCATTGGTGCGGCAATCGTTGCCGCCTTCGGACTGGATATCGCCCGTGATACCGCTGCCGTCGTCGAAGTTGTTGTCCAGTTCGCCGGCCTGGGCGCCGGTCAGGATGTCGCGCGTGCTGGCGACGCCATTCAGGCCGCCGGCGCGGAAGAAGTTCGTATCCTGCGAGCCCTGGTTGACGTCGTCGTTGTCGGCCTGGACCTGGCCGTTGCCGGCCTTGCTGTCGGGGATCGGATCGTTGACCGAAACGCCGGAGATCAGCTCGGCGCGCACCAGATGCTCGAAGAACAGCGGGCCTTCGCCGTTGCCGCCATTGCCGTCGATGAGGCCGTCGCCGTCGCCGTTGGCCGAGGCATTCAGCACGGTCGTCGCCTCGTCGAAGTCGCCGGGCAGCGAGCCGTAGCGATCCTTGAAGATCTGGGTCGCCGTCTTGTAGCTGTTAATCTGGGTCATCAGCGACTTCAGCCGCGCGCTTTCGATCAGTTCCTGTCCCTTCAGGACGGCGCCGATCAAAAGGCCGATGATGACAAGCACGATGGAAAGCTCGACCAGCGTAAAGCCGCGTTCGGAGCTGTGTTTCTTGTTACCCACGTTACCCTGCATGGTTTCGGATCCTCGCGTTGGTCTCTGTGCCGGCTTGCCGGCTGTTTCACTGTGATACGAAGTCGATCGCGCCTTGCTCGACTTGCGGCTGTCCCAAAGCGGCACAGACGCAACGCTCTCGCTCTCCTCTGACCTACTCTTTAGGGCTAATCCTTTGGAGGGTCTTCGCTATCTGGCGTGTTGCGGCGTCAGATTTACAGATTGAGGAGTTCCAGCTCTAAACTGACCCTGCCAACCGCCGAAAACCCATGTTGCAGCGCACAAGAGTCGGTATCGAATCAAGACCTTAGGCGAAAATCCGAAGATTCTACTACGATCGACAGGATAGGCCGGCGGCGGGATCGTGCCGCCACAATGGCGTCACGGGGTCGGTGTCTCGCCGCCGTTCTGGCGAAACGCCGTCGGCGTCTGATCGGTCACCTTGCGAAACACCCGGTTGAACGAGGCCAGGCTGTTGAAGCCGACATCGAAGGCGATGGAGCTGACCGGCTCGTCGGTGGTGCGCAGCAGGTACTTTGCTTCCTCGACCCGGTGGTTGTTGATGAGGTCGCTGAAGCTCATGGCGAAGCCGGTGTTGATGATCCGAGAAAGCTGATGCTCGGCGATGGTCAGCTCCTGGGCCAGGTCTTTGCGGCTGTAGGAGGCCTCCTGATAGACCTTGTCGAGCGTCATCAGCTCATTGATGCGCTCGACCAGCTTGATCTCCTCGTCGTTCAGCGGTTCGCGCTCGCCGTCGCGTCCCTTGTCGCGGCTGGTGCGGATGGTGACGGCGCCGCCATAGACCCGGAACAGGGAGGAGATCAGCAGGTAGATCAGCGTCAGTTCCAGGACGGTGGTGACGAACACGGCCTCGCTTTCGTTCAGGACCTCGAAGGCGCTCAGCAGGTTCACCGCCAGCAGCGAGATGATGGCGCCGATCAGAGCGATGACGATCCAGTACTTCTCCTTGCCCATGGTCTGGGTCAGGAGCGTCTTCAAGTCGCGCGAGATCACCGCGACCAGCAACAGCAGAATGGCGACGCCGGCGATGACCCGGAACAGCGAGAACATCGGATAAGGTTCGACGCAGAAGCTGCCATCGGCGCCCAGGCAGATGGTCTCGGCCTGGACCGCGACATTGATCGCCGGCACCGCCAGAAGCGGCAGGCCCAGGATCAGCCAATGGGGCGAGGCGGGAATGCGCCGTTTTGCCAGCTCGATGACCATCAGATACATCAGCGGCGGCACCGCCGTTTCGACGAACAGGTAGACGCCGTTCAAGAACGGGCTTTCGCCGATATCGGTCAGGGTCATCAAGAGCTGGACGCCGAAACCGACTGTGATCGTGGCGAACAGCATGACCGGCAGGGCGGCGAAACGGTAATCGTCGGTACGGACCAGGGTCAGCGCGATGACGTAAACGCATTGCACCACGCCGACGAGCTGCAGGATCTGCGAAAGCGAGAGTGTAATGTCGTTCATGTTCCGTCCGTTTCGCCGGATGCGGAACCGGGGTCGGCGGTGCCGTCACCCCCGTCGCGTTCGATCCGGTCGATCATAAAGAATAACAGAT
>JANQGO010000108.1 GCA_028277285.1 Alphaproteobacteria bacterium | reverse complement strand
CTGAACGCCATCCGCGTCAACACGGCGATCGGCGGCTCGACCAATGCGCCGATCCATCTGCAGGCGATCGCGCGCCATGCCGGCGTCGACCTGGATCTGAAGGATTGGGAGACCTACGGCTACGAGATCCCGCTATTGGTCGACTGCCAGCCGGCCGGGCGCTATCTGGGCGAAGCCTATCACCGCGCCGGCGGCGTGCCGGTGATCGCCAAAGCACTCGACGACGAAGGTCTGATCGATCGCGACGCCATGACCGTCACCGGCGAGACCTTGGCGCACAATGTCGCCGCCGCACCCGCGCCCGATGGCGACGTGATCCGCCCGTTTGCCGATCCGTTGCGAAAGACGGCGGGATTCCTGGTGTTTTCCGGCAACTTGTTCGACGCGGCGATCATGAAGATGTCGGTTGTCACCGAGGCGTTTCGCGAGACCTATCTGGACACGTCCGGCGACGGCCATCGCATCGTCGGCAAGGCCGTCGTGTTCGACGGCGCCGAGGACTACCGCGAGCGTATCAACGATCCGGCGCTGGACGTCGACGAGCACTCTATCCTGGTCATCCGAGGGGCCGGCCCGATCGGCCATCCCGGTGCCGCCGAGGTCGTCAACATGCAGCCGCCCGACCGGCTGATCCGCGCCGGTATCCGTGAGTTGCCGACCATCGGCGACGGCCGCCAGTCCGGCACCAGCGACGCGCCGTCCATCCTCAATGCCTCGCCAGAGGCGGCGGCGGGCGGCGGTCTGGCGCTGCTGAAGACCGGCGACCGGCTGATCATCGATCTCGACGCGCGCACCGCCAACGCCGACGTGCCGGAGAAGGAATGGGAAGAGCGCAGGGCAACGCTGGACGTCGAGGTACCGGCCAGCCAGACGCCTTGGCAGGAACTCTTCCGTGAGAAGGTCGGTCCCTTGAGCACGGGCATGTGTTTCGATTTCGCCGTCGCCTACGACAAGGTTCGCCGCCACCTGCCGCGCCATTCGGATTAACCGGTTTAGCCGTTAGAACGCGTTGATGCTGACCGTGGAGCAGGGGATGCCGGGGAAGGCGCTGAGGTCACCGTGTTTGAGGCCGATCGACACGGCCAGCATGTAGAGGCTGCGGGTGAAGGCCTGCGGTTGGGCCACCGCGACCGCGTAAGCCTCATCACCGGCGCCGGATGCGGACGCGGCGACCAGGATGTTGACGACGTCCATGGGATCAGGCCGGCCGTTTGCGTCCTCGCTGATCATGCGCAATGCCAGGTCCATGTCGTGGCAGGCGACCAGCGGCGCGATGTCCGGGCGGGCGAGGCCGCCGTCCAAATGTGGACCGGCATCGTAACTCTCGAGTGCCGCGCGGGCGGCGGCGATGTCGCCCAGCATGGCATAACCCTGAGCAAGCCTCAGATGGGCAGCGGGGTTGTTCGCCGCGCCGCCCCCCGACGCCAGGGCTTCGGCCGCTGCGTCGAGGGTTGCGCGTGCACGACCGTCGTCGCCTTGCCGCCGAAAGGCTTCGGCCAGCGATATCTGACCCAGCAGCGGCAGCCAGCCTGGCAGACGTTCGGCTAGGCTCGCCGTCATGGCGTGATCGCCGGTCGCCGCGGCACCTTCGACCATGGCCAGCCGGGCGAAAGCGGCGTCGGTCTCGCTCAAACGGGCGGCGGCTTCCTCCGCATCGTCGCTGTAGCCGGCGGCCGCCCACATGGCGAAGAGGGAGCCCAACTGGCGCGTCCTCTCCCACAAGTCGCCTTCCATGTCGTCGTGCACGATGTCCCAGGCCAGCGCGAACATGGCGCGGGCGCTTTCGTCGTCACCGTTCCCGGCCAGGATGCGCGCCGTCACGATCAGCGCATCGGTTCGGATCTCCAGGTCGTTGATCGCCAGCGCGTCGGGCAGCGTCGCCGTCTCGCCGGCACGAAGCGGATCGGTCGAGAGCCATGATGACGATCGGTAAAGGCCATCGGTCGGGTTGCCCCACAGCGCATAGGCGTCGCTTTCGGTTTCCCGGAGCCAATCGGCGATCGACTGAAACGCGGCGTCCGGCTGGCCGACCGCCGACTGGAAGCGCGGCATCAAGAAGAACGGCGCGAAGGCGTCGGGCATCAGGTTGCCACCGGCCGACAGCTCGTCCTGATAGGCGATGAGGCTCTCGTTGAAGTCGATCCAGACCCGGCACGCCAGCCCGCTTACCGCGACGCCCTGGCACAAAACAAACTGGCCGCCGGTCAGGGAGTCGGCATCTGTTTCCTGGGCATGCGTAAGGGCCGGGGCGGCGCCCAACCAGGCTGCAAGCACGGCGGACAAGACGAGGCCGGTGCGCGTCATTTGAGGCCGGGCCGCACGCGGGCTTGAGTGCGCGTTCCGTGTTCGGCTACAAGCGACATGTGCCCGATCTCTCCTCACCCAGCTACCCGGATATCCGCCTCAGCACCTTATCAGGCTTCGCCTGGCCCGATGGCAAATCATGCGGGGTGACCATCGGCTGGCATGTGGATGGCGAGGCCGGTCCGATAGGCTGGGACCGCGGCGCTGTCGAGCACATGACGGCCATCTCCGAAGCGGCATACGGCATCACCACCGCCATGCCGCGCATCCTGGCGCTGCACCGCGATCTCGAGGTCCCGGCGACGTTCTTCGTGCCGGCCCATGTCGGCGAACGCCACCCCGCCATGATCGATGCGATCCTGGCCGATGGCCACGAGATCGCCCATCACGGCTACATGCATGAGAACCTGTTCGGCATGCCGGCCGAAGATCAGCAAGCGGTGTTCGAACATGCCACGGCGGTTCTTGAGCGGTTGACCGGGCGCACGCCGCGCGGCTGGAGCGCGCCGGGCTGGGGCGTCGATGCGCGTACGCTGGAGGTGATGGCCGCGTTGGGTTTCACCTATGACGCCAGCCTGATGGAACACGACACCCCGCATCTGGTCGAAACGGCGAGGGGTTCGCTGATCGAGCTGCCGACCAGCATGGTGCTGGACGATTGGGCGCTTTTCGGCGGTTCGCTCTACCCGGCCGGCAGCGCGGTTACCGCGCCAGCCGAGGACGCGCGGCGCATCTGGCTGGAGGAGTTCACGGGCCTGCGCCGCTACGGCGGTCTCTTCCACACGACCTTCCATCCCAATCTGATGGGACGGCCCGGCCGTCTTCTTATGCTGGAGCAGCTTTTGACCGAGATGCGCGCGTGCGACGATGTGTGGTGGGGCACCTGTGAGGCCGCCGCCGATCACGCGCTTACCTTCGCGGCGAGCGGACAGTCATGAATGCCGTCCCCATCCACGGTCTCATCGACTTTCTGGTCGAGGCGCGCCGTGAGACCTATGCGATCCCGCACGGTGAAAAGCTCGCCGACGGTACCGAGCAGATGGTTTGGGACAAAGGGGGCTGGTCCTACCGCGACCGTTACGCCGGCCAGAACCCTTATGGCGGACACGAACTTGTCTGGCATGGCGGCGGTGTCGTCTGGATGAAGAACTACATGGCGACCGTCCTGGCCGACCATCCGCCGATGGAGGAGATCTATGCGTTCCAGCGCGCGGTGCTCGGCGATCCCGATCCCGACCATCTGATGCGCGGACCGGCGTCCTACGTTGAGGGCGCGTTCGCGTACCGCAACACGGTCGACGGCGACCTCCTCGGGTTCAGCGGCGTCGAGACCATCAGCCACGACGGCATCGACGTCTACCGCATGATCTTCCACGGCGGCCTGGTCGGAGCCTGACAATCGCTCCTAGGTGAACAGGTCGACGACGATGTCGTCGACGGCAAACTGCCGGGCAACCAATCCGAACCGTGCGTATGTCGTGATGTTCTGCCGCCAGCGCCCCCGATCGATCTGGCAGATCCCTTGCGGCCCCTTCGCGCCAACGACGAGCGGCGTCATCATGGCGAGGATCCGCCGGTTTTCGCTGATGTCGGTTCGTCCGGCACAGGTCGCGGCAAGCATGGCGGCTGCCTCGTCCGGCTGCGCCAGGGCTTGGCGCCAACCTTCGGCGGTCGCCGCGAGGAACCGCCGCAGGATCGCCTCATGGGAGCTTAGGCATACCGGAGTCGTGACAATCACCTGCGATTGCGGGACGAGCGAGGTGTGGTGCAATGGCACGAGACGCGGGCTGAAACCGCGTCCTTCCAAGGCGATGGCTTCGGTGATGGCGTAACCCTGGACCGCGTCGAAACGCCCGGCTGCCAGGTCGTCGAGCGACCAGCCGTGGACGGTGATGTCGACGGCGTCGACGTCAACACCGTTGAGGCGGAGCAGGATGCGCAGCAGGTTTTCGCCGTCGGCATGCATGGCAACGCGGTGGCCTGCAAGATCGCTGATCGCCGTAATCCCGATGCCGTCTTTAGTCATCAGTACCAGGGGCGTTTCCTGCAACATGGCGCCGATGGCGCGCACCGGCTTGCCGTCGGCGCCATGTTGGACCACGAGGTTGTCTTCGCAGCAGCCCGCTGAACACGGGTCGCCGGCAATCAGGTCAAGGACCGTGTGTTCGGGATGGCGCTCCGGGACGACCAGGTCGACGTCCAGGCCGGCGTCGCCATAAAGGCCCTGTTCGCCCGCCCAGATCAGACCGGCGAACTGACAGTCCACATGCCAGTCCAGATAGAACCGGAAGGGTGTCATGGACGCCGCTCAACCATCGACCCGGTCGAAGTAGACGCCGAGAAACTCGAAGTCGTCGGATGGCTGGTCAAAGTAGTCCCAGTGATCGGCCCGAAACGCCTCCAGGCTGACCTCGCCTGAGACCGCGGGGTCGCGCCGCCACAGCCGCTCGGGTATGGCGTCCCAGCGGACGAGTTCAATGCCGGTCAGGCGCACCCGGCATCGTGGCGTGCCGTCGCGGTCGACGACGTCATAGGTGGCGCCGACGCGAAGCGCGGTGTTGTCCGCATCAAGCCCTTCGCTCCACGCGACGAACCGCACGGTCGCCGTCTTGCTGCCGTCGATGATCTGGTCGATCAGCGCCGATTGGAACCACTGCATGCGGTGGGAGGTTATCGTCCAACTCCCTCAGAACGGCGTTGCGTCACAAAAGCGCTTGATGACGTTGCGCGTGATGGTCGCGACGTTGTTGTCGAAGTTCTTGCACGGCAAGGCCGAGACCCAGGCGATGGAGCCGGTCGAGAAGATGGCGCCGCCGTTGCCGGTTTCGAAGAACACCATGTCGGCGTGCACCCGGGGCTGGAGCGAGCCATAGATCATCGGGTGCATGTGGCCGAGTTCCTCGTTGACCATCAAGACGGTGTCGGAGTGATCGAAGGAGCTGGCCAGCACCAGGGCGTGCGGCGGCGTGCCGCGCAGGGGGTCGGCGCAGTCGAGTTCCCAGCCCGCCGCGCCATCGCCGAGCAGGCCGAAATCGCCGATCAGTTCGTCGTCGGCGAGACCGTCGAAGATCCAGGCGGCGCGGGGGTCGTAGCTGTCCGGTTGTCGGCGATAGGGGCTCGACCAGTCGAAGCCCTGCGCGATGAAGCCGACGCCGACGACCGACTGGGGCGTGCGTCCGCCGCGCCACCACAGGCCGCCCAGCTCGCCGGTAAAGCTCATGTGGTACTCGCCGGGCTCGGCGATCCAGGAGCGCGAGCCGTCTTCGGCCCGGCGCATCTCCATGACGCCCGGCTTGTCATCGCGAAAGGCGACGCGCCAATAAAAGCCGTTGCCGCCCATGTACATCAGCCGGCCGCCCTGGCGCGTGTAGTCCTGGATACCGTCCAGCATGCGGGTCGAATAGTACTCGGGATGGCTCATGGTCATGACGCAGGACCATTGGCGGAGCAAATCAGCGCCTTCGCGGTCCAGGTCCTCGTCGCTCACCATGTCATAGGCGATGCCTTCGTGCTCGAGCCAGGCGATCAGATGCATGTCGGCGCTCATCTGCCACAGCGAATTGTGTGTCGGACTGAGATTGGCGATCGGCCTCAGCCGCGAACTGTAGTGCGGGCCGGTGTCGTCGGCATGCAGGCCGTACATGCTGACGCCGATCTCCGGGTGCTCCTGCTGATAGATGTCGTCGGGGCCGAGGCGCGGCGACCTGTTGAATTGGAAGTCGTACTCCGCCGAGGCGATCTGTTCGTCCAGATTGGCGTAGGCCAAATAGCTCGCGGTCGGCACCAGCACGCAAAGCTGCGCCGTCGTTCTGCCCGCCGGCGGGCGCACGACAAACGGCACGAATTCCGGCGCGCTGTCGTCTGCCTCCAGCTTGGCAGCGTAAAGGCCGCTCTTGGCGCTTTCCGGAATTGTCACCTCGAAGTCCGGCCGCCAGCCGCAGTCGTAGATCGCATCTTCGACAAAATGCATCGCGCCCCATTGCTCCGGCGCCTTCGTCCAGTTGAATTCGGTGGCGTCCCAGTTGTGGCCGCGCACCGCGCGGATCGGCAGATTGACGGCTTCGCCGTCCAGCTTGTTGCCGGAGATGTCGACCAGCCGGTCACTGCCGATCTCTTGGCTGAAATCCCACGCGAGCACCGTACCCTTGGCGAGTTTTTTCGGGATGGCCCCGGTTAGAAGCTCATCGCTCTCGTCGTCATCCAGCACGCGGTTGATCAAGACCGGGCGTTCGATCTTGCCGTTCACGTGGCCGCCGGGAAACCACGTGCCGCTTTCGGCCTGGTTGTTGTAGGCGCCGACCATAAAGGCGGCTTCGCGATTGTGGATATCGCCTATCTCCGGCGCCGTGGCTGTCGCTTCTGAGCGTGCCGGTATGGTGGGCACGGGATGGATCATCCGTTGCACGACCTTGAGTTCCTTGGCTTCGGTATCGTAACTGCCGGTCAGCAGATACCATTGGCGCGCGATCAGCGGTTCGGGCGCGACGGCGTGGGCCGTGCGGTGATCGTTGCCGTCGCCGACGAAGAAACAGGCGTGCCCGTCGCCGTTCGTGAACAGACCCCAACCGAACTCGTTGCTTTCGTCGAACTTGGAGACGATGGACTTCCACGGCCGTTCCGGCGTCGTCGGCCAGAACAGGCATTGCAGCGAAAAGCTCTCCAGCTTGTCGAATGCCTTGTCATGGCCGACCACGCCGTAAGCGCCCGGCCATGTCGGCTGGTGGCGCGCGGCGTGGCCACCGTTGGCCGGGACGTCCAGCACGGTATCGCGATAACCCGGCCCGCCCGGCTGGTCGTCGCCGGAAAGCAGCCGCACGATGGTGGCGGTATAGCTGGAAAGATCGTCGTCGACGCTCGCCATGAAGCGAATGGTGTCGCCCGGTGCGACGGAGATTTCATCAGCGTAGGCGGCGAGTTTCTTTTTCAGCATGGCTGCTTCCCCCAAAGCACGACCGTATGCGGTCCGGGTCCGGTATCGCGCCAGTTCTTCTGCCTGGCGGCTAGGGCGTCAACCTAGCCGATGCCGGGCATTCATAAGAACCCCTCACGTCAGCCATGAGGAATCCATGGCTTGCCCCTATCGGGGAAATCTCTAAACCGGCACTATGAGTACGGTTACCCTGACAACGGGCCAGCGCACCCGCGGCATTGTCGCCTGTATCGCGGCGACGACCACCGTGACGGTGACCATGGGTATCAGCTACCCGTTCCTGGCGCTGACCCTGGAACATCAGGGGGTCTCGCCGTTGCTGAACGGGCTGAACGCGTCCGTCCAGATGCTGGCCGTTATGTTCCTGGCGTTTCTGGCGCCCCGTTTGATCCGGCGTTTCGGCGTCAAGCGCGTCATCGCGGCCGGCATGGTCGGCATGGCGGTCGCGCTAGCGCTGCTGCCTGTGTTCCCGTCGGTATGGCTGTGGTTTCCGATCCGTTTTTTGCTGGGCCTTTCAGCCGAGCTTGCGTTTACCGCCGGTGACGTCTGGATCAACCAGCTTGCCGATGAACGCCGGCGCGGCCGCCTGATCGGTGTCGCCGGCATGTTCCAGCACGGCGGCTTCGGGCTTGGACCGGTGCTTCTGGTGGTGCTGGGCACGGAGACATGGACGGCGCTCTATATCGGCATCGCGATTGTGTTGATCGGTCTTATTCCGCTGTCTATTGCGGGCGGCGCGCAGGCGATGCTGGAGGGCGACCACCGGGCGCGCATCATTCATTTCTTCACCATTGCGCCGTCGCTCATGATGGCTGGCCTCATGTTCGGTCTGATCGACAGTGCCACTTTGTCGTTGCTGCCGGTCTACGGCCTGCGCATGGGCGTGGCGGACGGCATGGCCGAGCTGATGCTGACGATTTTTGTCATCGGATCGATTCTGGCGCAGATCCCGATCGGGTTTCTGGCCGACCGTGTGGACACGCGCCGCCTGATGGCGGCGTGCACGTTCGTCACGCTGGCCACCATCGCGGCGCTGCCGTTCATGGTGACCGATCCCATCCTGATCTACCCAACCTTGTTGCTGATGGGCGCGACCATCGGCAGCTTCTACACCATCGCGCTGACCGCGATGGGACGGCGTTTCCGCAGCGCTCAGCTGGTTGGCGCCACGACCAGTTTCATGTTTCTGTGGGCCATCGGCAGTGTGTTCGGGCCCGGCATCAGCGGTGGCGCGATGAATGCCCTGGGCCCCGTCGGCATGCCGATTGTCGGCGTCGTCTTCAGCGCGATCTTCCTGGGCGTACTGCTGCGGCGTATCTCCAGCGCGCCGCCCGTTGTGGTCAAAGAAGAGCCGGACAGGCGCGCGTTCGACTAAACGGCCAGCTGTACGTCCCTGCCGTCGATGGTGAGCCGGCCGACTTTCTCCGGATAGAAGCAGAGATAACCGGCGATGCGGCCGACTTCATCAAGCGGGTTCGGGTAGTGCCAGACCGCATCGTTGATGACGGTCTCGCCGATCTTAACGTGATGATAGTGCGCCGTGCCCTTGTAGGGGCAGCGCGTTTGGGTCTCCGACGAAATCAGCAGATCCTGCCGTACGTCCTCCAGCGGAACATAGTAGCGAACCGGAAGGCCGGTCTCGAATAGGAAGAGCGCGCGTGTCGTCTCCGCAATGGTCGCGCCGGCGGCTTCAACACGGACCGGACGCGCGCTCGCCAGGATGTCGATGCGTGCCTTGGGATCGCGGGCGTGCACGAAGACCTCGTCGTCTTCCTCGTACCAGTGATCCAGTCGGTCCCAATAGAAGGCCAAGAAGTCTTTGATCGGGTGGCATTCGTCGAACGGCGTTTCGTAGGTCCAGACTGCGTTTTCCGCGACGCGCTCGCCGTGCTGCAGGCTGAAATACGACGCGTCGCCCTTGAATGGGCAATGGGTCGTGTGTTCCGTGCGTGTCATCAGCGCCATGTCCACATCGCCGCGCGGTACGTAATAGACGGGCAGATGCTTGGTCTCGCGCAGGATCACCGCATCGAGCGTATCGAACACGGTATGCCCGGCGAATGTCGCGCGCAGGCGCTTGGCGCAAGGCAGGATCTCGATCTGATAGTTCGGATGCGACTGGAAGCCGGGCGCTGGATTCGCGATGCGTGACAACTCGGTCATGGCGTCTTCTCCACTGTTAAGGTCTATATTGGCGCAACCGACACGAGGAAAAGGGGCAGATGCATGGGCAAGGACCAGGAGCATGATGTTCGCGAAGAGTTGATGCCGGCGGGCGAGATCTATCGCCCGCGCTATTCCGGCGTCGCGACCTTCATGCGCCGTCCGCTGCGCGACGACGGCAACTGGGACGGGGTCGAAATCGGCTTGATCGGCGTGCCGTTCGACGGCGGAGTGACCAATTGCCCGGGCGCGCGCCATGGCCCGCGGGGTTTGCGCGAACAGTCGACCCTGATGGGCCATACCAATCATCAGACCGGCATTCGGCCCTATCACATCGCTGAATCGGCGGATCTGGGCGATGTCCTGATCGAAGGCGTCTATAACCTTGAGCGCGCCATGGACGATATCGAGGCGTTCTACAGGAAGGTGCATGCGGCCGGCATCCGGCCGCTGACCGCCGGCGGCGACCACTCGATCACCCTGCCGATCATGAAGGCGATTGCCGCCGACCGGCCTGTCGGCCTGATCCATTTCGACGCCCACTGCGATACCGGACCGGAACTGTTCGGCCACAAGCACCACCATGGCGGCCCGTTTCGCGTCGCCGTCGACGACGGCGTGCTGGACCCCAAGCGCACGATCCAGATCGGTATCCGCGGGCCGGCCGAACCGCTATGGGCGTTCAGCTACGAATCCGGCATGACGGTGATTCACATCGAAGAGCTCTACGCCATGGGCATCGAGGCCGTGATCGCCAAGGCGCGCGAGGTCGTCGGCGACGGCCCGACCTATATCAGCTTCGATGTCGACGGCCTGGATCCGGTCTATGCGCCGGGCACGGGCACGCCGGAAGTCGGCGGCTTCACGACCTTCGAGGCACAGCAGATGCTTCGCGGCCTGCGCGGACTCGACATCGTCGGCGGCGATGTGGTCGAGGTCTCGCCGCCATTCGACCCCTCGGGCCAGACAGCGCTGACCGGTGCCCAGATGATGTGGGAGATCCTCTGCCTGATGGGCGAGAACGTCGCGTCGAAGAGAGCATAGGGGCAACGGACGCTCTGGCGCGTTAACGCCATGGTCGCATCCCGGGCTTGACCCAGGATCCATGAACACGGGATCGCGTTACAAAGGCACCGTCCGTGTTCATGGGCCCCGGCTCTGCGGCCGGGGCGCGAGAGTGTCGGTGGTTGGATTTAGGCGGCCCTAGTCCAGCTCGTCCTCGGCGACGGTCCAGGGTTCCTTGCGTGCCGCCTCGCTCCATGTCTGCATGGCGGGCAGTGCGATGATGGCATCGACATAGGCAGATGAAATGGGGTCGAGCTCGACGCCATAGGTCACCAGCCGGCTGGCGACCGGCGCATACATCGCATCGGCGGCGGTGAAGGCGCCAAACAGGAAGTCACCGCCAGCTCCATAGTCGCTGCGGCACCGGTTCCACCGTTCCTGGATCTGCGCGATATCCTTCAGCGCGCCGGGCGTGCGGCCGCGGCCGGGCAGCGACTTGCGGATGTTCATGGGCATCGCCGAACGCAGCTCGGCAAAACCCGCATGCATTTCTGAGGCAACACTTCGCGCGACCGCACGGGCGTGCAAGTCGTCCGGCCAGATCGCCGCCTGGGGATGGCGGTCGGTGGCGTACTCGATGATCGCCAGGGTCTCCCAGATCGTCAGGTCGCCGTCGACCAGGCACGGCACCTTGCGCGACGGCGAGACCTCGGCGATTGCCGCATCCCAGTTTTCGTCAAACAGCGGGATCAGCCTTTCCTCGTACGGCAGGCCGAAGTGCTCGAAAACCAGCCACGGCCTCAGCGACCACGACGAATAGTTCTTGTTGCCGATATAGAGGATGGGCGGCGTCATGCAGCCAAACCAAGACGTGGCGGATCGGCCTCAAGCGCCTCGCGGATCAGGCGCTGGAAGAAGATCGTGCCAGGCTCCTTCTCCGGTGAGAGTTTGCCGGACTGGTAGATGCCCGCCTCCAGGTTCTTCTGCACCTTAAGGCACACGCCCATGTCCTCGTGCATGACATCGACCGAGTCGGCCATGTAGGCGCGGCCATACGCTTCCTCGCCTTCCGGGAACCAGTACCAGGAGCGGATGGTCATGGCGCCGGCGCGGTCCGGCTCGACCTGCTCGATGTTGAGCGCGCGGTCGGAATAGTGCAGCAGCAGGCCGGGGAACTTGTAGATCCACAGACCCTTGTTGGCGCGGGTATCGGACGTGCCGCCGTAGTCCACGTGGAAGCCCACGAAGCCGCCGTTTTCGTAAGGCCGGATGTCGGCGCCCGACACCGCCTTGTTGAGCGCCCCGTGGACGAAGGGCAGGTGGTAACCCTCGCACGAGTTGTCGCCATAGGCCTTCCAGTCGCAGGCGCCTTCGACCGTCGTTTCGTCCATGAAGACAAACGTCTGGGCCGCCGGATACTCATCGGCCAGCCGCCCGACGTCGCCCATCCAGGTCATGAGATCCG
Organism: Alphaproteobacteria bacterium; assembly: GCA_028277285.1. Classification (GTDB taxonomy): domain Bacteria; phylum Pseudomonadota; class Alphaproteobacteria; order SP197; family SP197; genus JANQGO01. Next base: position 51,092 of record JANQGO010000108.1, on the reverse strand, counting down.
GCGCGGCTTCTTCCAGGCAGACAAAGACCAGACCACGCCACGTCTCGACGCGCACGGGAAAGAGCCCGAACTTGGATTTGTCGAGCGTGCCGGACTCAGGGAATCCCGGCGCGGTTCTTAGGCTGCCGTCGAAGCCGTAGATCCAACCGTGATACTGGCAGCGTAGGGTCTGACAGCGCCCGCCTTCATCCGTAAACAAGGGGCCGGCGCGGTGGCGGCAGACATTGTGGAAGGCGCGCAAGCCCTTCTCGCGGTCGCGCACGACAAAGACCGGCCAGCCGGCCACGTTGGCGGTGACGTAGTCGCCGGCCTGCGCCAGCTGCTGCTCGCGGCCGACCAGCCACCAGTTGCGCGCAAAGATCATGCGGCGCTCGCGCTCGAACTGATCGGCGTCGTGGTACCAGGCGGCGGGCAGGGTGTCGGTCAAAGGTTGTGGCGTGGCCATCGCGGTTTCCTCACAGGACTTAACGTCATAGAGCGGATCGCGGTTAGATAGAACCGGAACTCGGTTCTATCTAAGCGCGTGAATCCGCTCTCGATCCATAGATAGAGCAGATTCACCCTTCTTGATGGCATCGCGAAGCGATTCCATCAAAACGGGATCTGCTCCAGGAGAATCGACGTTTGACTTCGAGCGGTTTATTTATAACATCCGACATGTTAAAAACTTGGCGCATGTCATACAAGATGAAGAGGCCGCTCGTCCATGCCTAAGGTCGTGAACCACGATGCCCGCCGCGAAGAGGTTGCCGAAGCGACCTGGCGCGTGATCGCCAAACACGGTGTCGATGGCGCCACGCTGCGCGAGATCGCGCGCGAGGCCGGCTTCACGACGGGGGTCATTCACCACTACTTCCGCGACCGCGGCGAGCTGATGGCGTTTGCCTATCAGCTGATCGCCGAGCAGACGGCCGAGCGGCTGCGCGAAACCCTGGCGGGTTTGCCCGCCGGTATGCCCCGGGTGCGCGCGACCATCGAGGCGCTGGTGCCACGCGAGCTTAAATCCGGCCGTGTCGCCGCGCTGCTGGGGTTCTGGTCGAGCGCGACCATTGATGACCGCCATCGCGCGCTGAACATGGCGTTCTACGACCGCTACCGCGGTCTGGTCCGCGAGCAAGTCGAGGGCGCGATCGCTGTCGGCGATCTGCCGGCACACCTGGATCCCGACGACACCGCCGATCAGCTGGTCGCCCTGGGCGAAGGACTGTTTGTCCGCACCGCCCTTGATCCCAAACGCTTTTCGCCCGAGCGGCGCGCACAATTGATCAGCAGCACGCTTGCCATGTTTGCCGCCGACGCGGCACCGGAGGAGGAGACGACACCATGACCGTGATGCAAGAGCTCAGTCTCGACGACTTCATCTCGCCCGCGCAGGTCGCGTGCCTGCGCCGCCCGGTCGCCGAGGCCGAGGGTCTGCCGGGCCGTGTCTATGCCGACCCCGCGTTCTTCGAGCTGGAGCGTAAGAAGATCTTCCCGCGCGGCTGGATGGCGATCGCCTATGAGTCGGACGTCGCCGAGCCGGGCGACGCCGTGCCGGTCTCGATTGCCGGCTGGGATTTCATCGTGGCGCGCAACCGCCAGGGCGACGTGAAGGTGTTCCACAACATCTGCCGCCATCGGTCGATGACCGTGCTGACCGAGCCTTGCAGCAAGGCCCAGACGCTGCAATGCCCCTGGCATGGCTGGACCTATGACCTGAACGGCCGGCTCATCGCGACACCGGATATCGGCGGTGTGGACGAGGCAAGCGGCAAAGTCAGCGCCGAGCAGCCGGGCATCGAGAAGGTCGCGCTCGGCTTGCGCGAGGTCCGCAGCGCGACCTGGATGCACTTCGTCTTCGTCAACATCGACGGCAAGGCAGAGCCTTTCGAGGACTTCATCCGCCCGGTCCACGAGCGTATCCCCGAGCACGACCTCTCACTGTTGCGCTTTTCGGGCCTGACGACCGAGGCGCAGTTTGACGGCAACTGGAAACTCGCCATCGAGACCGGATGCGAGGACTACCACCTGCCCTGGGTCCACCCCCAGATCGGTCCCAGGAGCGGTGTCTTCCGGGGCGAGCGCGGCGGCAACACCTATGTCTCGATCGCAAGCCGGCGCGAGACGGAAGCGCTTACCGGCGACACCCTGCCGATGTTTCCGCACTTCGATGGCGAGAAGGTCGGTGACGACGGTCTGTCGCGCGAGATCGTGCTGTTCTTCATCGTGCCCAACGCGATCGTGTCCGTCTTGGACGACCACGTCGTCACCAACATCTATTACCCCATGGCCCATGACCGCACGCCGACGCGCCGTGCTTTTCATTTCATTGGCGACGCGGCGACGGACGACGAACATCGCGCCGCCCGCGAGGCGGTGCGCGACTCCTGGATCAAGGTCGGTGAGCAGGACTTTCCCATGGTTCGTGAGGTCCAGACCAAACACGCCCAGCGCGATGAGCTTGGCATGGAGACGCGGTTCTCGGCCTATTGGGAAAGTGCCGTGCACCACTTCCAGAACCTCGTCGTGGACCGGCTGCAGGCCTGACGTCGCGCGAGGCTACACCCGGCCGTGCGGTCCGGGCCTAGAGCTTGAGTTTCATGCCGATATGGCTGGGCTCGAACCCGAGCTTCTCGTAGAAGCGGTGGGCGTCGGGCCTCGCCCGGTCGGTCGTCAGCTGAACGAGGCCGCAGCCTGCTTTCTTCGCCTCGTCGATGGCGAACCTGAACATCTGCTCGCCCAGGCCTGAACTGCGGTGGCTCCGGGCGATGCGGACGGCCTCGATCGTCGCTCTGGTCATGCCCAGCCGGGCCAGACCCGGTGTCAGCGTCAGCTGAAGGCAGCCGATGACGTTGTCGTTGTCATCGACAGCAACAACAATCTGATTGCCTGACTGCCGTTGGATCGCTTCAAAGGCCTCGCCATAGGCAGACGGCAAAGGGGCCTCCAGCCGTTCTCGTTGCGCGCCAAGGACGTCATCGGCGAGCAATTCCACAACCGCATGGAGATCGTTTGCCGTCGCAGTGCGAAACATCATGACCGGCCCTCATTCGTCGTCTGGGTTCACATACCGTCGGTAGCGTAACGCGATTGGCGATGACCGTCGGACCAAAAGACCCGTCAAACAATACCGAGAGCGTTCCAACGCCTTCGTTGCAAGTCGGTCCGGCTTCACCCAGTGTGCCCCATCGACCGTGAGCGTCGGGCGCCGCTCCTGGTGGGCCCGGCCGAACCAGCGACGAGGTCCGACCGGTGTTTCATTCCTTCTTTCCCAACCCCAGAATCTTCTTTTCCGCCGCCCTTGTGTGGACGGCGCTGTCGATGGCTGTGTGGTTCATCTTCGGCGCCGATCTCGGCGAATCGCTCAGCCTGGGCGGGCTGATCGGCTACGGCTATCCCGAAGGGCCGCCGCCGGAAGCCGACGAAATGGCGATGGACGCCTACGCCAACGCGCGCCTGTTCGCTGTCGATGTCTGGCTCTACCAGTACATGATCGTGTCTGGCGCCATCTTCGCCTTCCTGGTTCACCGCCTGTTGCCCCATCGCTGGTTCTGGTGGTCGGTGGTCGTGTCGATGATCATCATCTTCATCACATGGTTCCTGGTTCAGCTCGACGTCATGATCAACAACTGGTTCGGCCGTTTCTATGACGCCGTCCAGCTGGCCCTGGGCGAACCAGGCTCGATCAGTTTGACCGAATACTATCTGCTGCTGCTGGACTTCCTGGAGATTGCGATGGTGTTCGTCATCGTTGCCTCCATCAACCGGTTCATCGTCAGCCACTTCATCTTCCGCTGGCGCACGGCGATGAACGACTACTACGTCGCCAACTGGCAGAAGCTGCGCCATATCGAAGGCGCGTCACAGCGCGTTCAGGAAGACACCATGCGGTTCGCCGCCATCATGGAGAGCCTCGGCGTCAGCCTGATCGACGCCTTGATGACGCTGATCGCCTTCCTGCCGATCCTGTGGGCGTTGTCGGAGCACGTCAAAGAGATCCCGATCATCGGCGAGATTCCTCAGGCGCTTGTCGTGATTGCCATCCTGTGGTCGGTGTTCGGCACCGGCCTCGTGGCGCTTGCCGGCATTCGTCTGCCGGGTCTGGAGTTCCGCAATCAACGTGTCGAAGCGGCGTACCGCAAGGAGCTCGTGTTCGGTGAGGATCATGAAGACCGCGCCCAACCGCCGCGGCTGGCCGACCTGTTCGCCGACGTACGGCGCAACTATTTCCGACTCTATCTCAACTACCTCTACTTCAACTTGGTGCGCATCAGTTACCTGCAGGTCGGCGTGCTCGTGCCGTACTTTGCCCTGGGTCCGACAATCGTGTCGGCGACGATCACGCTTGGTGTCCTCCAGCAGATCGTGCGTGCCTTCGGCCGGGTCGAGAGTTCGTTCCAGTATCTCATCAACTCGTGGACGACGATCGTCGAGATGATGTCGATCTATAAACGCCTGCACGCCTTCGAGGCTACGATGAAGGGCCAATCCCTGTCATCCATCGAAAGCTCGCCGGAGCCCGGACGAACGAACGTTTAGGCAGCAAACGGCGCAACGAGCGCTAACCCGCCCCCTCGGCCTCCTCGATATCTAGGTCGGGGGGCGGCACCTTGTAGCCTTTGGTCAGGTAGGTCAGATAGCCGACGCCGATGGCGAGCCAGATCACGCCCAGGATCTGCGCGTCCTTATCCAGGCTTGCCAGAAGGCCGAGGTCGAGAATGGCGCCGAGACCCGGCACGACGACCCATAGCAGCAGCCCGCGTCGTTCGCCGTCGTGGCGGTGGCGCAGGTAGTGGGCGATCACCGAGAGGTTGACGAAGGTGAAGGCGGTGAAGGCGCCGAAGTTGATGAACGAGGTCGAGGTCGCTTCGTCGAGCACGATGGCGAGCAGGCCGAACAGACCGGCCATGACGATGTTGAAGACCGGCGTCTTAAAGCGCGGGTTGAGGTAGCCGAAGACGCGGTGCGGTAACACGCGGTCGCGGCCCATGGCGTAAAGCAGGCGCCCGACGCTCGCCTGGGCCGAGAGCCCGGCGGTGAACTGGGTGACGACCATGCCGATCAGGAACACGGTGACGAAGATGTCGCCGCCGACCTTGCGCGCAATTTCGAACGCCGCGGCGTCCTCGTTCTGGAACTGGGTCGACGGGTGCGCGAGCTCGGTGACATAGGACGCGCCGATGAAGACACCGCCGCCGATCAGCGCGATCAGGAAGATCGCGCGGGGCATGGTCTTGCGCGGTTCGATGGTTTCCTCGGCCAGGGTCGAGACCGCATCGAAACCCAGGAAGGAATAGACGGCGAGCGCTGCGCCCGCGAGCGTCGCCGAGAACGGCACGCCGGGCTTGAAAAAAGGATCGGCGGAAAGCAGCGAACCGGCGTCCGAGATTTCCACGACATAATGCGCGGCAAGCGCCATGAACGCGGCGACGATCAGAAACGGGGCGACCATCAGGATGAAGTTCACCCGGCTCGCGAAGTGGATGCCGATGATGTTGATGGCGCTGGTCAGAACGACGAAGGCGATGATCCAGATCCACGATGGGATACCGGGCAGCGCCGCGCCCAGATAGGCGGCGCCGATCAGCCAGATCACCATGGGCAGGAAGAAATAGTCGAGCAGCACCGCCCAGCCGACCAGGAAGCCTACATGGGGATCTATCGAGCGCCGCGTGTAACTGTAGGCCGATCCCGACACCGGATGGATCGAGGTCATGCGCCCATAGCTGTAGGCGGTCAGCAGAATGGCGGCCAACGCCGCCAGATAGGAGCCCGCCGCCGTGCCTTCCGACTTATCCGCCAGGACGCCAAACGTGCCGAAGACGATCATCGGCGCCATATAGGCCAGGCCGAACAGCACGACCGCGCCCAGCCCCAGGCTGCGGTCAAGCTTGGGCTGTGCCGCCGTCATGGTTACCGACGCAATGTTTTGCGAGCAGGGGCGGTGGCCGGCAGGTCCATGAATGGGCGCGGGCAGACGAGATCAGGCTGACGGCTTCGCCACATTCCCCTTCCTCGCGCGCCGGACCTGATCCGGCGCCCATGAACACGAACGGCGCCTGGATCGGTATGTCTCGTGATCATGGGCCCCGGATCAAGTCCGGCGCGCGCCGTGGGTTTTTCGTTGCCTGACGGGCCTGCCATGGCGGCTAGCGCGGCGCGACGATCTCGCTTTCCTGTTCGCCCAGGCCCTCCACGGCCATGCGCACCTTGTCGCCGACCTTCAGGAAGACGCGGGGGTTGCGGCCCTGACCGACGCCCGCTGGCGTGCCGGTCGCCATGACGTCACCGGGTTCCAGCGACATGAAACGGCTGACGAAGCTGATCAGATGCGCGACCGGGAAGATCATGTTGGCAGTCGTGCCATCCTGCATCATCTTGCCGTTGACCTCGCACCACAGCCGCAGGTTCTGGGGATCCGGCACCTCGTCGGCGGTGACCAGCCATGGACCCAAGGGGCAGAACGTGTCGCCGGACTTGCCGAGTATCCACTGGCCGGAGCCGAAACTCTGGAACTTGCGTTCGGAAACATCGTGGAGCGTGCAGTAGCCGGCGACATGTTTCAGCGCGTCGGCTTCCGCAATGTTCTTGCCACCGCGCCCAATCACGACGCCCAGCTCGACTTCCCAATCCGTATGGCGGCTGTCGTGCAAGGTCTCAATCGCATCGTTGGGGCCGCACAGCGTCGTCGTCGGCTTGAAGAAGACGATCGGTTTGTCGGGCGCCTGTGCGCCGACTTCTGCCGCGTGGTCGGTATAGTTGAGGCCAATGCAGATAACCTTGTTGATGCCGTTGAGCGGCGGGCCCAGGCGCGGATTGCCGCGTACGTTGGGCAGGCTCGCCGGGTCTATCCGTCTCAGGCGCTTCAGCGCCGCCGCCGACAGTACGGATGCGTCGATATCGTCGATCTCGCCGGCCAGCGAGCGCATTGCACCGGCGTCGTCGATCAGGCCCGGCTTTTCCTTGCCCGGCCTGCCGTAGCGCACGAGTTTCATGGTGATCGTCTCCCCTGTTAGGTGGTCAGGCCGCCGTCGACATTCAGGGTCTGGCCCGTGACGTAGTCGGCGCCGGCCGACAGGAACAGGATGGTGTCGCCGTAATCGTCCGGTGAACCCACGCGTTTCAGCGGCACGATGGTCTCGATCTCCGCGAACATGTCGGGAAAGCGGCACTCCCACGGCGAGTCGACCGCGCCTGGCGCTATGGCGTTGACGCGCACGTCGGGCGCGAGTGCCCGCGCCCACTCCTTGGTCAGGTTGACCAGCCCCGCCTTGGTCGCGCAATAGACCGAGCTCGAACCGCCGCCGCCATGGGCTGAGATCGATGCGGTGTTGACGATCGCGCCGCCGGACGCCTTCAGAAACGGCGCCGCTGCCTTGGTGCAGCGGTAGGGGCCGATCAGGTTGACGTTCAAAAGCTTGTCCCAGAATGCCTCGTCCTGGGCATCGAAATCGGCGGCCGGAATCGGCAGTCTGGTGCCGGGCGTGCCCGCGTTGTTGATCAGGTAGTCCAGGCCGTCCAGCGCCTTGGCGGCATCGCGCACCATGCGCGGCGCGTCGTCGGCGTCGCCGACATCGCCGGGCGCGGCGACGACGTCATGGCCTTCCGACTTCAGGCGTTCGACCCCCTCGGCCAAACGCGGCGAGGTCGGCAGGTCGTTGATGGCGATGCTGGCGCCGCAGCGCAGAAACGCCTCGACGGCGCCGAGGCCGATACCCGACGCACCGCCGGTGACCAGCGCCTTACGGCCCTGAAGATCATAGCTTGCACGCATGGTGTTCCCCGTTATCTATCTTGGCGCGGCATCCTAGCGACCTGGGTCGCCGCTGTCCTCGCGGATTCGCGCGAAGGCGTCGAGCAGCCGCACGCCGACGCCGGTGCCGCCTTTGGGGCAAAGCGGCTTGTCGTCATAGGCCAGTTCCTTGCCCGCGATATCCAGATGCGCCCAAGGGCGACCACGCGCGAAACGCTGCAGCAGGTGCGCAGCATGGGCGGCATCCGCGTAGTCGCCGGGCTCGGCGATCTGTCTGAGATCGGCGATATCGGACCCCAGGTTGTCCTCGTACTCCTGATCCATCGGCATGCGCCACAGCTTCTCGCCGCTCGCCGCCGAGGCCGCATCGAGGTCGGCGGCCAGTTCGTCCGAGGTCGTATACATGCCGGTATAGACCAGACCGAGGCCGGCCATGATGTCATAGGTCAGGGTCGCCAGATCGATCATGGCGGCCGGCTCGAACCGCTCGACCGCATAGGCCAGCAGGTCGAGCAGAACCAGACGGCCCTCAGCGTCGGTGTTGAAGACCTCGATGGTCCAGCCGGCCTTCGACGTCAGCACGTCGCCCGGGCGATAGGCGCGGCTGCCGGCCATGTTCTCGACCAGCCCGACGATGCCGACCGCGTTGACCCTGGCGTTGCGTGCGGCGAGCGCCTGCAGCGCGCCGACCACCGCGCCGCCGCCGGCCATGTCGCCCTTCATTTCCTCCATGCCCTTGGCCGGCTTGATCGAGATGCCGCCGCAGTCGAAGGTGAGCCCTTTGCCGATGAAACAAAGCGGCGCGGCATCCGGGTCGTCGGCGCCGGACCAACGCAAGATCAACAGGCGCGGTTCGTGGCTGCTGCCGCTCGCGACCGCCAGCATGGCGCCCATACCTTGCTCGGCCAGATAGTCCGGACCGTGCGCTTCGATATCGATGCCGAGTTCGGCCAACGGACCAATCTGCTCGACAAACGAAATCGGATAGAGGTCGTTGGCCGGCTGGTTAAAGAGGTCACGCGCAAGCTCAACACCACCTGCGACCGCATCCAGGTCATACCAGGCCGACGTCGCGCCACCGACGTCATCGGTGACAACGGTCAGCCGATCCAGGCGCGTGGGATCATCGTCATCCCGGATCGTGCGATAGCGATCATAGACGTAACCGCGCAGCCGCATGCCAAGCGCCAGATGGGCGAGGGCCAGGCCGCCGGTGACCGGCGCATCGTCGGGCGTGTCGATCGCGAGGACGGCGGTCGTGTTGCCTGTGGTTGTCAGGTGGGCGGCAAGCGCGCCGCCGATCTCTTCCCACGCGCGCGCATCCAGCTTGTCGGTTTCACCCAGGCCGACAAGAACGACGGCGCGCGCTACGCCTTCAACCGTGACCGCGGCCTCAAGGGTCTCGTCGCGTTTGCCGGAGAAGCGACTGGAGTCGACAACCCGGCGAAGCGCGCCGTCGCTTGCCGTGTCGTACCGTTGCGTGATCGCACCGAAGACGCTTTCCGATTGGACCGCGAGGATGAGTACTCCTTCGCTGGGTGCCGCAGCCGCTTCGACAAACGTGATGTTCATGGAACTCCCTTGCACGCGTTGGGCGGAAGTCTAATGGCACGCGGCGCTCTGACAACTTCTTGGTGCCGCGATGGTGGCAGCGTATGGTCGAGTGCAGTGAGGCGGTCCGAGGGTGGATGCGATGTTGACCCAGATTTATGAGGTGTCCGGACCAGAGGAAGCGCGGCGGCTCGCCGACCTGGGCGTTGATAACATGGGGGTACTGGTCGGCCTGGGCGCGTTCCCGCGCGAGCGCCCCAGCGCGGAAGCTCGCGCGACCTTTGAGGCTCTCCCAAGCGGCAAGCTCTCGATCGCTTTGTCGCTCTCGGACGATCCGGACGAGGTCGCGCGTGTGGTCCGTGAGACATCGCCCGCCATCATCCACATTGGCGCGGCGATCGAGCTGTTTTCGGTCGATCAGACCCGCGCCATCAAACGGCAGTTCCCGGAGACGCAGATCATGCGCGCCATACCGGTGGTCGGCGAGGAGGCTGTTCGGTACGCGCGCGACTATGAGGGCGTCGCCGACTGGCTGCTGCTGGACAGCCACGATCCCGGCGACCGTCAGATCGGCGCCCAGGGCATCACCCACGACTGGTCGATCAGCCGGCGCATCGTCGAGGCGGTCAGCACACCGGTCATCCTGGCCGGTGGCCTGGGCCCGGACAACGTCGCCGAGGCGATCAAGGCGGTCGGCCCGGCCGGCGTCGATTCCAAGACCAAGACCGACAGCGCGGACGGCGAGACGAAAGACCTTGAGAAGGTCGCGGCGTTCGTCGAGCAGGCGAAAGCGGTGGGCTAACTCCGCGGGTAAAGAGTCTCCGTGTTGCCGTCGACGCCGACGATCTGGCCGGAGATGTGACGGCCGTAGTCGGAACACAGGAAACAGATGAGATCGGCGATCTCTTCCGGATCGACATAACACTGCATCGACGTGCCGATGGCATAGAGGCGGCGCACCGTTTCGACATCCAGACCGTCATTCTCGGCATGCGCCTTGATGACGCCTTCCATGCGCGCGCCGTTCACGTTGCCGGGCACGACGCCGTTGACCCGGATGTTGTCGGGGCCGAGCTCCATGGCGAGTGTCCTGGTCAGGCCGGTGACCGCCCACTTCGCCGCTACATAGGGCGCGCGGTTGGGATAGCCCAGGATGCCGGCGCCGGACACCAGGTTGATGATGACGCCATGCTGCTGCTTCCTGAAAACGGGCACGGCATGGCGCGCGCAATAGAACTGGGAGTCGATGCACACGCCCATCACCGCGCGCCACTCGTCGTCCGTCACCTCTTCGATCGGTTTGGTCGGACCGGCGATGCCGGCGTTGTTGACCAGGATGTCGAGCCCTTCCGTGTCGACATCGGCGAACAGGGCGGCGACCTCGGAGGATGTCGAGACATCGCAACGGACCCAATCGATGCCATCGGGCAGGGTGGCCAGGGCGGCCTCGTCGATGTCGCAGGTGAGAACCCGGGCGCCGAGCCCGTGCATGGCAAGAGCCGTGGCGCGGCCCATGCCGGCGCCGCCGGCGGTGATGACGGCGCGCTTGCCGGCCAACGAAATATCCAAGGTCTGATCCTCCCCATCTGGGCTGAAAGGCCCATGCAGAGCCAGTTTTCTAGTGCTGCCGGAGAATACGCAAGAAACATTGGACGACCATCATTTTTTTGTTGTTGATCACATTTGGGGTCTCTATACCCTGCGCCGGACCGAGCAAAAGGATGGAGTGACGCGCCATGGATAACGAAGTATCCGCAGCTGATTTCAAGCATGCCGAGGGAGCCGTCCGCACCAGCGAAGCAGAAGAGCAGGTCCGTATCGACCTCGCCGCCATGTTCCGGCTGACCCACATGTTCGGTTGGGACGACGTGATCTGGAACCACATCACCGCGCGGGTGCCGGGATCCGACCATAACTTCCTGATGCACCGCTTCGGCCTGCTCTATGAAGAGGTGACGGCCAGCAACCTCATCAAGGTCGACGAGCACGGCAACGTGCTGGAGGGACCGGCGGACGTGAACACGGCGGGTTTCGTCATTCACAGCGCCATCCACCTGCACCATCCGAATAACAAGTTCGTGTTTCACGCCCACCCGCCGCAGGCGATCGCGGCGACGTCGTTCAAGGACGGCATCCCCTACCTGATCCAGGATTCCTCCATGCTCTACGGCAAGGTCGGCTATCACGACTGGGAGGGCCTGTCGGTCGACCTGGACGAGCGGTTCCGTATCGCCGAGAACCTGGGCGACAACAAGTGCCTGGTCATGCGCAACCACGGCTTCCTGACCGTCGGCGAGACGGCGGGCGAAGCTTTCATGAACATGTACTACCTGATCCGCATGTGCGACGTCGCGATGAGCGCGCAGGGCGCCGGTCTGCCGCTTGACCCGGCCGACCCGTCGCTATGGGAGCTGTCGGTCGAGCAGTACAAGGCATTCTCGCCGGGCATGTATGAGTGGCCGGCCTTGCTGCGCCGCTGCGACCGGGCCGACCCGTCCTACCGGAACTGATGCCGGTCGACATCGCCATGCCGGTCGCGGCGCCACGCAGCCGCGCCGAGAACCGGGTCTACCGGCGCGAGAGCCTGATCCGCTCGGCGATCGCCACGGTCGGGCGCTACGATCTGACCGGCGCCACGGTCGAGCGTATCTGCCATGGCGCCGGCGCTTCGCGCGGTTTGATCGCGCACTACTTCGACAGCAAGGAGGAACTGCTGTTGGCCGCAGCCGGCGAGACGTTCGACGCCCAGGCAATGACGGTCAAAAAGGCGATCGCGAACGACCGCGCGCTCGATCCCGTGACGGCGATCAAGCGGATGGCGCGGTCGAGCTTCGAAGCGCCGATCTTCAGCCCTGACGCGATTGCCGCCTGGCAGGCCTTCACCAATGCCAGCCGATCCCAGCCGGCTTTCCTGGATGTCATCCGCGGCGTGTCCGAACACCTGCAGGAGCTCTACGAACCCGCCTTCGCCGCCGCGGCCGCAAATCGTCAAATCGCGCTGGATGCCGCCCACGCCGCGCGTGGTCTGATCACGGTCGTCGACGGCTTGTGGAACAGCCTGGCAACCGGCCGCGACGGGCTGGGGCCGGACGACGCCATCCAGGTCGCCGAACGCTATATCGACGGCTGTCTGCTCGGCGCCGGCCGGTCCTGACCGGAACGTCATGCGTATTGGCTTCGTCGGACTGGGGGTGATGGGCGGCGCCATGGCCGCGAACCTGGTGCGCGCCGGCTTTGACCTCACCGTCCATGATCTCGACGCCGACAAGGGCCGCCGTCTCGCGGAGTTGGGCGCCGCTGTCGCGGCGTCCCCAGGCGACGCCGCAAAGGACGTGGATGTCGTCATGACATCCCTGCCTGGTCCGGCACAAATCCGTGCGGTCGCGCTCGACGATGACGGGCTGATCGCCAACATGGCGCCGGGCACGACATGGATTGAGCTCAGCACCAACGACCAGACGATTGGGCGCGTCATCCTTGCCGCGTCGAACGCGCGCGGGATCGCCTTGTTGGACGCGCCGGTCTCCGGTGGATCAGAGGGTGCGGCAAACGGCACGCTCACGGTTCTTGTCGGCGGTGACGAGGGGGTTTTTCTGCGCATGCTGCCGATCCTCCAGACGATCGGTGCGCGCATCGATCATCTCGGTCCCAACGGCGCCGGTTATGCCGCCAAGATCGCCCAGGTCGTGCTCTGTTACGTCCACTCCCTGGCGCTCTCGGAAGCGATGATGCTTGGCGTCAAGGGCGGGGTCCGGGCCGATAAGATGCTGGAGATCATTCAGAACAGCACGGGCAGCAGCTATGTCGCCGACCGCTACGGCCCGTCGATCCTGAACGGCGACTATGACCCCTCGTTTACGCTGGCCTTGGCGTATAAGGACTTGCGGCTGGCGCGTGAACTCGCCCGGACGGCGGGTGCCGTGTTGCCGCTCTGCGACCTCACCGAGGAGATCTATGCCAAGGCCTGTGAGGCCTATGGCGGCGGGTCCAACCACGTGATGGCGGTGAAGTTGCTGGAAGATGCCCATGGTACGCCGCTGCGCGGTGGCGCGGTCAACGACAACTAGTGCATTTCCGGCTTACGCCGTTTCGATGCCGGTTACTATCCTCCTCGCGCACCGGGCTTGACCCGGTGCACAAGAACACGGACGGCGGCCGGTATGCCGGGACCGGTGTGCTTGGATACCGGATCTGCGCTGCGCTTGTCCGGTATGCGAGGACTGGATGGGGGCGAGACCGGTTCCACGTGACGCGGGTCTGCTCTAGCGCCCTTCCGCGCGCCATGCCATGGCAAGGCCGCCGACGATCAGCAGTAGGGCAAGCCAGGCCGGCAGAAGCGGCGTGTTGTCGATGCCGCGGACAACGAACCGGCCGTGGTCCAAGACGCCAATCCATCCCTGGCCACTGCGGTCGCGTTCGGCGGCGACCTGGCGCACGGTCGGCAGGCGTTCGTCGGAGATCCAGGTGATGCCGCCGCCGGTAGCCTCGACAATCGGCTGCAGCATCTCGGTCTTGGCGCGCGGGTCGCGCCATTCCCGCGGGTTGAGCTCACCGACCGTGACAATGGTCTCCAAGTCGCCGTCGGTGACGCGGTAGAGGCCGGCCTCGCTGACGCGGATCTCGGTGCTCGAACGGCCGGGTGCGTCGTTGGTCAGGGTCGCCGTCGCCTGTTCTCCGGACGGCGCGATCACCGTGACCTCGCCGGCCTGATCGTCGAGGCTCTGGCGGATAATGGTGAGCCGGTTGCCGATCGCGCTGACGCGGATGGCGTTTTCTTCCAGCTCCGGTTCCTTCATCAACCAGTGTGCCAGGCGCCGCAGCAGCTCCTGTTGCGGGCCGCCGCCTTCGTAACCGCGCGCCCACAGCCAGGCGTGGTCGGAGAGCAACTGGGCAACCCGGCCTTCGCCGACCCGCTGGAGGATCAGCAGCGGCTGGCCTTCATAACCGTCCAGCAGCACCTCGCCGGTCGGCGCCGTCGCATCGACCTGGCGGAACCAGCGCCCCCACGCCGGCAATTCGTCCTGGGCGCCCGGCAGGTCGGCGGTCACGGGATGACGCCGGCCGGTGTCGGTCGGCAGGATGTTGTAACCGTATTCGGTCACGTCGCCGGTCGGAATCGCCGGCATCAGGTCGCCCAAAACGGTCGTGTGCAGGCCGAGCTGGGTGCCGAAGTCCGGTCCCGCCGCGACCAGCATGGCGCCGCCCTCCAGGACGTACTCGGCGATGTTCTCCAGGTACTGCTCGGGGATCACGCCGCGCTTGCGGTAGCGGTCGAAGATGATGAGATCGAAGTCGAGCAGCTTCATTTCGAACAACTCGCGTACCGGGAACGAGATCAGCGAGAGCTCGCGGATCGGTGTGCCGTCCTGTTTTTCCGGCGGGCGCAGGATGGTGAAGTGCACGAGTTCGACGGCGGGGTCGGCCTTCAGCGTATTCCGCCAGACGCGCTCGCCGGTATGCACTTCGCCGGTGATAAGCAGGACCTTGAGGTCTTCGCGCACCCCGTTCACGGCCAGAACGACGCGGTTGTTGATATCGGTCAACTCGTTGGGCCGGGCCGCCAGGTCGAGCTCGACCATCGACATGCCGGCGCGGTCCAGGGAGAAGTAGATCTCATAGCGCTGGCCGATCGGCACGGTGTGGGTCACCGGCGAAACACCGGGCGAGGTCAGGGTCACCTCGGCGGTGCCGGTGGGGTCGTTACTGTCCTCGACGCGGAACGCGACCTTCGTCGGTTGGTCAACGATGCCGTAACGCGGTGCTTCGAGAAGGACCAGCCGGCGGTCGACCTCTTGGCGTTCGCCGGTCAGCAGGACGTGGACCGGCGCGTCGACACCGAATGCTTCCAGTGTTTCGGGCGCGTCGTGGACCTCGCCATCGGTGATCAGAACCGCGCCGGACACGGCCTCGCGCGGCACGTCGGCCAGGGCCTGGCGGATGGGCGCGAAGAGCGCGGTACCCGACGCCGGCAGCCCATCGTCGTCGAGCGCGCTCAGGGCGTCGACCGTGACGACCCGCGTCTCCAGATTGTTGAGCCGCTCGAACCTCTCCAGCATCGCGTCGAGCGCGACTTGCGTCTGCTCGTCACGCTCGCCGATCGTCTGGCTCGCGGACTCGTCGACGACAATCAGTGCGATATCCGGCAGAGCCTCGCGGCGTTCCTCGATCAAAGAGGGGTTCGCCATGGCCAAGGCCAGCGCGGCCAGCACCAGGGTGCGCCACGCCATGCCGGGCGCGCCGCGGACGACGCCATAGATGATCAGCAGAACGATGATCGCCGCGAACGGGATCAAGAGCCACAGCGGCAGCAGCGGCGAGAAGGCGATATCGGTCACGGTCGCGGTCATTGGCCAAGCCGCTCCAGGATCGCCGGCAAGTGCACGCTGTCGGCCTTGTAGTTGCCGGTCATCGCGTACATCACGAGGTTGACGCCGAAGCGGAACGACATCTCGCGCTGGCGCTCGCCGCCCGGGACGACGGGGAACAGGGGCTGCATCTGATCGTTCAATGCCCAGGCCGAGGCCCAGTCGTTGCTGCCGATGATGATGGCCGAGACGCCGTCATTGACGCCGCCGGGATGGCGTTCGACCCAGACCGAACCGTTGGCCCAGCGCCCGGGGAAGTCCGCCAAGAGATAGTATGCCTGGGTCAGCACATGGTTGGTCGGCACGCGGATCAGCGCCGGTACGTTGATGCCGGCCAGAAGCTCCTGCAGCCGGGCGGCGTTGGAGCCGGTGCCGGTCACGCCCTGCAGTTCTTCGTCGGCGTCGCGCGTATCGACGACCAGAATGCCGCCGGTCCTGAGATAGGCGTCCAGCTTGGCCCGCGCCGCGTCGCTCAGCAGCGGCTGTTCGGCGGTGATCGGCCAATAGACGAGCGGGAAGAAGATCAGCTCGTCTTCTTCCAGATCGACCGCCACCGGCTCGCCCGGCTCGACCGAGGTGCGTGCGCGCAGGATCGAACTTAAGCCCGCAAGGCCGGTGTGCGAAACCTGATCGACCTGGTTGTTGCCGGTGACCACATAACCGAACCGCACGTCGTTGACGCCGGCCGGGATGGCATCGTCGTCGCTCTGCGCGAAAGCCCGATCGGCGGGCAGCAGCAACAGGAAGAGCAGCGGCACGGCGGCCAGGCGCATCCCGGTGCCGAAGCCGGGGACGAGCCCGCGCAACGCCAGGCTGGCATAGATTTCAATCAGCGCCAGCAGGCCGGCCAGACCGAACAGCCAGGGCCTCAGGTCGACCTCGTCGTGGCGTTCGAACCCGGTCACCGTGAAACCATCCGGCAACTCGCCAAGCGGCGTCGGCGCATCGAGCGCGGCGCCCAGGTTGAGCGAGCGCCTGAGGTCCTGGGTGCCATAAACGCCCGGCGGGTGGCTCGGCCCGGCCAGCGTGTCGTCGATCTCGTTGGCGGCGACGGCGCCCGCGGTCGGTGGCGCGGGACCGAGAACGCCGAAACCGTTAAGCGCGCTGATCACCGGCAGCGGCTCGTCGCCCAGTTCGGCGCCGGCGCCCTGGGACAGGTCGACGATGCGCCGCATCATGTCGACGAACAGGATCGAGATCGGCAGGTTGGTCCACTGGGTGTTGGCCGAGGTGTGCACCAGAACCAGCCAGCCGCTGCCGCGCCGTTCGGCGGTGACCAGCGGCGTGCCGTCCTCAAGCCTGGCCCAAGTCTTGGCACCGAGGTCCAGCGTCGGTTGCGCCAGAACCTGCAGATCGATCAAGACGTCCTGCTGCACGTCCAATCCGGCAAACGGCGAGCCCGGATCGAACGGCGCGATCCGCTGCGGCTGGGTCCAGCTCATGGCGCCACCCATGGCGCGTTCGCCCGCGCGCAGTTCGACCGGCACCAGATCATCGTGATCCTGGGCGAACTCCGGCCCGGCAAAGCGGACGAGGATGCCGCCGTCGTCGATCCACGACTCCAGCTGCGCCCGTTCGGCGACCGGGATCTGGCCGAAATTGGCCAGCATCATGACCGCCGGCGGGCGGCTTAAGAGCGTGGCAACGGAACCGGTCCTGACCTCGGCGACCGGCGATAGCGCCCGTTCCAGATAGAAGATCGGCGACAGCAGCGGCTGATCGCTCTCGATCTCGCCGCCGGCGGCAAGGCCGACCGGCAGGCGTTTCCAGCGCTGGTCGAGCAGAACCAAGGCCGCGGCGGTGTTGGCGTCCTCGATCTCCAGCCGCTCGATCCGGTTGCGCATCTCCGCCGGCACCTCCAGCGGCGCGTCGGTCACCGTATCGCCGGCGGCGAACGTCAGTTCCTGGCGCACCACCAGCCGGTCGTCCTCGTCCGTGGCGCTAACCCAGATCGTCTGTTCGAAGGTCGTGTCCGAGCGGCGGGCCTCCAGGATCAGCTGGCCGGCCTCGTCATGGGGCGGCATCAGCACCAGCGCGCCGCCGGGCATGGTGCTTTCGATGACCTGCACGTCACCAAGCTCGGCCAGGCGCGCGACAAAATCCTCGGTGCCGCCGTCTTCCAGGCCGTCGGTGATCCAATAGACGCTTGCGATATCGTCGATGCCGTCCAGCGCGGCGGCGGCGCTGGCGCGATCGGTCGGCCAGGGGCGCGGCTCGATCGCGCGCAGAATCTGCCGC
This sequence comes from Alphaproteobacteria bacterium, assembly GCA_028277285.1. GTDB lineage: Bacteria > Pseudomonadota > Alphaproteobacteria > SP197 > SP197 > JANQGO01. The sequence continues at coordinate 33,206 of JANQGO010000108.1, read as the reverse complement.
GCGTCGTCCGGCGCCATCAGGCCGCTGTTGTCGATCGGCACGCCGTCATCTTCCGGCGCCGTTCTGAGCAGCATGACCGACCGCCGGTCGCGCTCGCTGACGGCAAGGATGTCTTCGGCCGTATCGAGCCTGGCGAGCCAGTCGCCGGCCGAGGCCCAGCCGTCGTCGATCACGATCAGGACGTTGCCGTCGTCGAGCGAGCGGTGCGAAGGGTTCAGCAGCGGATGGGAGATTGCCAGGATCAACAGGGTGGCGAGCGCGATCCTGAGCGCGATGAGCCAGGGCGGCGTCGATTCCGCTGCACGCTTATCGGTTTCCAGACCGAACAGCAGGCGAATGGCCGGAAAGCGGACAAGGCGCGGCGAAGGCGGCACGATCTTGAGCAGCCACCAGAGCAGCGGCACCACGACGAGCGCGACCAGGACCCAGGGGGCGACGAAGGCGAGGGGGCCGAGGCTGACCATCTAGACCCTCACACCACCTGGCCGGAGAGGTGAACGTAAAGCGGCAGCAGCGCGGACTGCGGCTGGGCATCGGTGTGGTGGATGCTGAAGGTCCACTGCGCGCGGCGCACCATGTCCGAGAGTGTCTCCTGGTGCGCCTTCAATCGGTTGACATAGTCCTGGCGCAGGGCCTCAGCGCGGCTCGCCAGCATGGTGCCTTCCCGTTCGAACCCGTCGAACAGGACGCGGCCCGCATAAGGCAGGCTCTCCTCAGCGGGATCCAGGACCTGCAGCAGGTGGCCGGAAACGCCCAAGCCCGCGAAGTGTTTAATCATGGCGTCGAGGGATTCGAGCGGTTCCAGGAAGTCGCCGATCAAGACGATCTGGGCATGGCGCGGCAGGATTTCGTGACGCGGCAGGCTGGGCGTGTCGTCCTCGGTCTCCTGATGCATCAGGCGCGTCGCGAAACGCGTCAGTGCCGCGCTGCCGGTGCGCGGGCGTTTGTCGACGCCGAGCAGCGCGATGTTTTCGTCGCCGCGCACAAGCAGCACGGCGAGCGCCATGATCAACAGTCGTGCACGCTCCAGCTTCGTCGATTCCGAAAGCCGCGAGCCATAGGTCATCGACGGTGAATTGTCGGACCACAGCCAGACGCTCTCGGCGGCTTCCCATTCGTTCTCGCGAACATAGAGCTGCATCGACTTGGCCGACGCGCGCCAGTCGATCAGGCTCGCCGCCTCGCCGGGCTCGTAACGCCGGTACTGCCAGAACGCCTCGCCCGGGCCGACGCGCCGCCTGCCGTGCACGCCCTGCGCCACGATCGCCGCGACCCGCTCGGCCTCGACCAACAGCGGCGGCAAATGGCCGACGAGCTGTTCGGCGCGCTGCCGGAAACTGACAGCCGTCTCACTCATGCTCGGCCCGTGGCGCGAAGGAGATACACGGTGATCATCGGGCGCGGTCAGGCGAGCGGCGCCTTCAGCCGTTCGATCACCCGGTCGACCGTCATGCCGTCGGCGCGGGCCGCGAAGGTCAGCGCCATGCGGTGACGCAACACCGGCGCGGCCAGGGTCACGACATCGTCGACCGAAGGGGCATAGCGGCCATCCAGCAGCGCACGGGCGCGGGCGGCCAGCATCAGCGCCTGGCTGGCACGCGGACCGGGGCCCCAGGAGATCATCTCCGTGGTGTCGCTGCCGTCGGGGCGGCCCGAGCGCACCAGCGAGAGGATCGCCTCGACAACGCTCTCGCCGACCGGGATGCGGCGCACCAGGCGCTGGGCTTCCTTCAGCTCGTTGCCGCTCATCACCTCGGCGACCGGCGCCTCGTCGCTGCCGGTGGTGACCACCAGCATCTCGCGCTCGGCATCGCGGCCGGGATAGTCGACATCGATTTCCATCAGGAACCGGTCGAGTTGTGCTTCCGGCAGCGGATAGGTGCCCTCAAGCTCCAACGGGTTCTGGGTCGCCAGCACGTGGAAGGGATCGGGCAGTTCGTGCCGCGAGCCGGCGACCGAGACCGATCCTTCCTGCATCGCCTGCAGCAAGGCGGACTGGGTGCGCGGGCTCGCCCGGTTGATCTCGTCGGCCATCAGAAGCTGGCAGAAGACCGGACCGGGGATGAAGCGGAACGAACGCCGACCGGTATCGGCCTCTTCCAGGACTTCAGATCCCAGAATGTCGGCGGGCATCAGGTCCGGCGTGAACTGGACGCGCTTTTCGTCCAGGCCCATCACCGTGCCGATGGTTTCGACCAGCTTGGTCTTGCCGAGACCCGGCACGCCGATAAGCAGCGCGTGGCCACCCGCCAGAAGTGTGGTCAGGGTCTGTTCAACCACCTCCGACTGACCGAAGATGACATTGCCGATGGCGCTGCGCGCTTTGGCGAGTTTTTCGCCGATTCGTTCGATATCGGCGGTCAGGTCCTGGGTGTCTTGCAGGTTGGTTTGTGGGGTGTCAGCCATTGATCCTACGTTTCTGTGTCCCGAACTATATAATTGGCGTCTGCACGACAGGATATCACCCAGACCGATGACGGAAACACAACCCCGTGAGGCCGGGTCATCGCGCGAAGCGCTGAATCGCGAGGACGAAGCCCGATTTCGCCAAGTATTCCACGCCGATATCGACATCCGTATCGCGCGCGACGGCACCTGGTATCACGAGGGTTCGCCGATCAACCGCAAGCCCCTGGTGAAGCTGTTCGCCGGCATCCTCACGCGCGATCCCGACGGCGGTTACTATTTGGTGACTCCCGCGGAAAAGAGGCGCATTACCGTTGATGACGCGCCGTTTGTCGCGGTGCACGTGGACGCGACCGGCGAGGGCGCGGCGCAGCAACTGATCTTCCGCACCAATGTGGATGACGAGGTCACCGCCGGTCCCGACCACCCGATCCGCGTGGCGTTCGACAAGGCGACGGGCGAGCCGGCACCCTATATCGAGATCAGGCCGGGGCTGGAGGCGCTGATCGCGCGCGCCGTCTATTACGAACTGGTCGGCCTGGGCGAGACGGAGCGGCACGATGGCGTCGACGTGCTGGGTGTCTGGAGCGGTGGGGCGTACTTCACGCTGGGTAAACTCGACGATGACACGTGACGCCGTCATCGGCGCGCTGCGTGCCGCGCCGCGACCCATCCTCGACGTGCCGCCGTCGGACTGGGAGACCGAACCGGTCAGCAAGAAGGCGGCGGTCCTGGTGCCCCTGGTCGACCGCGATGACGGCATGAGTGTCATCTTCGGCCAGCGTTCGGAGCGGCTGAACAGTCATGCCGGGCAAATCAGTTTCCCCGGCGGACGCATCGAGGACGCCGACGCCGATGAAGCCGCCGCCGCCTTGCGCGAGGCCGAAGAGGAAGTGGCGCTCCATCCCGCTCAGGTCGAGATCATCGCCCGGCTTAACACGCACCGCGCGGGGTCCGGTTTCGCCATCGCGCCCCTGGTCGGCATCGTGCGGCCGCCGGTCGAACTCAAGCCGGACGGGATCGAGTTCATCGATGCCTTCGAAGTGCCGCTCGACTTTCTGACTGATCCGAAGAACCACCGCCGCGAAAGCATGTTCTGGCGCGGCGCCGATCGCTGGTACAGCGTCTTCGAATACGAGGACCGGTACATCTGGGGGGCAACAGCGGCCATCCTTGTCAACTTGATTGGCGTTTTGAAAGGTCATCCATGATCCGCTTAATCCTACCCTTCCTGCTGATCTTCGTGCCGCTCATCAGCTACATCGTCTGGTACAAGCTGTCGCGCGAGAACAAGGAACTCAGAGCCAAGGGCCAGTTGCCGCAATGGCGCGACGCGCCGTGGACCATGATCGTAATCGGCACCCTCGGTTCGATGGCGCTGGCGCTCGTGCTGATTGCCGCCTTCGAGGGCGGCGAACCGACCGGCGACTATACGCCGCCCTCCTATGTCGACGGCGAGATCCAGCCGAGCCAGGTCGGCGAGTAATGGAGCCGGTCGGACGCATCACGCTAGCGCCGGCAATGACGTCGTCGGCCGCGAACGCGGTGATCGCGGCGCTGACCGCGGAAGGCAGCGAAGTTCGCTTTGTCGGCGGCTGCGTGCGCGATTGCCTGCTCGGCCGGCCGATCAGCGACATGGATATCGCCACACCCGATCCGCCTGAGACCGTCATGGCGCTGCTGAAGGCCGCCAAGCTGAAGGCGGTGCCGACCGGCCTCAAACACGGCACCGTGACGGCTGTCGCCAAGGGCCAGCCGTTCGAGGTGACGACGCTGCGCGAAGACGTCGAGACCGACGGGCGCCATGCGGAGGTCGCGTTTACCGACGACTGGCTGGCCGATGCCTCGCGCCGCGACTTCACCTTCAACGCCATGAGCGCGCGGCCCGACGGGACCTTGTTCGACGCCTTCGGCGGCCGCGAGGATCTCGACGCGGGCCACGTGCGCTTCGTCGGCGAACCGGCCGAGCGCATCGCGGAGGATTACCTGCGCATCCTCCGTTTCTTTCGCTTCCTCGCCCATTTCGGCGAGGCGGTGCCGGACGGCGATGCCATGCGCGCCTGCGCTGACGCTCGCGACGAACTGCCGCGCCTGTCGGCGGAGCGGGTCAGGACCGAACTGCTGAAGCTCTTGTCGGCGGCCAATCCGGTGCCCGCGCTGACCGCCATGCACGAGACCGGCGTACTGGCGGTGGTGCTGCCCGAAGCCGATGATTTCGGGCGGCTGCTTGCGCTCACCGGCATCGACGACCGCGATCCCGTGCGCCGCCTGGCGTCGTTGATCGAGCGCGATGGCGAGGACGTCGCCGACCGTTTGCGCATGTCGAATGTGGAGAAGGCGCGGCTTGGCGCCCTGGTGCCGCCGACGGTCTCGCTCGACCCGGCGATGGATGAGAAGGCGCAGCGCCAGGTGCTTTACGATGGCGGCGCCGATCTCTATCGCGACCTCGTGCTGCTCGCCTGGGCCGATGACGGTGAGCGCCGCGCCGGTGCCTGGCGCGCCATGCTGGAGACGGCGAACCGTTGGGACGATCCGAAGCTGCCGATCCGCGGTCAGGACGTGGTCGAACTCGGCGTGCCCAAGGGGCCGGAGGTCGGCCGCGTGGTCGACGCGGTCGAGGCCTGGTGGCGCGCGGAAGACTTCCAGCCGGACCGCGATGCCTGTCTCGCGAAAGCCAAGCAGCTGCTGACATCCTGACTTGATGCCGATAGCCGCCGGATGATAGGGCGGCGCCACGACACCAGGCGGCAGGCAACCATGCAGATTGATATGCGCGAGGACGACCTCAGCGGCGCGGCAATCCAGGACCTTCTCAGGACCCATCTGGATCACGCCGCGGACCAGGCGCCGCCCGAGAGCACCCACGCGCTTGATCTGGATTCGCTTCGCGAGCCCGGCGTGACGTTCTGGACCGCGTGGCATGACGGCGATCTATTGGGTTGCGGTGCGCTTAAGCAGCTCGACGCCAGTCATGGCGAGATCAAGTCCATGCATACGGCTGAGGCCTATCGCGGGCGCGGCATCGCCGCGCGCATGGTCGAGCACCTTCTGGGCGTCGCGCGCGAACGCGGCTACCGGCGGCTGAGCCTGGAGACCGGCTCCATGGAGGGCTATCGGCCGGCAAGGGAGCTCTACGCGCGCTTCGGCTTCGTCGAATGTCCGCCCTTCGCCGACTACCGCCCCGATCCCAACAGTGTCTTCATGACCCTCGAGCTCGCCTAGGCGGCGCCGAAGTCCGGTTCCTTTTCCCACGCCGGCAGGTTGGGATCGATGTGGTGCCAGGGCTGCGCCGACGACGTCCAGATGTTGCCCTGGGATGTGAAGCCGCTGGGGTCGTCCAGCGTGCCGATCTTGATCGACAGGAATTGCGGGTGCGTGCTGTTGTGGGCGAAGAGGTGGACGCCGCAATCAGGACAGAAGTGTCGCGTGACATCGGCGCCGCTCTCACCCTTGATGACGAACTGACGGGTCTCGCCCTTTGTCACGGTCAGGGCGTCGGCCAGATATCCGGCGCCGACCGCTTCGGCGCCGCCGGCCACATACTGGCAGTCGCGGCAATAGCAGGCGCCCGACATCAGCGGTTCACCTTCGACCTTGTATCTGACGGCGCCGCACAGGCAGCCGCCTTCACGCACTGTCATGATCGTCCTCCTGATAGGTCGTCTCGTTTCTTTCGTTGTGGGCGCGAAACGCCAGAGCGACCGCCGCCATGACAGCCTTCGCTGTCTCGACCTCGGCCGCGTCGAGATCGCGGGCGATGGGCTCCATCACGTCGGCCTCGCGCTGCTTAACGCTTGTGATGGCGGCTGATCCGGCGGGCGTCAGAGCGATCAGCACCGAGCGTTTGTGGGCCGTGTTCCGCCGCCTTTCGACCAGTCCCGTGGCGCGCAGCTCGTTGACGATACGTTGGATGAACTGGCGCGGCGCGATCAGGTGGCGCGCCAGCGCGGGAACCGTCAGGGGACCGTGGTCCAACACCAGCTCCAGGACCGCCCGCTGCGATACGCTAAGGCCCGTCGGCGCCAACTTGAGCGCCACCGAGGCTTCAAGGCTCTTGTAGAGCGGCCGCACAAGACGGATGAGGTCGTAGAGTGCTTCGCTGCTCGACGGCGCCGATGTCATCATGACATCTCAGATGCCATATTGACATCTTAGATGTCAAGTAGCGCTGGGTGATCGTTTGCCCTGTCCTAGTCCTGGTTCGCCTTGCCCTCGACCTCGAGGCGCGCCCAGATCTCCTCGACCCAGCCTTTGATGACCAATGCTTCTTCCCAGCGGTCCGACAGTTCCCAGCCGTCCTTGTCGGTCATGGCGTAGGGCGGCGGGCCGAGTTCGACCAGGAAGTTCAAGGTGGCGTCGGTGGGTTCGCGGAAGCGCCACTTGCGCATGCCGTCTTCCCACCACTGGCGGAACTTTCCGACCCAGCCCTGCTGCTGCGGGAAGTCGAGCTGCACCTGGACCTGTTCGCGGCTGGCGACGCGGCCCTGGAAGGCGACGCTGCGGTCCAGGATCTGCTGGATCCAGTTCTCGTCGCGGGTCGGGATCGGCCAGGTGAACTCGCGCCCGACGACGAAGTGAGAGAGATCGGCGCACAGCCGCATCTGGGGCACCGCTTCCATCAACTGCAGCGTATAGAGCATGTCGGTGGTGATGCAGTCGCGGTGGGTCTCGATGGTGATCGGCATGCCCGATGCCTCGCCCATCTCGAGCCATCGTTTGATGATGTCGGCGCCTTCCGCGACGGTCATCGGGTAGAGCTGGCCGATGACGTTCAGGTGCCGCGCGCCAAGTTCCAACGCCATGTCGATATCCGACTGAAATCCCTCGATCGATTTCGGGAAGGCGCAGCAGGTGCAGGCGAGCCCAGCCTGGTCGAGCAGCTTTTTGGCCGGGCGCGAAATCTCCGGCACGAAACTGTAGAGATCCATGCCGGCATAACCGGCCTCGGCGATCATCGCGACCTGCTCTTCCAGCGACCACTCCTTGCCGTCGGGCCGGCGCCGCTCCATCGCCCAGACAGACTGAAACACCTCCAGCTTCTGCATGGTCAGCGCTCCCGCTGTCGCGTGTTCACGGCCAGGTCGCGACCGGCGGCAGCGACATCAGAACCGCCTCGGGGTTGCCGCCGGTCATCAGGCCGAAGCGGGTGCCGCGGTCATAGACCAGATTGAACTCGGCATAACGCCCGCGATAGGCCAGTTGGTGGTCGCGTTGGTCGTCGGTCCACGGCTCGTCCATGTGGCGCGCCACCAGCTCGGGATAGATCGTGACAAACGTCCGGCCGACATCCTGGGTGAAGGCGAAGGAGCCGTCGTCGGCGTCGATGTAGTCGTAAAAGATGCCGCCGACGCCGCGCGCGGTGTCGCGGTGTTTGATGAAGAAGTAATCGTCCGCCCACGCCTTGAACTTCTTATGGTCGGCGCAGGCATGACGTTCGCAGGCCGCGCCGAACGCGGCGTGAAAATCGGCGGTATCCTGATCGTCGGGCAGGGGCGGGTTCAAATCGGCGCCGCCGCCGTACCACGCCTTGGCCGACGTCGCGATGTGGCGCGTGTTCATGTGTACGGCCGGCACAAGCGGCGATTGCATGTGGGCGACCAGCGAGATGCCGGCGGCCCAGAAGCGGCCGTCGTCGCCGGCGCCGGGGATCTCGCCGCGGAACTTCTCGTCGAACGTGCCCCAGACTTCGGAGACGTTGACGCCGACTTTTTCGAACACGCGGCCCTTCATCACCGCCATGGTGCCGCCGCCGCCGCCGGGGCGCTGCCACGCCTTTCGTTCGAAGCGGCCCGCCGGCCGGTCCGCGTAGGTGCCGGTCAGGTCGTCCTCCAGACCTTCGAATGCGTCGCATATGCGATTGCGCAGTTCTTCGAACCACGTGATGGCGCGTTCCTTGCCGCGGTCGTCGCCGGGTCCCCGTTCGGATTGGCTCATGGATGTCCCTGGGTTGCTTCGTTGCCAGACATGGCTGGAAATCCGGTCTGACGCAAGGCTTCGCCCAGGGCGATGGCGCCGGCGACCGCGACGTTGAGCGATCGCGCGCCGTCGGCCATGGGAATCAGGGCCCGGATGTCGGCGGCTTCCTGGACGATGTCGGGCACGCCGGCCGACTCGCGGCCCAGCAGCAGGGTGTCGCCCGTTTGGAAGCCAACATGCCAAATCGTCTGGCTGGCCTTGGTCGTCAACAGCACCAGGCGACCGGGTTCGCGGTCGCGCTGAAATGCCTGCCAGGAAACGTGGCGTGTCATGTGAAGGCGCTCGCCATAGTCCATCAGGGCGCGGCGAAACCGGGCGTCGCCAAGCTGAAATCCGGCCGGTTCGATCAGATCGACGGGCACTGCGAAACAGGCCGCCATGCGCAAAAGCGTGCCTGTATTCTGAGGAATATCCGGTTCATAGAGGGCAAGGCGCATAGCGTTGAGAATCCTTGGTTTGCGGCCCTTGCTTATCCGGTTTTGACAGTATAATCATGGCCCGCCTCACGGAAAGGTGCGGTACCGCAGGCGCGGGTGATTGGGTGTCGCCGCCGGCATGACGGTGCGGCTCGATCATTGGGTAGGACAACTGTGTAGGGACCACGCATGGTGGATCAGACTGCAGGCGCGCAGGGGGAAACCCGGCGCGATTTCCTCTATGTGGCCACCGGTGCCGTGGCCGGCGTCGGTGCGCTGGCTACCCTGTGGCCATTGATCGATCAGATGAACCCGGCCGAAGACGTGCTCGCCTTGAGCACGACCGAGGTTGACCTGTCGCAGGTGCCTCTGGGTCAGCAGATCATCGTGAGCTGGCGAAGCAAGCCCGTCTTCATCCGCCACCGCACCGAAGAAGACATCGCCGAGGCCGAAGCGGTTCCGCTGGAGGAACTGAAGGACCCCGAGACCGACGCCGACCGCGTGATCAATCCCGAATGGTTGATCATGGTCGGCATCTGCACCCATCTGGGCTGCATTCCCTTGGCCGATCAGGGTGAGTACGACGGCTGGTTCTGCCCCTGTCACGGGTCGCACTACGATACGTCCGGGCGAATCCGAAAGGGACCGGCGCCGCTGAACCTGACGGTGCCCACCTATGAGTTTCTCGACGATACCACCGTGCGTATCGGGTAAGCGGGGTCGCGAGATGAACGGATTGATGAACATTGCCTTCGTGCGCTGGTTCGACAACCGGCTGCCGATCTTCTCTTATGTCAACGAGCATCTGGTCGAGTACCCCGCGCCGCGCAACCTGAACTATGCGTGGAGCTTCGGCTCGCTGGCCGGCATCGCGCTGGTTATCCAGATCATCACGGGCATCGTGCTCGCCATGCACTACATCCCGAACACCGAGATGGCGTTCGACAGTGTCGAGCGCATCATGCGCGACGTGAACTACGGCTGGCTGTTGCGCTACATTCACGCCAACGGCGCCTCACTGTTCTTTGTTGTCGTCTATATCCATATCTTCCGCGGTCTCTATTACGGCTCCTACAAGGCGCCGCGCGAGGTCTTGTGGTGGTTGGGCATCATCATTCTGCTGTTGATGATGGCGACGGCGTTCATGGGTTACGTGCTGCCTTGGGGTCAGATGAGCTTCTGGGGCGCGACCGTCATCACCAACCTGTTCTCGGCCATCCCGGTGATCGGCCCCGCCATTGTCGAATGGCTGTGGGGCGGTTTCGCTGTCGGCAATCCGACGCTGACCCGGTTCTACAGCCTGCATTATCTGCTGCCGTTCGTGATCGTCGGCGTCGTGTTCCTGCATCTGTGGGCGCTGCACCACAAGAAGTCGAACAACCCGTTGGGCATCGACTACAAGGGTCCCCAGGACTTCATCCCGTTCCATCCGTACTACACGATCAAGGATGCGGTGGGCCTGGGCGTCTTCCTGATCGTCTTCGCGGCCTTCGTCTTCTATGCGCCGAACTACATGGGCCATCCGGATAACTACATCCCGGCCGATCCGCTGGTGACGCCCGCCCATATCGTGCCGGAGTGGTACTTCCTGCCGTTCTACGCGATCCTGCGCGCGGTGCCGGATATCTGGTTCATCGACGCCAAGCTCGGCGGCGTTATCGCCATGTTCGCGTCGATCCTGATCCTGCTGTTGATCCCCTGGCTCGATACGTCGCGGGTACGCTCGTCGACCTTCCGCCCGGTCTACAAGTGGTTCTTCCTGCTGCTGCTGGTCGACGTGCTGGTGCTGGGTTATGTCGGCGCCAAACCGGCAGAAGGTTGGTGGTTGGTCATAGGTCGTGTCGCCACGTCCTATTACTTCCTGCATTTCATCATTCTGATGCCGCTGATCGGTTGGTTCGAGCGGCCCAGACGGATGCCCGACAGTATCGCGACGCCGGTCCTTGGCGGCGGTGGTGCGCCGGTGGCGGCCGGCGCGTCGCGCGACAAGGCTTGAGGGAGGCGACCATGAAGAAACTGCTCGTCACGGCCGCGCTCTCCTTCGCTCTTTTCACGTCGTCGGGTGCCATGGCCGCTGGAGAAGCGGAGTCGCCGCCGGAACTCTCGTGGACGTTCCAGGGCATCTTCGGGACCTATGACAAGAACCAGCTCCAGCGCGGCATGCAGGTCTACAAGGAGGTCTGTGCAAGCTGCCATGGGCTCAAGTACGTCCGTTTCCGCAATCTGGAAGCGCTTGGTTTCAACGAGGACCAGATCAAGGCGATCGCATCGGACTACGAGGTCGAGGACGGGCCCAACGCGGACGGCGACATGTTCTTCCGCACGGCCATACCCGCCGATGCGTTCCCGTCGCCGTTTCCCAACGCGGAAGCCGCGCGCGCTGCCAATGGCGGCGCCTATCCGCCCGACCTGTCGTTGCAGGCCAAACGCAACGGGTACGGTGCGGACTACATCGCGGCCCTTTTGAGCGGCTACGCGAGCGACGTGCCGACCGATAACGGCCTTTATGAGAACCCTTACTTTGCCGGCGGGTTGATCGCCATGCTGCCGCCGCTCGGTGACGACTATGTCACCTATGCCGACGGCACCGAGGCGACCCTGGAACAGCAGTCCCAGGATGTTGCGGCGTTCCTGATGTGGGCGGCCGAACCGAAGCTCGAGGAACGCAAGTCCATGGGCATCAAGGTGCTCCTGTTCCTGCTCATCCTGACCGGCTTGTTCTACGTCTCGAAGCGCAAGATCTGGGCAAAGATCCATCACTGAGTTGACCGCGCGGTCGGTTGATCGGACCGGACCATGCTTTAGAGTGTGGCGGCCGAGGGGCATCGGCAGGCTGCGGGGGCGTGATGGGTGAGACCGTTCTGGGCGTGATCGGTGGCAGCGGTGTCTATGACATCGACGGCCTGGAGGATGCGCGCTGGATCAAGGTGGATACACCCTGGGGTTCGCCGTCCGACGAGTTTCTGCAAGGCACGCTCGGCGACCAGAAGCTGGTCTTTCTGCCGCGCCACGGCCGCGGCCACCATATCTCGCCAACCGGCCTGAATGCCCGCGCCAATATCGATGCCATGAAACGTCTGGGCGTCACCGATATCCTGTCGGTTGGGGCGGTCGGTTCGCTGAAGGAAAACCTGTCGCCGGGGATGTTCGTGCTGGTCGATCAGTATATCGACCGCTCTCACCTCAGAACGAAGAGCTTCTTCGGCGACGGTCTGGTCGCCCATGTCTCGCTCGCCCATCCCACCTGTCCGCGGCTGACGGATTTGATCGAAACGGCGCTGCAGAACGAGGACATCGCCTACCACCGCGGCGGCACCTATCTGGTGATGGAGGGGCCGCAATTCTCGACTTATGCCGAAAGCCAGCTTTACCGCAGTTGGGGATGCGACGTCATCGGCATGACCGCCATGCCCGAGGCGCGCCTCGCCCGCGAGGCGGAGATTTGTTACGTCACCGTCGCCATGGTGACCGACTATGACTGCTGGCATGACGGCCACGACAACGTGACGGTGGAATCGATTCTGAAAGTCCTGCACGCCAACGCCGACAACGCGCGCCAACTCGTGCGGGCGCTGGCGCCGTCGGTCGACCGGCACGGCGAGCTTTGTTATGCCGGCTGCGACCGGGCGCTCGATAACGCCCTGATCACGGCGCCGGAGAAACGCGATCCCGAGCTGATCGCCCGGTTGGATGCGGTCGCCGGACGTGTCTTGGGCAGCGGAGCCGATTGAGATGGATATCAAGTCGTTGGTCCGGAACATTCCGGACTATCCCCACAAGGGCATCATGTTTCGCGACATCACCACGTTGTTCGGTGATGCCGGCGGTTTCCGCCGGACCGTCGACGAACTGGTGCAGCCCTATGCCGGCCACAAGATCGACGCCGTCGCCGGCATCGAAGCGCGCGGCTTCATCCTGGGCGGCGCCGTCGCGCATCAGCTTTCGGTCGGTTTCATCCCGGTGCGCAAGAAAGGCAAGTTGCCGTGGGCGACCATCGGCATGGACTATGACCTGGAGTATGGCTCCGACCGGGTCGAGATCCACGAGGATGCCGTGACCGCCGGCCAGCGTATCCTGATGGTCGATGACCTGCTGGCGACCGGCGGCACCATGTCGGCCGGTATCCAGCTGTTCCGGCAAGCCAGTGCCGAGATCGTCGGCTGCGCCTTCGTCATCGAGCTGTCGGAGTTGGGCGGCGCCAAGCAGCTTGAGTCCTTGGGCGTGCCGTTCCACGCCCTGGTCGAGTACTAGGGCGGGCGCCGTGGCCGGCGACATCACGGGTATCGACCACACCCTCATCAATGCCGACGATCTGGAAGCCGACCGGGAAACCTATATCCGTCTGGGTTTCAACCCGACGCCGCGCGGCCGCCATCCCCAATGGGGCACCGGCAATTACTGTTTCATGCTGGAGCGCGGCTACCTGGAACTGATCGGCGTCGTCGATCCCGACGAGTTCGCTGCCAACGCGTCGCACCGCGGCAACCGTGACCGGGGCAGCGGGTTATCGGCGATTGCGCTGGCAACCGACGACGGTGCGGCGGCGGCCGCGAACCTGAAAGAGGCCGGCATTGCCGCCGATGGACCGAAAGATCTCTCGCGTCTGATCGAAGAGGCGGGCGAGACGAGCGAACCGCGTTTTCAGATCGTGCATCTGCCGGACGCGGCAACGCCGGGCCTGCCCATGTTCCTGTGTCACCATCAGACACCGGCACTGGTGCGGCGGGAAGGCTGGACCCATCACCCGAACAGCGCGCGGCGCATCAAGAGCGTGGCGGTGCCGTGCGACGATACGGAACCGCTGATCGCGGCCTATTCGAGACTGTTGGGCGAAAACGCCGTCACGGCGACCGATGCCATCGTGACGCTGTGGCTGGGCGATGAGAGCATCCTGTTCGCTTCCCACGACGACCTGGACGAGCTCTATCCTGACCTGTTGCCTGAATCCGGCGCCGTACCGTGTCCCGCCGTGATCACCCTGGAGGTCGCCGATCTCGAGGCAACGACACGGGTCATGGCGTCGGCCAGCATCCCGCTGCTGCGCGAGCAGCGTTCGGTGATGGTCGCGGCGGAAGACGCTTGCGGCGTCGCTCTGGTGTTTACGGCCTAGAGCGGATCACGGTTGGATGGAGCCGCTTGACGGTTCCATCCAACCACGTGAATCCGCTCTCTATCTATGAATCGAGCGGATTCACCTGTTTTGATGGAATCGCTTCGCGATGACATCAAAACAGGATCTGCTCTAGTTTCGTCAGGCCGCCAGCACCCTGACCCAATCGCGCGCGACTTCCAGGTAACGGTCGATATCGTCCTCGGTCATGGCGAACGAGACCGCCGGGCCCGCCGTGACGATGGCCTCCCAAACGCCGCGATTGGCCATGAACAGACGGCGGCAATCCGCCAAATCGATATCCATCATGGCGACCGCCTCGCCGCCGTTGACCGGCTCGCGCGTCCCGATCAGCCAGCCCGCTCGGCTGGTCAGGTGCTGGGCACGCCAGGGCAGGCCGGCCTCGTCGATAATCGTTTGTATGCCGTCCGCCAGTTTATCTCCCAGCCGCGCGTTCCTGGCATAGCCATCCTTGGTCAGCACGTGGCTCAAGGTCGCCTGGGCCACGGCCAGGGAAAGCGCGTTGGCGTAGAGCGTGCCCCCGGTCGCCAAGCCCGCCTCGTCGCCGGCGTGATCGAACAGGTGGCGGTCCATCAGGTCGGCGAGATCCCGACCGAAGCCATAGGCGCCGATCGGAATGCCGCCTGACAGGTTCTTGCCCAGCACGACGATGTGCGGTTTCAGGTCCCATAGGTTCACCAGGCCGCCATAGGCCAGCATATGGGTATGGGTCTCGTCGGCGATCAGCAGCGCGCCGTGCCGCTCGCAGGCCTCGCGCAGACCGGCCAGGAAGCCGTCCTGGGGCAGGACCAGGCCGACATTGGTCAGCGCCGGCTCGACCAGCACGCAGGCGGTCGTCCGCTTGGCCAGTTCCCGCTCGACCTCATCCAGATCGTTGAACGGCACCACGGCCGTGTCGCGGCCGTGATCGTCCGGCAGACCCAGGGCGTAGGACTTGGCCTGCTCGCCGTCGTGGCCGACCATGGTTTCGCCGATATGGCCGTGATAGCTGCCGTCGAACATCAAGACGCCGTCGCGCCCGGTCGCCAGGCGGGCCAAGCGGATCGCCTCGCTGTTCGCCAACGAGGCCGACAGCGTGTATTGCCAATGGCTCAGGCCGAAGCGCCGCGCCAAGTCTTCGGAAACGGCGATGGCGTCCTCGACCGGCAGCAGAAACTGGATACCCGCTGCCGCGCGCTCGTTGATGGCGCGCGTGACGGCCGGATCGGCGTAACCGGTATTGCTGCTCATGTCCGCTTGGTTGAAGTCGATGTAGTCGTGGCCGTCGACGTCGCGAAAATGGGCACCGCCGCCGGACTCCACGAACATTGGCGGGTGGTGGTAAAGGCCGCTCATCCACGCCATCGGCACGCCCGATGGCATCGACGCGGCGGCACGTTCGCGCAACGTCGCCGAGCGCGGCCGCGCCTTCTCGAACCGCTCGAGCTCGCGCGCCGCAATGTCGGCAATACGTTCCTGGTTCATCGGTCAACTCCTCGCTCGTCTCGGCTGCGGCCCTGGTTGCGTGTTCTTGGTGTCAAAACGGTGGCACATCGTGACCGGCGCAGGCGGCCGGTACGGTTGCGATCGTGAGTACCAAGGACCAACTAGTGTGGTGCCATAAAGAGCGTCATCAACATGTCGAGGTTCCCATGAAAAAGGGCGGTCGTTCTGATAGGACCCGCACCGGCAAAGGTCAAATGGCGGGTTCATGAGTTTTAGAGAACGTTACCTTAACCGGCACATGCTGCTGGAAATCGCGCCGATTGCCGTCTTTTTTGGCGTCAACATGGGCTGGGGCCTGATGGTGGCGACCGCCGCGCTCATGGTGGCCACCGCGATCTGCGTGGCGATCGGCTGGTCCGTGGACCGCCATGTCCCGGTCTTTGGCCTGGTGACCGTGGTGCTCGTCCTGCTGCTCGGTGGTGTGGGCCTGGCGCTCGACGACGCGTTCTTCATCCAGATCAAACCGACCATCGTCCAGGTCTTGTTCGGGCTCATCCTGGCCTGCGGCCTGCTGCTTCGCCCCAGCATCCTGGAACGCGGGTTGTCGTCACAGATCAAGCTGACCAGGGAGGGCTGGCGTGTTCTGACGTGGCGCTGGGTCGGCCTTGCGCTCGCCTGGGCGGCCGCCAACGAAATCGCGCGGTTCACCCTGTCGACCGACGACTGGGTGACGTTCCGGCTGATCATGTCCGTCGGCGCCTTCGTGCTCTACGTGATCATCACGCGGATCACCGCGCCACGCTATTGGGACGGCCCGCTGCCGACCTGACGCAAGCCCTCACCCTCCCAATGCTCCGCATCGGGCCCCTCCCTCTCCCGCAAGCGGGCGAGGGGGAGAATGTCGGCTGCCATGCTCCCTCGCCCCCATGGTAATGGGGAAGAGGGTTGCGCAGGCTTCGGCGCGGCAGCGTCCTAGCCGGAGCTGGGTGAGGGGGCCGCTATCCCAGGTAGCGGCGGAAGACGTCCAGCGTGCGTTCACGGGCGAGCTGGGCCGACGGTTCGTGCCAGGACCCCCGCTGGTCGCAGGCGAAGCCGTGGCCGGCCGGGTAGGTGAAGACGACGGCGTCCGGGTGCTTGGCGCGGATCGCCTCGATGTTCTCCGGCGGAAAGGTGGCATCGGTCTCGCCGAGCATCATGGTCACCGGACAGGTCGGTGTCTCGTCGACGAAGTCGATGGTCATCGAGCCGTAGTAGCCGACGGCGCAGTCGACGCCGAGCCGGGTCGCGGCCAGCCAGGCCAGCGTGCCGCCCCAGCAATAGCCGACGGCGCCGATCCTGCCCGATGCCTTGACCGCATCGCGGGCGGCGGCCACATCGCGCATGACGTCGTCAATGGCAATCGAACCGCGCAGGTCGCGGCCCTTGGTCACGTCCTCATCGGCGTAACCGAGTTCGATGCCCGCCTCGATCCGGTCATAGAGGGCCGGCGCGATGGTGTCGTAGCCGTCGGCGGCGAAACCATCGACCAAGCCGCGGATATGGCCATTGACGCCGAAGATCTCCTGCAACAGCACGACGGCGCCGCGCGGGGTGCCGTCCGGTGTCGCGCGGTAGGCGGCGAAGGTGTGGCCATCGTCGGCCGTCAGGTTCATCCAGTCCGCCATGTCGACATCTCCCTTCGGGCAAGAGCCGCCTGGTCTCAAGGTGCCGAGGCGGCGGCAAGTCCGAGATGGTACTCTCCCGAAATGACGACGTACCAGCATTTGCGCGAGTTGGCCGAGGGCGACGACGATGTTCTCGCCTTTCTGCTGTTGGGGTCACGCGGCAAGGCGTTTGATGTGCCGGACTCCGATCATGATGTAACGCTGGTTGTTCAAGACGCTGCGCTGGATGAGGCCATGGCGCGCTATGGCGCCCTCGACCTGGCCGGTGTCGACCTCTTCGTCACGTCACTGAGCGGTTTTCAGGACTACGCATCGTGGGAGAGCCGTGACCACGGGGACCGCTACGACTACGCTCATGTGGACGTCGTGTTCGATCGTTCGAACGATGTGAAGCGAATCATCAAGGAGAAGGGACGTATTCCGCCCGAGCACCTGCGCGACTTCCTCGAGCGCAAGATCGACAGCTATGTGAACAGCACCTACCGCGCCGTTAAGTGCTTGAAGAACGGTCATGTTTTGGGCGCTCATTTGGAAGCCGCCGATTCAATGCTCCACCTGCTTGACCTGATGTTTGCCTTCGAAGGCCGGCATCGTCCGTTCCTCGGCTACGTCGTCCTGGAACTTGAAGCTTATCCGCTCGCGGACCTGCCTTGGCAGGTCGATGACTTCGTGAAGAAACTGACGGCGGTCATGGAAACGGCCGACCTTGCAAGCCAACAGGAACTCCTTGTCGGCGTTGAAAACCTCGCGCGTCGGCGCGGATATGGGCATGTCTTTGACGCTTGGAGTGGAAAGGACCGATGGGCCATGACCTATCGGCCGTAGTCAAGGGATCCCGGACGTCACCCTTACACGTTGAAGCGGAAGAGCAGGACGTCGCCGTCGCGCACCAGGTACTCGCGGCCCTCCTGGCGCATCTTGCCGGCCTGTTTGGCGGCCTGTTCGCCGTTCAGCGCGACATAGTCGTCATAGGCAATGGTCTCCGCGCAGATGAAGCCGCGCTCGAAGTCCGTGTGGATTTCGCCGGCGGCTTCCGGCGCCTTGGCGCCGTCGCGCACGGTCCAGGCGCGCGCTTCCTTCGGGCCCGCGGTGAAGAAGGTGATCAGGCCAAGCAGGCGGTAAGCGGCGCGGATGACGCGGTCCAGTCCGGCCTCTTCCAAGCCCAGTTCGGCCAAAAACATCGCGCGCTCATCGGCATCGTCGATCTCGGCCAGCTCGGATTCGATCTTGGCCGAGACCACGACGCTTTGCGCGCCTTCGGCCGCCGCGCGTTCGGCCACCGCCTGGGTGTGCCGGTTGCCATCGGCGGCGTCGGCCTCATCGACATTGCAGACATAGAGCAGCGGCTTCGACGTTAGGAGTTGCAGCATGCGGAACCGCTTGGCCTCGTCATCGGCAATCTCGACCGACCGGGCAGGCTTGCCGTCGCGCAGCGCCGCCAGCGTGCGTTCGATCAGCACCAGGTCCAGCTTGGCTTCCTTGTCGCCGGTCTTCGCGCGTTTCTCGGTGCTCTGCTGGCGTTTCTCCAGGCTCTCCAGATCGGCCAGCATCAATTCCGTCTCGATCGTCTCGATGTCGCGGATCGGATCGACGGAGCCGTCGACATGGGCGACCTCGCCCTCCTCGAAACAGCGCACGAGGTGCAGGACCGCGTCGACCTCGCGGATATTGGCCAGGAACTGGTTGCCCAGGCCTTCGCCCTGGCTGGCGCCACGCACCAGCCCGGCGATATCGACGAACTCGATCTGGTTGGCGATGACCTTGGCGGGCTGGGCAATGCCGGCGATGGCTTCGAGTCGGCTGTCGGGCACCGCGACCCGGCCGATATTCGGGTCGACGGTGCAGAACGGAAAGTTGCCGGTCTGCGCCGCGCCGGTCGCGGTCAGGGCGTTGAACAGGGTCGATTTGCCGACATTGGGCAAGCCCACGATGCCGCACCTAATTCCCATTTCTGTCCTCGTTCATCGGGTCGGCCTTTTGCGCCGGTTTCTTCGGTTTCGGCGGTTGCGACAGGTGGGCGACCTGGGATTGAAACTTCTCGTCGTTGTGCTCCGCCAACAGCGGCGCTGCATCGGATATGGCGTCGAGCAGGCGGTTCAGCCAGTCCTTGTCGGAGGCTGTGAAACTGCTCAGCACATGGCCGATGACCCGCTCCTTGCTGCCCGGGTGCCCGACGCCGATGCGCACGCGCCGATAGTCCGGCCCGATATGGGCATGCAGACTGCGGATCCCGTTGTGGCCGGCGTGACCGCCGCCCTGCTTGCAGCGGACCTTGCCGGGCGCCAGATCGATCTCGTCATAGAGGACGACGACGTCATCGGGATCGATCTTGAAGAAACGCACGGCTTCGCCGACGGCGCGCCCGGACTCGTTCATGAACGTGACGGGCTTCAGCAGCAGCGTCTTCTTGCCGTCCAATCGTCCTTCGGCGGTGTCGGCTTGAAAGCGGCGGCGCCACGGGCCGAAACCCCAGTCCTCGGCGATCCGGTCGGCGGCCATAAAGCCGATATTGTGGCGATCACGCGCGTGGTCGGGCCCCGGGTTGCCGAGGCCTACAAGCAACAACATGGCTCACCTGGTTGGGTGGAGGCTTTAGGAGTCCTCGGCGTCGCCGCCGGCATCCCCGCTGTCGCCGTCGCCCTCGCCTTCGCCCTCGGCTGCACCTTCCTCGCCTTCCGGAATCTCGCCTTCTTCGCCTTCCTCGCCGGCTTCCTCTTCCTCGGTGATGATTGTCGGCGCGGCAATGGTGGCGATGGTGAAATCGCGGTCGTCGATGGTCGGGGCGACGTTATCGGCCAGCTTGACCATGCTGATATGGACGCTGTCGCCGATATCGAGGCCGGTCAGGTCGATCTCGATCGATTCGGGAATGGCGTTGGCCGGGCAGTTCACCTCGATCTCGTGGCGCACCACGTTCAAGACGCCGCCGCGGACCAGGCCCTCGCACTCCTCTTCGTTCAGGAAGACGACGGGGACGTTCACCGTAACGGTCGCGTCGGCCCTGACCGCCAGGAAGTCGACATGCAGAATGGCGTCCGTGACCGGATGCACCTGCAGCTCACGGGGCAGAACGTTAACGGTCTTGCCGACGATATCGAGCTGGTAGAGGCGGTTATAGAAGCCGGGCTTGCTGACTTCGCGGTTCATCAGATCGCGGTCAAGCTCGATCATCACGTTGTCCTGGCCGCTGCCATAGACGACGCCGGGGATCTTGCCGGCGCGCCGCGCCGCACGCGCGGCGCCCTTGCCCGGCGTTTCACGCAGCTCAGCTGCAATCGAGGCTTCTTCAGCCATGGATCATCTCCTCCAAAAAACCTTGGCCGCGGTCAGTCGAACAGGCTCGACACCGAGCTTTCGTCACTGATGCGGCGAATGGCCTCGGCCATCAGTTTGGCGACGGAGACCACACGAATCTTCTCGGCGACCCGGACCGCCTCGGTCGGCTGGATCGAGTCGGTGATGGTCAGGCTGTCCAGCACTGAGGCCTCGATCCGGCCGACGGCACCGCCTGACAGCACACCGTGAACGATATGGGCGCTGACGCTGGTCGCGCCCGCATCCTTCAGGGCCTGGGCGGCGTTACACAAGGTGCCGCCGGAATCGACGATATCGTCGACCAAAATACAGCGCCGACCCTCGACATCGCCAATAATGTGCATGACTTCCGAGACGCCGGCGCGTTCACGGCGCTTATCGACGATTGCCAGGTCCCCGTCAAGCCGCTTGGCGATCTCGCGGGCCCGGAAAACGCCGCCCACATCCGGCGAAACGATCATCAGATCGCCGCCGTTGAAGTTCTCCATGATGTCTTTTTCGAAGTCCGGCGCGGCGTAGAGATTATCCAGCGGAATGTCGAAAAAGCCCTGAATCTGGCCGGCGTGCAGGTCCATCGTCAGAACCCGGTTGGTGCCCGCCATGGTGATCAGGTTGGCCACCAATTTGGCGGAAATCGGCGTCCTGGAGCCGACTTTGCGGTCCTGGCGGGCATAGCCGAAATAGGGGATGACGGCGGTGATCCGGCGTGCCGAGGCGCGGCGCAGCGCATCGATGCAGATCAGCAGCTCCATCAGATGGTCGTTAGCCGGATAGGATGTAGACTGAACCACAAATACATCCTGGCCGCGAACATTTTCGTGGATCTCGACGAAGATCTCCATGTCGCTGAAGCGGCGGACGCTGGCGTTGGTCAGTTCGACACCCAACGAAGCGGCCATCGCCTCGGCCAGTGGCCGATTGCTGTTGCAAGCGACAAGTTTCATATGTGCGGAATTCGTTGGTCAGCCCGGGGCGCCGGACTCTTAGCAAAGGGGTCCCAACCTGTAAACGCCATAACAGGGCCACTTGGGGATGGCTCAGTTCCCTTCCAGCGCCCGTTTCCGGCGCAGGTAGCTCGTCACCGTAACGGGCAGGAAGATCAGCGTCATGACGACCAGGACATAGGGGAAAGCCTCCAGGCCGCCGACCGCCATCGCGGTGCCGGTTGCCGGCGGCCCGACAAAGGCGCCGACATTCCACATCACCGTGAACATGGTGGAGGCGCCGGCCAGCGACGCGCCGCGGAATTGCTCGCCGATCAGGGTCAGGGCCAGGCTGTAGATCGCGCCCGACAAGCCGCCCAGGAAGAAGATATAGGGGCCGGCCCAGAACGGGTCGGCCAGTGCGCCCGGCATGAAGAGATAGGAGACGCACGATGCCCCGACCAGGATAACGCTGAGCAGGCGCCGGTCCATCCGGTCGGCGACCCAGCCGATCGGGTATTGCATGACGATGCCGCCGAGGCTCTGCAGGGTCAGGAACATGATCGCGGTATCGGCATCCAGACCGACCACGGGCCCATAGATCGGCAGGAACGTCCAGACGGCGCCGAAGATCAGCGCGAAACACAGGTTCAGCAGCATGGGCAGCGGGGCGTGAAACAGCGAGCGGACCACCGAATGCCAGGCATGGCCGTGTGCGCCGCCATGGTCGGGCTCGCGGGGCGGCACGCTGTCGAGCGCCATGGCAATCGGGATGGTCGACACCAGGGTCAGGCCGGCGGCCAGAACGAACGGCATCCAGCCTTCGATGCCGACAAAGGTCAGCACGGTCGGGCCGATTGCCGAGCCCAGACCCAGCGCCATCCCGTAAAGCGCCATGGTCCGTCCGCGGCTCTTTTCCTCGGCGATCTGGTTGATCCAGGTTTCGCCGGCGATCCACATCATGTGGCCGAACGCGCCGATGAACAGGCGCAGGACAAACCAGACGTCCTCGTCGGGCAGCAGCGGACACAGCATCAAAGCGACGACGCCGGCCAGGATCGACACGATCATCACCCAGGCGGCGCCGAAACGGTTCAGCAGCCACGGCATGATCGGCGCGACGGCGACGATCGCGATGGCCTGGGCGGCGGCGTTCCAGCCGATCGCCGATTCGCTGACGCCCATCTCTTCGAGACGCAGGGCGAACAGCGGCCAAGAGAGGCCATAGATCAAGGCGGTGACGGTCATGCAGGCGATGACCGCAACCATCCCCCGGCGCCGCTGAGGCGGTGTCAGAACAATGTCGCTCAAGGGTCGTGGTGCCGGCGCCCGCGCAGCGCCGTGAAGCCGATGACGACGACGTAGGTCGCGACCAATGTCCAGGGCAAGGCCGTGGCGCCGGCGACGTCCATCGCCGTGCCGACCGCGAACGGGCCGGCCACCATGCCGACATTCCACATGACCTGGAACAGCGTTGTCGCCGAACCCAGATCGATGCCGCGGAAGCGTTCGCCCAGAAGGATGAGGCCCATGGTGTAGAGCCCCATCATGGCGCCGCCCAAGACGACGACGTAAGGCCAGCGCAGGATCGGATCGTGCAGGGCCACGGGCATGATGACGAACATGACCGCCATGATGACCATGATCAGGATGGCCAGCAGGCGCCGGTTCACTTTGTCGGCCAGCCAGCCGATGGGATATTGCAGCATGCCGCCGGCGCTGAGGCAGACCAGCAGCAGGAAGATGTCCTGAAGGGGCAGGCCGACATCGGGGCCATAGATCGGCATGAAGCTCGCCAGGGAGCCGAAGGTGAGGGCGACCAGGAGGTTGATCACCATCGGTGTCGGCGCCCGCAAGGCCAGACGCAGCATGGTCTGGGACGCCCGCCCGCGGAACGGCGGCGCGACCTTGACGGCGGGGACGATGGCGAGCGCGCAGGCGACGATCATGACTTCGATCACGATGAAGGGCACCCAGCCCTCATGACCTGCCAGGTAGAGGACGGCGAAGCCCAGCATGGTGCCGGCGGCGCCGGAGATACCATAGAGCGCCAGGATCCGGCCCCGGCTCTCGTTGTCGGCCACCTCGTTGATCCAGGCCTCGCCGGCGATCCACAGGATGCCGGTCGCCGCGCCGATCAGGAGCCGCATGACAAGCCAGAACCAGGCGTCCTCGTAAAGCGGACACAGCAGCGCAAAGACGAAGGTCAGCGCCAGCATCCACAGCATCAGGATCGCCGGCCCGAAGCGGCGCAAGAGGGCCGGTCCAAACGGCGCAACGGCGATCAGCGCGATTGCCTGCGCGGCCGTGTTGATGCCGATGACGGTCTCCGAATGGCCCATCTCGTCGAGCCGGGTGGCGAACAGCGGCAGCGACAGGCTGTAGATGGCCGAGGTCACGCCCATCGCGACGATGGCGGCAAACAGGCTGCGAAAACGCGCCGGGGCTGACAGCACGATATCCGACATCGACGACCCGTCAGGGAGAGGCAGGAAGGGCACTTCTAGCAGGCGTGGGGCGCGAACGATACGTCCGTCGACGGGTTGCCCGCACGACCACGCCTGATCTGAACAGACTTCACATCAGAATGCAGCTTGCCATCAGGCCCAGGATCAAGAGGAACACGAAGATGATGATGTGGGGCATGGCGTCAGCGGCGGCACAGATCCAGGGGCGCCTTGTTGAGCGGTTCGCAGCCATCGTCCGTAACGACCACGGACTCACCCAGCGCCATGGCGCGCCCGCTGTCGCTGTCCATCAGGATCATGTGCAGGAAGAAGGTCATGGTCGGCACGATCTCCACATCGTTGCCGTGATAGAACATCGGCCAATCCATCCAGTTGGGCGGGAAGGTCGAGCCCATGGAATAGCCGCAGGCGTTCATCCGGTGGGCCCGGTAGCCGTGGTCATCCATGACGCGCGCATGGGCGTCGAAGACGTCGCCCATGGTGGCGCCGGGTCTGAGCGTCGCCTCGCAGGCGGCAAGCGCTTCCTGGCAGGCCTCGTGCATGGCGGTGTGCTCGGGATCGGCATCGCCGATCAGGATCGTGCACATCTGGGCCGTATGGTAATGCCGATAGGTCGCGGCGAACTCCAGCATCAGCTGGTCGTTCTCCGACAGCGTTCGCCGTCCGGTGTAGTAGCGGCATAGAAGCGCGTTCTCGCCCGAGCCGACGATCCAGTGCGCCGCCGGATAGTCGCCGCCGCCCTTGAAGACGGCGCCCTGCATGGCGGCCAGGACATCGCCTTCGAAGACGCCGGGACCCGCGATGTCCCGCGCGGCCGCGTGCGCGAGATCGCCGAGTTCCGCGGACTTCTTCACGTAAGCCAGTTCAGCCGGGCTCTTCACGATACGCAGCCGGTTGACCAAGTCCGAGGCGTCCTCCAGCCGGCAGAAGCCGTCCAGCGTGGTGCGCAGGCGCTCCCAGCTGCGGCCGGTCAGGCCGTAGGACTCAAGCTCGATACCGAGCGTCTTGCCCTGAAGGCCCAAATCGCGCAGCAGGTCCTTCAACTCGGCGGCCGGATCGGCGCCGGCACGGTCGACCCAGATGCGGACATCATCGAGGGTCGAGGTGTGGTGGGCCTGACGAAGGTCCGGCGCGCGGGTCAGCAGGACGAACCGGCCGTCGGCGGTCAGCACCAGGCATTGGAAATAGACGAAGCCCTGGGTGTCATAGCCGGTCAGGTAGTACATGCTTTCCTGCCGGAACATCAAAAGACCGTCGAGGCCGTCGCTCGCCATCTGATCCAGCGTTCGCTTCTGGCGCGCCGCGTACTCATCATGGTCGAAATGCAGGACCATCAGGCCATCCCCCAGGTTCTGAAGGCCGGTCCCCGGAACGCCTTAGAAGACGTCGAACTGCCCGGCCAGATAAAGACAGTAGGCTCCGACAAAGCATAGGCCGGTGGTGCGGCCAATGCGATTGACATAAAGCAGCAGGATCGCGAGCGCGACGGTCATCGCCAGCATGATGACGAGATCGAGCCCGATCATGGTCTCGGCGATGCCGACATTGGTGATCAGCGCGACCACGCCCATCGCACCCAGCAGGTTGAATATGTTGCTGCCCAGGACATTGCCGATGGCGACAAGAGGCTCGCGCCGCCGTGCCGCCGCGGCGCAGATCGCGAGTTCGGGCAGGGACGATCCGATGGCGACGATGGTCAGGCCGATCACGGCCTCGGGCACGCCGAGTTCATGAGCGATGAGGACGGCCCCAGCGACCAGGCGATCAGCGCCGACGATCAGCAGGATCAGGCCGACGATGGCAAAGACGATGGCGTGGCTCAGCGCCATCGTTTCCGGGTCGATTTCGGTCTCTGCTGTCAGATCGGCGGTGTCCGTACGCCGTGCGCGCCGGTAGCCGTGGCAAACGTAGATGCCAAGACACGTCAACATCACCAGGCCGTGCCAGAACGTCAACTCGCTGATCAAACCGGCGGCGACGAAGGCTGCCGTCACCAAGAGCACCAGCCACATGTCATGGTTGACCTGTGCGCGCTTGACAACAACTGGCGCAATGGCGGCGCTGACACCGACAATCAAAAGAATATTGGCGATGTTGCTGCCGACCGCGTTGCCCAGCGCCAGCTCGGGATGACCCAGGACGGCCGACTCAATGCTAACCAGGACTTCCGGTGCCGATGTTCCGAACCCGACCAGAACAACGGCCACGATCAGCTTCGAAACGCCAAGTTTCAAAGCCAGGGCGACGCTGCCACGGACCAGGAGTTCGCCGCCCAAGAACAACAAAATCAGGCCGACGAAGACGTACAAGTATGACATAGAGTTCCAATCGGAAGCCGGGTTACCTATAGCTAGAACGGCAAAGGGTGATTTGAAGAGATGGCGTTACCTACGTTGCGTGATTTTCTGAAGCTGGAAAGTGCTGCGGGCATGGTGCTCATGGCCGCGGCCGTGCTGGCTATTCTGGTCGAAAACGTGGGTCTTTCGCACATTTATGATCTGCTCTTGACCACGCCCGTCGTCGTTTCGGTCGGTACGCTGGATATTTCCAAGCCGCTCCTGCTGTGGGTCAACGACGGGCTCATGGCGGTTTTCTTCTTTCTGGTCGGTCTGGAGCTGAAGCGCGAGGTCATGGAGGGCGACCTGTCGTCGCGCGATCAGATCATCCTGCCCGGTATTGCCGCCATCGGTGGCATGGCAGTGCCCGCTCTGGTCTACACCATCTTTAACATAGGCGATGCCCAGGCTATGCGCGGCTGGGCGATTCCGGCGGCGACCGACATCGCGTTCGCCTTGGGCATCCTGGCGCTGTTGGGAAGCCGCGCGCCGGTCACCTTGAAGATCTTCCTGACCGCGCTTGCGATCCTGGACGATCTTGGCGCCATTGTCGTCATTGCGATCTTCTACACCGCCGATCTCTCGGTGCTGTCGCTGGCCATCTCGGCGCTCGGGTTGATCGGCCTGGTCGTCCTGAACCTTCTGGGCGTGACGCGGCTGACGCCCTATATGCTGATCGGTCTTTTTGTGTGGGTCTGCGTTCTGAAGTCCGGCGTGCACGCGACACTGGCCGGCGTCGCGCTGGCCATGGCGATCCCGCTCAAGGCCCAGGATGAACACGGGCGCTCGCCGCTCAGGCGTCTGGAGCACGGTCTGCACCCCTGGGTTGCCTTCGGTATCCTGCCGGTCTTCGGTTTTGCCAATGCGGGCCTTTATCTCGGCGACGTTAGTGTCGAGGCGATGATGGCGCCGATCCCGCTTGGCGTCGCGCTCGGGCTCTTCGTCGGCAAACAGATCGGCGTCTTCGGCGGCGCCTGGTTGATCATCAAACTGGGCATCGCGCGCCTGCCGGAGGGCTGTACCTGGCCCATGATGTATGGCGTCTGCCTGCTGACCGGTGTCGGCTTTACCATGAGTCTGTTCATCGGCGGCCTGGCATTCAACGGTGTCGAGCAGGTCAACATGGTGAAGCTCGGCGTGCTCTCCGGATCGATTTTGTCCGGCACGCTCGGTTATGCCGTCCTGCACTTCGCCGTCAGAAACCGGCGGCCGCCGGTCGCGCAAGCCGATCCCGAACCGTCCGTCGCCTAGCCCCGTCATAACGACCCTGGTTGGCTGGGTGCCAACGCGATAGCCGAGACCTGTCGGCCGTAGTCCGGTTCGCTTCGATGGACGCTGCGGCGATAGCTGAAGAAACGCTCGCTGTCGGCGCACGTATCGTGACCCGTCCAGCTCGTTGAGCGCAGGCCAAGCAGCGAAAGCCGGGCCAGCAGGTAACCCGGCAGATCGAACATGGCATGGCCGGCCCGCTTCGATTCGGTGAAGAAACGTGCGTTGGCGGGGCCGGCGTCGACAAAGCGGGCCCGAAACTCCGGCCCCACCTCATAGGACGCGGGCGCAATACACGGGCCGATCATGGCCGCGATGTCTTCGCGCTTGGCGCCCAGCGACACCATGGCATCGACGGTCGCCTCGGCGATGCCGACAAGCGCGCCCTTCCAGCCGGCATGGGCCGCGCCGACCACCTTGGCTTGGCGGTCGGCGAACAGAATGGGCGCGCAATCGGCGGTCAGCACGCCAAGCGCGATGCCCGGCTCGGCCGTGACCATCGCATCGGCTTTCTGGCCCGCGACGTCGTCCGGCGCGCGCACGGTGACCACCTGGTCGCTGTGGATCTGATAAAGCGTGCACAGCCGGTCGTCGCCGACGCCCAAGGCGTTGGTCACGCGGCGCCGGTTCTCGGCGACGGCGTCGCGGTGGTCGTCGGAACCGAAACCGCAATTGCGCGTCGCGTAGATGCCGCTGCTGACACCGCCGGTGCGATCAAAAAAGCCGTGGCACAGGCCGCCGCCGTCAAGCGCGCTGGCGGTGATCATGGCGCGTCTCCAAAGCCTGCCGGCGTCACGGCGCGCGCGCCGGCCAGCGCGAGGACCTTGTAGAGGCGACCCATGGCATCGTCGCCGGTCAGGCGGGCGAACCCGGCGGCAATCTGCGCCCTTTGCTCGTCGTTGGCCGATTGGGCGAGGGTCGAGGCCCTGGCTTCGATGCCGAGTTGTTTGAGGAAGGCGCCTTGATCGACCGGGCCGAAACAGGACGCGCCGATGTCTTCGGCGGCCTCGGTCAGCGCGCCAAAGTCGACGGCGGCAGCCAGGTCGGCGTCACCGGGACTGGCGAAACGCTCGGCGTGACGGTGATCGCGCACGGCCTGCAGTGTGTCGCCGCTACCGGCAAAATCGATCACCAGGGCCGCGCCGCCGTCGCGCGCCAACCGTCCGGCCAGCGATGTCATCATCGCTTGGCGAACCGGCGAGATTTCGGTCACGCGGCCGGCCGGGGCCAGCGGCGGCAGGCCGTTCACCGTCGCCGCCTCGGCCAGCACCGGCGAGAAGACCTCACCGTCGCTGGCGATAAGACGCTCGCGCCATCCGGACGCGGTGGCGACGAACTGACGCACCGGCAGGGCATCGAAGAACTCGTTGGCGATGACGAAGGCCGGGCAGCCGTCATCGATGTCGTCCAGCCTATCGTGCCACGCGATCTCTTGATCGGCCAGCGCTGTGCGCTGTATGCCACGCAGATGCGGGCTGGTCTCGACGAGATGAACCGCAAAGGCATCGCGCGCGGCGGGAAGCACGGCCATCGCGCGCAGCGCATCGGCCATCAAGGTGCCGCGGCCCGGACCCATTTCGATCAGCAACGCGCGCTGCGGCGCGCCGGCCTGCTGCCATGCGTCGACACACCACAGCCCCAGCAGTTCGCCGAACATCTGACTGGTTTCCGGCGCGGTGACGAAGTCGCCCTGGCGGCCGAAGGGGTCACGATGCATGTAGTAGCCGAACGCGGCGTTGCCGAGCGCCTCGGCCATGAAAGCATCGACCCCGATCGGGCCGTCGCGGGCGATGCGCTGATGCAGCATGGCCGCCAGGTCGCTCACGTCTTCTTGCGTTTGGCTTTGGAGGGCTTGGCTTTCGCCGGCGCTTCCTGGGCGGGCGCGACATAGGGTTTCGCCCAGATTATCAGGGCCAGACCGATCACGATCATCGGCAGCGACAGCAGTTGGCCCATGGTCGCGCCGGCGAACAGGAAACCGAGATGCGCGTCCGGCTCACGGAAGAACTCGACGACAAAGCGGGAGATGCCGTAGCCGGCCAGGAACAGCCCGCCGATGGCACCCGGACGCAGCCTGAGCGATGTCGCCCGCCATGCCCAGTAGACCACGAGGCCAAGCACCAGGCCCTCCAGCGCGGCCTCGTAGAGCTGGCTGGGGTGGCGCGGCTCCGGACCGCCATGGGGAAAGACGAAGGCCCAGGGCACGTCGGTGACGCGGCCAAACAGCTCGCCGTTGATGAAGTTGGCGCAACGCCCCAGGAAGAGGCCGATCGGCACCACCGAGGCGACGATGTCGCCCAGCGCCAGGACCGGGATCTTCTTGATGCGGGCAAAGATCGTGAAGGCCAGGATGACGCCCAGCAGGCCGCCGTGGAACGCCATGCCGCCTTCCCACACGGCGAAGATTTCGCCGGGATGGTGGATGTAGTAGCCGGGCTTGTAGAACAGGACGTAGCCCAGACGCCCGCCCAGAACGATGCCCAGCGTGATCCATAGCAGCAGATCGTCGATCGTCTTGCGGTCGATGGCGACCGGCGACCGGCGCGCCAGCACAATGGCATAGCCCCAGCCAAGCAGGATGCCCGCCACATAGGCGAGCGCATACCAGCGGATGGCGAAGGGGCCGATCTGGACCAGTGTCGGATCGATCTCGGGAAAGGCGAGGGCAAGTGCGTGCATGAAGCTTCCGGAGCTTTGGCGACCGCGACCTTAGAGCAGATAAACCCGTCTTTGAATCGCTTCTCCAGCATCTATCGATCGACGAAATCGCCCGGTTCTGGCCCATTTGGCATCTCAATTCAACCGATCGTGACCGAACGGTTGCGGTTATGGCGCGATCAGGCCATATGACGCCCATCAAACCTGGAGAAGTCACCATGCAAACCGACAACCGGATACTGGACGATTTCGCGCGTGTCCTGAGCGGCGCGGTGACCGCGGCGTCCGGCGTGCGCGAAGAGGTCGAGGCGCGCCTGCGCCAGCAGCTTGAGGGCGTCTTCGAGCGCATGGACTTGGTCAACCGTGAGGATTTCGAGGTCGTCCGCGACATGGCGGCTCTGGCGCGCCAGGAGAACGAGCGGCTGAGCGCGCGCATCGAGGCGCTCGAGGCGCGGGTGGAAGCTCTGGAATCAGCGAAAAAGATAGGCGGATCGGCCTCCTCCAAACGAAAGAAAACGTCCACAACGGGTACAAAAAAGGCGCAGAAAGCCAGTTGATGGGACAAGAACCGTCTGGCAGGCTGACCTTTGTGTCGATGCTGCCAGACAGTGCATCCCCTTCACCTCCATCGCGGTAAGGCTTTACCGTGCCTCGACAAGGAGAGGCGCAGTGACGGATTTGTTGGAAGAAGAGGCGACCGGCCCGGACCAGCACCCGCTGGATATGGTCGAGCGGTTTGTCACGGCCAATGCGTGGGCGTGCGAGCGCCTGGCCGAGAACGAAATCGCCGTCGAGATCGAGGGCCGCTGGTGCGCCTACCGCATGTGGTTCGGCTGGGAGGGCGAGCTTGATGCGCTGATGTTGTCCTGCGCCTTCGACCTGAAGGTGCCGGAAGACAGGCTTTCGGAGGTCTGCCGCCTGCTGGCCTATGTGAACGAGCGCCTGTGGGTCGGCCATTTCGACCTGTTCAGCGGTGAGCGCGTGATCACTTACCGGCACGCGCTGTTGCTGGGCGGTCACGACATGCCGACCGACGAGCAGCTGGCCGATCTGATCGACATCACGATCTCTGAATCCGAACGTTTCTATCCCGCCTTCCAATACGTGATCGGCGACGGCAAGTCCGCCGAAGACGCCGTCAGCGCCGCCATCATCGATCCGGTCGGCGAAGCCTGACCCCATGCTTTCCGACGCGTTCCCCGTGCTGCTGGTCGGTTGCGGCAAGATGGGTGGCGCCATGTTGGCAGGGTGGCGCGGCCAAGGCATCGACGCCGACGACATCGTCGTCATCGAACCGGCCGAGGCGACCGCCGAGGGCATCGCGGCCGACCACGGCGTTGCCGTCGTCAGTGATGCCGGCGACGTGCCGGCCGGCTTTGCGCCCTCCGTCATCGTGGTCGCCGTCAAGCCGCAGGTGATGGCGGATGCGGTCGCCGGGTTGCAGCGTTTCGCCGATGCCGGCGCGCTGGTCCTCTCGATCGCGGCGGGAACGACGATCGGTTTCTTCGAGCGTGCGCTCGGCGAAAACACCGCGATCGTCAGATCGATGCCGAACACGCCGGCGGCAGTCGGCCATGGCATCACAGCCCTGGTCGCCAACGCCCGTGTGTCCGGCGCGCAGCGTGCCGCCGCCGATGCGCTTGCCGCGACGGTCGGCGAGACCGTGTGGCTGGACGACGAAGCCCTGATGGATCCGGTCACCGCGCTTTCCGGCAGCGGTCCGGCCTATGTCTTTCTGCTGATCGAGATCCTGGCCAAGGCGGGCGCGGCCAACGGATTGCCGTCCGACGTTGCCGCGCGGCTGGCCAGCGCCACTGTCGAGGGCGCCGGTCAGTTGGCGCGCCTTTCCGACCAATCGGCCGAGGAATTGCGCCGCGCGGTGACCAGCCCGGGCGGCACCACAGCTGAAGCGCTGGCGGTCCTGATGGCCGAAAACGGTCTGCAGCCCCTGTTCGACAGCGCCATCGCCGCGGCGACCCGCCGTTCGAAGGAACTCGCCAACTAAACAGTTGAGCGTTGGCATAAGGCGCCAGCCACCCTAGATTCACCCATGGGGGTCCCTGACATGACCTGTGGGAGGCTTGACCATGGTGAAGAAGGCCGACGTACCGAAGACAGCGCTGGCTACGGCGCTGAATCTCGCCGCACAGCGCGGTTGGCGTGACCTGACGCTTGCCGATATCGCCGCGGAAGGCGGCATGACGCTCGCCCAGGTGCACGAAGCCTACGGCTCGAAGGCAGCCATTCTTGAAGCCTTTTCTGACGAGATCGACGATGCCGTTCTGGCCGGCGACCGTGCCGATCTGGCCGCCGAGAGCGTTCGCGACCGTCTGTTCGACGTCTTGATGCGCCGGTTCGACGCGCTGGCGCCGCACAAGGACGCGGTCCGCGCGATCGTGCGCGATTGCGGTGCCGATCCCTGCGCCATGATGGGCAGCGCCTGCCGCCTGATGCGTTCCATGGCGTGGATGCTGGAGGCCGCGCGGATCGATACCTCCGGTTTGGCCGGACGGGTCCGGATCAAGGGGCTGATGGCGCTCTATGCCGATGTCATGCGCACATGGCTTGCCGATGACAGCGAGGACATGGGCAAGACCATGGCCTTGCTCGACAAGCGGCTGGGCCAGGTCGACAGGCTTTGCGCGGCGCTCTGCCGCATGGGCCCGCGCCGAGGTGACGACCGTCAGGACGATGCCGTCGAACAGCCCGCATGACGGGTGCCGCGGCCGAGCAGATCGGTATCGATGATTTTCTGAAAGTCGACATCCGTGTCGGCACGGTGATCGCGGCCGAGCCTTTTCCCGAGGCACGCAAGCCGGCCTTCCGGCTGCAGATCGATTTCGGTCCGGAGATCGGCGTGCGCAAGACGTCGGCCCAGGTCGTCGCCAACTACACGCTGGACGATCTGCTCGGACGCCAGGTCGCGGCCGTGGTCAACTTTCCGCCACGCCAGATCGGACCCATGATGTCGGAAGTGCTGACCTTGGGTTTCCCCGACGATGAGGGCGAGGTCGTGTTGGCCGCCGTCGACCGCCCCGTGCCCAATGGCGGACGGCTCTATTAGCTGACGTGGCCATCTAGGATCTGTTGAGAAACGGTCGCCTGATGACGACCGTTGGTTCCCCCTCACCCAGCTCCGGCTAGGGATCTTACGATCCCAAGCCTGCGCAACCCTCTCCCCCACTGACGCGGGGGCGAGGGCTCGTGGAGATGGCCGAC
>JANQGO010000191.1 GCA_028277285.1 Alphaproteobacteria bacterium | reverse complement strand
CAGAACACCTCGCTGATCGACCTCTTCCCGACATTTCTGGAATGGGCGGGCGACGGGCGGATGCCCGATCTGGTCGCGCCGATCGATGGCGGCGGGCTGAACGGGCTCCTTGCGGGCAACACGAGCGACTGGCACGACACGGCGTTCAGCGAATACTGCGGCGAGGGCACGCCGGGTCCGATGTTCATGGTGCGCCGGGGCCGCTGGAAGTACATCGCCGGCGACGGCGATCCGCCGGTCCTCTATGACCTCCAGGCCGATCCCGACGAGCTGACCAACCGTGCCGGCCAGGCCGACACGGCCGAGGTCGAGGCCGAACTTGCCGCCGAGGTCGCGAAACAGTGGGACCGTGACCGGCTCAAGGCCGATGTCGAAGAAAGCCAGAAGGTCCGGCTGTTCCTCTCGCGCGCGCTCAACACCGGCCATCGCACGCCGTGGGACTGGCAGCCCAAGCGCGATGCCAGCCGCCAATACGTGCGCATGGTCGAAGACGTGCAGGGCATCTATTCGACGGAATGGAGCGACCAGCAGCACGAGCCGACCTGATGGCGGACGGCGTTTACGACTACATCATCGTCGGCGCCGGCTCGGCCGGCGGCGTGCTGGCGGCGCGCCTGTCGGAAGAACCGGAGATCCGCGTTCTGCTGCTGGAAGCCGGTGGCGAGGCGAAACACTGGTCGATCCGCATGCCGGCCGGCTATGGCGAGAACTTCACCGGCGGTCCCTATAACTGGTCCTATTATTCCGTGCCCCAGAAGAACCTGGCCGGCCGGCGCATCTATCAGCCGCGCGGGAAGGTGCTGGGCGGCTCGTCCTCGATCAACGGCATGGCCTATATCCGCGGCCATGCGCTCGACTACCAGCGCTGGGCAACCGAGGGCGCGGCGGGCTGGGCCTATGCCGACGTGCTGCCCTATTTCAAACGGTCCGAGCGCAGCAGCCGGGGTGAGGACGCTTGGCGCGGCGGCTCGGGCCCGCTTGCGACGATGCAGTACGGCACGCGCCTGCCCTTGAACCGCGCCTTTGTCGAAGCGGGCGGCGAGGCCGGCTTTCCGTTGACCGACGACGTCAACGGCTATCAGCAGGAAGGTTTCGGGCCGTTCGACATGAACATCGAGAACGGCGTGCGGGCGAGCACGGCGCATGCCTTTATCGGCCCGGCCCGCTCGCGGCCGAACCTCACCGTTACGACCGGCGCCTTGACACGACGTATTGTCACGGAAGGCACGCGCGCGGTCGGTGTCGACGTCGTCGTCAAAGGGAGCGCACGGACGTTCCGTGCGGAGCGCGAGGTCATCCTGGCGGCAAGCGCCTTTTCCTCACCCCAACTGCTGATGCTGTCGGGTATCGGCCCCGCCGATCACCTGCGCGAACACGGCATCGACGTGGTCCAAGACCTGCCCGGTGTGGGCGGCAACCTGCAGGACCATCTTGAGGTCCACATGCAGTGGGGTACCGGCCGGGAGCACGCGCTCAACCGGCACGCCAAACCGCTCAACAAGGTGATGGCCGGGGCGCGCTGGTTCCTGTCGCACGACGGTATCTGCGCTTCCAACCAGGTCGAGGTCGGCGCCTTTACGCGCTCGACGCCCGACCAGCCGCATCCCGACATCCAGTACCACTTCTTCCCGTTCCTGCTGGAAGGCTGGGGCCCCAGCACGAAACGGGCGGGGTTCTGTGTCTGCGTCGGCACGTTGCGCGAAAGGAGCCGGGGCACCGTGCGACTGGCCTCGGCCGATCCCGACGACAGGCCGCTGATCGACTTTAACTTCTTCGACGATCCCACCGATCTCGACGACATGCGCGCCTGTGTGCATCAGGCCCGCGATGTCGTCGCGCAGCGCGCCTTCGACCCTTATCGAGGCGCGGAAGAGGAACCGTGGGCCGGCGCGCGCAGCGATGACGCGATCGACCGGCTGATCCGCGAAACCGCCGAGAGCGCCTATCATCCCTGCGGCACCTGCAAGATGGGGACAGACGCCATGGCCGTCGTCGATCCCGAATGCCGGGTGCGCGGTATCGACGGCCTGCGCGTCGCCGACAGCGCGATCATCCCGTCGATCCCGTCGGGCAACCTGAACGCGCCGACCATGATGATCGGCGAGAAGGCCGCCGACATGATCCTGGGCCGCGATCCCTTGCCGCCGTCCAACGCGGGGTGGTTCGGGGCGGACGGTCCGGCCGCCGCTGGCCGGACGCAGGCGGGTTAGCCGTTCCGGCCGACCTTGGGCATGATGGCGTAGTAGAGCACGCCGGCCAGCAATGCGCCGATCAGCCAGTCGAATCCGGCCAGGAAGGCAAGTTGCGGCAGCCAGACGGTGAGAACCGCGAACACCGCCACGGGCGCGAAGACGACGAGCGCTCTGTGGTTCCAGCCGCCCTTGTAGAAGTAGGCCCCATTGGGATCGCTTGAGAACAGCTGCTGGATGTCGAGCCGCTGTCTTTTAACCAGGTAGTAGTCAGCGATCATGATGCCGTAGGCGGGTGCCATGAGCGCGCCCAAGGTGCTGACGAACCTGGTGATGCCGAACTGGCTGATCAGCGACACCCACAGCGCGCTGACGAAGAAGGCCAGAAAGGCCGTGATCAAGCCGCCGGTGCGAAAGCTGATCCGGCTGGGCAACAGATTGGAGAGATCGTTGGCGGGCGGCACGAAGTTGCCGACCACGTTGATGCCGACGGTGGCGACAAAGAACGTCAAGGCCGCGACGACGGTCAGAGCCAGGTTGTCGACGCGACCGACGATCTCCGTCGGGTTGGTCAGGCGCTCGCCAAAGACCACGACCGTGCCGCCGGTGACGAAGAGCGCGATGAGCGCGAAGAACGCGATGGTCAGCGGCAGCCCCAGCAGGTTGCCGAGCCTCATCCCGCTTTGCGTACTGACATAGCGGGAGAAGTCGCCGTAGTTCACGATCAGCGGCGCCACGAACGCGATCATGGTGCCGGTGATCGCCATGAACGCGGAGACCGGGCCGGCCTCATAGTGGCCGATGCCCTCGAAGATGGTGCCGACTTCCGATAACAAGCCGCTTCCGGCCTTGGTCCACAGGATGGCCAGCAGCGTCAGCATGACCGCATAGACGGCCGGGCCTGCCCAGTTCAGGAAGACCCGGATCGACTCGATACCGCGCCAGAACAGCGCGATCTGGAACAGGCTGACGAGGACCAGCGAGATCCAGTCGACCGGGCTCAAGCCAAGGAACGTTCCGCCGCCATCGGTGCCGAACACGGTTCGAAGCAGCAACGCGACGGCCGTCGAGCCGACATAGGTCTGCGCGCCATACCAGAAGATCGCGACAATGCAGCGCAGCATGGCGACGAAGTTGGCGCCGAACACGCCCATGCTGGCGCGCGCCATCACAGGGTAGGGCACGCCGTACTCGACGCTCGGCCTGCCGGAGAGGTTGACCAGCACCATGATGATGACGCCGGCCAGAACGATCGCGGCGAACACCGCCCACCCGTTCAAGCCATAGGTCAGGAACAGCGACGCGGCGAGCGTGTAGGCGAAAACGCTCTGCGCGGCATTGGTCCAGACGTTGAAGATTTCGAACCAGCCCCAGCGCCGCTTGTCGCGTGGCACGGGCGCGAGATCGGCGTTGTAGAGCCTCGAATCGACGTGGTCGATCCGAAGCGCCGGTTTCACGTCGGCGGTTTTCTTAATCGTAGCGATGGCAAGGCGCCCCTGGTGCCCGCTGGCAGCGGCCATAAGACCAGACGGGGTGGAAATAAGGAACCACCGCTTCGAATTTTCGAATGGGTCTTGCGGGCGGGCGGGCCGCGCGGCAGGTTAACGCCCGAAATCCGCCGCCGTGGGACGGGCAAGCACCGTCGCGCGTGGGCGGCTTGTCGCCGGGAGAACCATGGCCGCCCAACCGGACCGCAACGGACACGTGATCGACACCTCGCCTGAGGTCAGCGACGAGGTGCGCTGCACGACCTGTTACAT
>JANQGO010000171.1 GCA_028277285.1 Alphaproteobacteria bacterium | reverse complement strand
CAGCAACGACGTGGCGATCGCCAACGCGCTGGCCGCCGCCTTCCAGGGCAGCGCCACCTATCCCCAATCGGCCGGCCTGCCGGAGGTGACGACCTCCTTCCAGGGCTACAACGCCCAGATCGTCGGCACCATCGCCGGTCTGGCCGACAGCGCCGGGCGCGACCTGGAGGTGCAGGAGCTGTTCATGGGCCAGCTCGAAAGCCGGCTGAGCCAGACCGGCGGTGTCAGCATCCACGCCGAGCTGACCAACATGATCAAGCTGCAGAACGCCTATTCGGCGGCCGCCAAGGTGGTGTCCACCGTCAACAAGATGTTCGAGATTCTCGACAACGTGCTGCGGTAGCGGCGAAGGAGCCTGGTGCCATGTTGACCGTCGGCAGCGCCCAGCGCATGGACACGCTGCTCGCCTATATCCAGCGGGCCCAGAGCGACATCCAGACCACCGAGTACCAGATCGCGAACGGCAAGAAGGGACCGTCCTTCTCCGACTACGAGCGGCCGGCGGCGGTGGTGACCTTCTCCACGACCATCGCGGCGCGCGAGATGTTCATGACCAATGCCAAGTCGGCCGAGACCAAGCTGACGCTGGCCGACAAGGTGCTCGAGCAGCTCGGCGACATCGCCCGGGATGCCGAGCGCTTCGCCCACCACAACTCCTACAGCACCGAGGAGGCGGCCGATCTGCGCAACAGCGCGCTGGGCTGGCTGCAGACGGCGGTCAGCGACCTCAACATGCCGGGGGCCGACGGCTATCTGTTCGGCGGGCTCGACGCCGACACGCCGCCGGTCGCCTATGCGGCGGACCTGACCGACCCGTCCTGGACCTCGCTGACCGGCGACCCGAACGACCTGTTGACGTTCGACCCCTCGGCGCAAGGCTATTTCTGGTTCCTCAACCAGGACGTCATCGGCACCGCGTCGGACGCCCTTGCCTTCGACTATGACGGCAGCTTTCCGACCACGCTGTCGCCCCACGACGCCTATCAGAACCACTACTACCAGGGCGGCGCGCTGCGCGACGCCGACGGCAATATCGACGAGGGCCTGCGCACCCGCATCGACCGCAACCAGACCGTCGAGACCGGTTTCTCCGCCGCCGAGAGCGGCCTGGAGAAGCTGTTGTTCGGCCTGCACATGATCGCGCTGACGCCGCTGCCGGACGCCGAGCCGGCGGTGGGCGATCCGACGACCGAGCAGCAGGAGGCCTTCTACCTGAAGAACATCGAGCGGGCGCGCATGGTGATCGCCGACGCCGTCGACGAGATCACCGGCACCCATATCCGCGCCGCCAGCCACCAGATCATCGTGGAGAACTCGATCACCCGGCATATCGAGACGCAGGCGCTGGAAAAGGACCTGCTGGGCAATCTGATCGACGTCGACCCGGCCGAGGCGATCACCCGCTACCAGCTTCTCGAGCGCAACCTCCAGGCCACCTACGAGATCACCTCCCGCGTCTCGGAGATGGCGTTGACGAACTACATCTAGCGCACTTTCCGATCGGACGCGTTCGCGTCCGGCCGGAAGTAGTGCGCTAGAACTTTGAAGTGAGGGTTTTTTTCCGGCCAGATGGATCGCAAAGCGATTCCATCTGATCGGAAAACGCCCTAGCCCTCTTGTAGTGCCTCAATAATCGCTCATGGATTTCTCGGCCACGATTCGGATCGCGCCAATTTCAGACCAATCATAGTAATGACTATGAACGGCCAAATGTTGAGCCTCAATAGGTCAACAAGATATTCATTTTCTTCTCCGTCAGCAAATTGCGTCGGATCGATGGTAATTTCTTCTTTTATTCGATTCAATTCTTCGAATAAGAAGTTAATATCGAGAGCAATATCCTCGGCATTTCGAATTTGGCCTTGTGAATCAACCAAAATATACATATATTCACCGAATGTTAGATTACGAGAGAAACTTAAATATGTGTCAGTAGCGACAAATTCTTCTAAATGCAGCGGGAGCAACATAGCTAAGTTCTCAAAAAGCTCGTCGGCGCTATCAATATTTGGCCAGCCATTAGCCGGTATATTATAACTATAGATGTTTTCACATTCCAGGCGCATTTCTTCTAAGGCATCCTCATTCCCTGCATCAAATTGAACCCCAAGAGCTTCTTGTAGCACGCCCTCAAAACTTGAGAAGTCGTCACAGTGCAAGGCAAGAAGACGCGATGCCCATACTGGAGAAGTTGACCAACTCTGTATCGTGCGATTGAAAGATTCGACAAAACAGCCTGGGCACGTTGAAATAGTCTCTAAGATTCTTCCCGCAATCTCAATCTCTTTTATCGCCACCTGCAAAAAAGATGTGCTGAATAAATTATGGTAGTGCGTTGTAGTAAGATGTCTTTTGTGCTCCGAGGCAATGGCGAAAAACACAACAGCAAATACCCCAAGCGTATAATACACTCTATCAACAGAAAATTTATTTAATGGAAAGCGGGCTCTAAAAATATAACTTAAAAGCAGAGTAAATATAACATATATTGTGAGATCAAATATAAAAGAAATATCCCAATCAAAGAACCAGATTAGAAATCTTCCGGCTATAAGAAATATAATCTCGATTGCCAGGAAAACAACTACGTCACATTCAGCTACGGCAGGTCGCAAAATCTCACCCCGCTTCCTCTAAGCTCATGGTCGATCAGAAAGAATAGTCAGGAAGACTGTCGGTACATTGCCGAAAGCACCGGTTCGGCAAGCGCCCGCCCGTCCTGCATCCTGTCGTTCGTGGGCCCGCAGCGGAAATCCGCTCTCCGGCCAAAATCGCCATCTGAGCGATCAAGCCGACATTACTTAATCCGCAAACGCCACCTACTCAAGAAATGGGCTTAAATCATCGGGCAAGGAAACGGTACCGTCCGGGTGAAGGTCGCGCAGTGCTTGGAGAAAGACCACTCGCCGTCCGGCTCTAGGCGATCAGCGACCGCGCCAGCAGTATCGCATTTCGCCGGTTCTCGCCGATCCGGCGTACCGCATAGGGCCACCAGTCCCGACCGAAGGGGGTGTAGAGACGCACCCGTTCTCCCTGAGCGGCAAGCGCGCGGGCGACGTCGCTGCGCACACCCAGCAGCATTTCGAACTCGTACTCGCCTGGCGACCAACCGTGGTCAGCGGCAGTGGTGCGGGCAAAACCATGAAGGTCGGTATCATGGGTGGCGATGATCGGATAGAAGCCCTGGTCCCTGGCCCGGCGCGACAGCATTCGGGCAATGAGCTTGCGGAAGTTGGCCTTGATGGCCTGCTGAGACCTGTGGGCCACCGTTCCATCGGCGGCGAACGCCCCCTTGACCAGACGGACGCGGGCTCCCTGGGCGACCTGCGCCTCCAGGTCATCGAGCGTGCGCCGAAGATAGGCCTGAAGAGTCAGCGCCACCGGATATCCCTGCGCGTGCAAATGGTCATGCAGGGCGATGGTCGGATCGACCACGGCGGCATCTTCCATATCGAACATCAAGCAATGCGCGCCCACTCGGTTGCCAATGCCGGCGCGGATTCGCGCGGCGATCGACTCGGCGTTGGCATACGATAATGCGGGATCCACCTGGTAGCCGATCTGCGTCGGATCAACAGAGATATGCAGATCGAGCCCGCTACCAGCCAGCAGGGTGGCCACGTCGAGCTTGTTTCGCAGGTTCTCCGACACTTTCCCGCGATCGTCGACATATTCGCCGAGATAGAAGAGCGAGCTTCGGATCCCATGCTCTGCCAACAGGTTTTGCGCATAGTCGACCGCGTCGGCCGGCGTGCCGCCGGCGACGAACCGCCGCGACAGGAATGAGGTGGCGCGGGACTGCTGCATGAAACATGTCATGCGGTGCGACCGGGCAAGCCCGATCATCGCGCGTTGCCACATCCGGCGTGTCATTGGCTAGGGCGTGTCCTCTTGAGTGCGCAACAGTCGATGGTCTCAGCCGGGATTCCCCGTTTGCGATCGCGCGGCTGATCGTGCCGCTGGCGAAAGCTCCGATCAAGAACGACCGCGCCCGTCTGGTGTCGCTGACTGCCACTGCTGGGGGCCCGAAGCGCTCCAACGGCCGCCCTTCGTTGCCCAGGGTGCTGGTTTCGGTGTTCCCGGGCGCGCCGTCGCTCGCGCATGACTGTCGTCACGCGCTCGCGGGTGTGATACCAGCAGCCCCGAAGCGACGATCGGACGAAGAAGGGGCAAAGGGCGGTCGCTTCCCATCATCCCTCCCCATCTGCGCAGAACGGGGGCCGATGGATGCGGGCCTATTGGGAGCGGCTGGGCTGGCACGGCCGTGCCACCTATCTGGCGCATCTCTACAAGGCCTGCGTCCAGCAGCACCACCGCGACCTGACCGGCCTGTTCCGCCGGCTGCTGACGCCGGACGCCGTGGTCGTCGATGTCGGCGCCCATGGCGGCCAGTTCGCCAAGCTGTTCGCCCGGCTGGTGCCGGCGGGCGCGGTGCATGCGTTCGAGCCCAGCGGCTATGCCCGCTCCATCCTGCGCCGCGCCGTCCGCTTCAACCGCCTGGCCCATGTGCGCATTCACGCCTTCGGCCTGTCCGACGAGCCCGGTGAGCGGCTGCTGACCACGCCGATCAAGCGCTCCGGCGCCGCCGGCTTCGGCACCGCCAGCCTGGTCGACGGCGCCCTCGCCGCGGCCGGCATCGCCGAGCCGGTGGCGCTGCGCCGGCTGGACGATGTCGTCCTGGAGCTGGGCTTGCGCCGGCTCGACCTGATCAAGGCCGATATCGAAGGCTGGGAGATGCACCTGCTGCGCGGCGCCCGGCATTGCCTGGAGCGCCTCCGCCCGGCGCTGTTCCTGGAGCTGTCGCCCGACGCACTGGCCCGCGCCGGCGACGACGCCGAGACCCTCACCGACTTCCTGGCCCAGCGCGGCTATCGCCCCTTCCTGCGCAGCCCGGATCCGGACGGCGCCTGGCACCCGGTCCAGCCGCGCGGCGCGGCCGACGTCCTGTGGCTGACCGGCCGGCACGCGCCGCTGTTGCAGGACGGCGTGCTGATGCCCGACAGTGCTCTCAAGAGATAGGGATACAGCGACGGCTCAGGGATCGGGCTGGCGGTCGGGGTCGCGGTAGATCTGCAAACGGGTGGAGCGCAAGCCCGCCGGGCCATGGGCATCGATCAGCCGCTGCCAGGACAGGAACTCCTCGACGGTCAGGTCGTAGCGTCGGCAGGCATCGGCCAGGCTCAACAGCCCGGTCCGCACGGCCGCCACCACCCGCGCCTTGCGCGAGGACACCCAGCGGCGCGTATTGGCGGGCGGCAGATCGGCCAGCGGCGTTTGCGCGGCCTTGCGACCGGATTGATGTGATCGCGCGGACATTAGTGTTTCAGGCTCGCTTCCCGGCATTGGGTCCTGTTCATATTCAGTATCTTACGGGCGTTTAAGAAACCGCTAATCGCCCGGCGCGACGGCGGCCTGCCGACGCCGGCGGTCGGCCCCGGCGGTCGGCTCGATCGGCCTTTTCACCTTTAAGTGTTGATTAACAGGGGACTGTTAGTCGTGCCCCTGGCTGCCGAGCCGACTCTTGCTGGCGATGGTCCGCGACACGACGGGACTGGCCAAGGTGAGGATCGGGGGCCGGGCGACGTCGGCCCAAGACGCCGACCGACAACCTGTTTGATCCTGCCATTGGCAGTAACCAGGGCACGAGGAGTATCGCCGATGACCATCACGCAAGACGAGCCGCGGCTGGCGCTCAACGAAGAGCTGGCCCTTCCCTTCCTGCAGACCGCCGTCGAGATCGACCAGGCCCGCCAGAACCCGGCCGACCATCAGGGTCTCATCGCCGTGCTGGCCAACAACGCGATGCTGTGGTCGCATCTGAAGAGCCAGTTCGCCCGCAACGACGACGGGCTGAGCGCCGAGGCCCTCGCCTTCCTCGGCGACATGACCCGCTTCATGATCAAGTCGACCATCCTGCTGTCGCGCGAGGCCGACCAGAGCTATCTGGACAAGCTGGTGCAGATCAACC
>JANQGO010000096.1 GCA_028277285.1 Alphaproteobacteria bacterium | reverse complement strand
CCATGTAGACACGCGGGAAACCGCGCTCGGTGCGGCGGTCGGTCTCGACATAGCCGCGGCGGGCGTAGATCTCGATGTTCTCGGTCATCATCTGGTGGGTGTAGGGGTCGAGACGGGCGTACCCGCGCCGGGCCGCCTCGGCCCCGGCGAAATCCATCAGGAGGCGGCCGAGGCCCGAGCCCTGGGCACCGGGCGCGACGGCGATGTTGTCGAACAGGATCGTGCCATCAGGCTTTTCGATCAGGACGACGACCCCGCGGATTGGGCCGCCGATGGTCCCGCCAGACGCCTCGCCGTCGCGGGCGACATGGACGATGTGGTCGGCGATGACCGCGGCGTAATCGTCCAGCATCGGGCCGGGTTCCGTGCCGATGCGCGCGATATAGGGCGTGTAGGCGGCGGCCACCAGAGCGGCGATGGCGTCGGCATCGTCCGGGCGGGCGGGCGTGATGGTCCAGGTCATGGGACGTGAGCCTATGTCCTAACCGTGATCGCGGCCAGGGCCGCCATGGTTGTCACCGGCCCGCCCGTCGACTAAGTATCAGAGAGTATTGAGAGACCGGCGCGCCACGACAGTTTCAGGCGGCGGACTCACCTAAGGAGATATCATGGCTCAACTGCTGATGCCCCAGGCGACCGCCGTCTGGCTGGTCGACAACACCACCCTTTCGTTCGGGCAAATCGCCGATTTCTGCGGCATGCACCCCCTGGAAATCCAGGCGATCGCCGACGGCGAGGTCGCCGTCAACATCGTCGGCCAGGACCCGATCACCGGCGGCCAGTTGACGCCGGAAGAGGTTGAGCGCTGCGAAAAGGACCCGGACGCGCGCCTTGAGATGCGCCTGCGCGAGGACCTGCCCCAGCCCAAGCAGACCAAGAGCCGCTATACCCCGGTCTCCAAGCGCCAGGACAAGCCCGACGCGATCGAGTTCCTGGTGCGCCGGTTCCCGCAGCTCTCCGACGCCCAGATCATGCGCCTGGTCGGCACCACCAAGCAGACCATCAACGCGGTGCGCGAGCACACCCACAAGAACAGCCCCAACATCGTGCCGAAGGACCCGGTGCTGCTGGGCCTGTGCACGCGCGACAAGCTGAACACGGAAATCGAG
The DNA here is from genome assembly GCA_028277285.1 of Alphaproteobacteria bacterium. GTDB lineage: Bacteria > Pseudomonadota > Alphaproteobacteria > SP197 > SP197 > JANQGO01. The sequence goes on along the minus strand of JANQGO010000096.1, from coordinate 20,089 downwards.
AAGGCGAACGCCAAGGTCCGGGCCAAGGAATCGGCCATGGAAAAGGCGCGCGCCGAACTCGCCGCCCGCGACGAGGCCGAGATCCAGGCCGGCGACGTTTCGTCCTAAGCCGGCCCCTCTCCCACCGTTGCCGCGCCCCGGCCGACGAGCCGGGGCCCATGAACACGGACCGCGACGTCTAAGGCACCGCCCGTGTTCTTGGATCCCCGTGTGTTGCAGCTGTGTGATGATGGTCGGAGTTGATTGGCCGATGACGGCGGCAGTGGCTTGTGGTGTCATGCGTCATCGTAAGGGCGAGTGACCGATGAGCAGCGACACCAACGCCCCGCACCCTGCCACCGACGGCATGGGCGGCAGGGGTTACTACGACAGCCATTCCAGCGCCCAAAAGGGTGCCATTCATAGCCAGGAGGAACGGCTGCGCGATGCGGCGCGCGCTCTTGACCTGGGCGGCCGGGAACTGCGCATCATCGACTACGGCTGCGGGCCCGGCCGCAATTCCATGGCCGCGTTCCATACGGTCTTGGACGAGGTGCGCCGGCGCCGGCCGGACCTGCCGGTCGTTGCCATGCACAACGATCAGATCGGCAACGACTGGAACGATCTCTTCGCCAATGTGCGCGGCCCCGACGGCTATCTGAACGATATGGACTCCATTCGCGCCGAAGCCTCGGTCGGCAGTTTCTTCGGCCCCGTGGCCAGCGCGGGCGTTATCGACTTCGGCATGTCGTTTGCCGCCGCGCATTGGCTTGACAGCGCGGTGCGGATGCCGTCGCCGGGCAGCCTGTTCTTCTGTGACCTGCCGGAACCGGCGAAAGGCGACATCGCGGCAATGGCCGCGCGCGATTGGTCGGCGTTCCTGAAGCAGCGCGCCCGCGAAATGAAGCCGGGCGGCATGCTCGTCATGGATATGTTGTCGGCGGTTCCCGACGCTGACGCTCCAAGCGGTGTGGCGGCGGGCGGCGCCGGGCTCTACCGCGCCTTGGGTGAGGTCGCGCGAGATCTCGCCGATGAAGGCGACGTTGCCCGGGACGCGCTCGACACCTTCATCTTCCCCGTCTACTGCCGCCTCTGCGATGAGATCAGCGCACCGCTGGCGCAAGACAGCGCGTTGAACGACGCCTTCGAGGTCGTCGAACTGACCAACGAACTGTTGCCGATGCCGACGGAAGAAGCGCTCAAGGAGACCGGCGACACGGCGGCGTATGCCAAGGCCTATGCCGGTTTTGCCCGTGCGTTCACCGAGGCGACGCTGACCGCCGGGCTGTTCGCCCGGTCGGCATCGAACGCGGACGCGGCCAAGGCGCTCGCGAATACGTTCTTCGATAGACTTGAGACACTGTTCGCAACCGAACCGGACAAGTATGGGTTCGCCCACCGCGTCGCCACGTTGGTCCTGAGGCGAAAGTGACAGCGAACGGACCTGAGAACGATCGCGACAGACCGGCCACGGAGGGCATGGGCGGCAGCGGTTTTTACGACGACCACTCCCAGGTGCAACGCGGCACCGTCGTCGGCCAGGCCGGGCGTCTGCGCAACGCGGTGCGCCGCCTTGACCTGACGACGGATGAATTGCGGGTCATCGACTACGGTTGCGGGCCCGGCCGCAACTCGATGGCCGCCTTCCACACCGTGTTCGCGGAAGTCGGCAACCATCGGCCGGACATGCCGCTTGTCGCCGTGCACAACGATCAGTTCGGCAACGACTGGAACGATCTGTTCGCCAACATCCGCGGACCCGGCGGGTATCTCGTCGACTTTCCCGCGACCCGCGTCGAGGCGTCGGTCGAAAGCTTCTACGACTCCGTCGCGAGCGGCGGCGCAATCGACCTGGGCATGTCGTTCATGTCGGTGCACTGGCTCAACGGCGCGGTCCACATGCCCTCGCCCGGCACCTTTTTCTTCTGCGATCTCGAAGAACCGGCGCGCCAGGAACTGGCAGCCCGCGCCGCACAAGACTGGACGCGGTTCTTTGCAGCGCGCGCCGGCGAGTTGCGGTCCGGCGGTTGGCTGATTGTCGAGACCCTGTCATCGGTGCCGGATGCGGACGATCCCAGCGGTCTGCTGGCGGCAGGCCGGTGGAACTACCGCGCCTGCTACCGGGTGGCCGAGACGATGGCGGATGAAGGACTGATCAAGCGCGACCTGCTCGATCAGTATGTCTTTCCCGTCTACTTCCGCAACGAACAGGAAGCCCGCGCGCCGCTCGAAGCGGGCGGTGATCTGGCCGACGCGTTTGAGGTCGTCGAGGTGGCGAACGAGCTCTATCCGACACCGCACGAAGAGACCTTCGAGCAGGACGGCGATGCCGCGGCCTATGCGTCGGCCTATGTCGGTTATGTCCGCGCCTATTCGGAGTCGACGCTGCGCGCCGGGCTGTTCGAGCCCTCGGCCGACAGCGCCAGCGAAGCCGATGTCTTGACGGACACGTTCTATGATCGCCTGGAACAGTTGCACCGCGACGAGCCGGGCCGCCACCCGTCGGAAACCCAATCGATGACGCTGGTGCTGAAGCGCTGCTAGGTTGACAGCGGCAAAAGGGAGCGCACACAGCCATGGCGAACGAGGCCGGCATCAAGGCGACCGACGGCATGGGCGGCGAAGGCTACTACGACAGCCATTCCGCAATCCAAGGCAACGCCGTCGAGCAACAGGCCGCGCGGCTCAGGCGCGCGGTGCGGGCGCTGAACCTTGACCGCCCGGAACTCACCATCATCGACTACGGCTGCGGTCCCGGGCGCAACTCCATGGCGGCGTTTCGCGCCGTGCTCGACGAGGTACGCAAGCACAACGCCGAGCTGCCCATCGTCGCCATGCACAACGATCAGATCAGCAACGATTGGAACGACCTCGTCGCCAACATTCAAGGCCCCGACGGCTACCTGAAGAATGTCGACGGTGTACGTGTCGCGATCTCGGCCGGCAGTTTCTTCGGCGCCGTGGCAAGCGACGGATCAATCGATCTGGGCATGTCGTTCATGGCGTCCCACTGGCTCGACGGCGCCGTCAGCCTGCACGCGCCCGGCACGCTGTTTTTCGCCGACATCACGGGTCCAGCCCGCGAGGCGATCGCGGCCCTAGCCGACGACCACTGGACCCGGTTCATGCGCCACCGCGCCCGCGAGGTCCGGTCCGGCGGCTGGCTTGTCGTCGAAGCAATGTCGTCGATCAAGGATCCCGGCGACCGGAGTGGACTCGCCGCCGGCGGCCATCGCCTCTACCGCGCCCTCTGGCAAATCGCCGACGGCATGGCCCAGGACGGCCTTGTCGAGCGCGCCCATCTCGACGCCTTTGTCTTCCCGGTTTACTTCCGCGAGCTCGACGAGATCCGCGCGCCGCTTGAGCGCGAGGCCGACCTGAAAGCAGCGTTCGAGATTATCGAACTGGAAAACGAGCTGATCGAAAACCCTTATGTCGAAGCGTGGCGACAGCACGGTGACGACGCGGCCTATGCCAAAGCCTATGCCGGCTTCTCCCGCGGCTTTTCGGAGTCCGCCTTCCGCAACGGGCTGTTCAACCTGTCGGCGGCCGAAAAGAACAGTGCCGACGCGCTGACGGAGATGTTCTATACGCGGCTCGAAGATCTGTTCCGCGCCGAACCCGACGGTCATATCTTCGACAACCGCTCAATGACGCTGGTGGTCAGGCGGCGTTGATTGCTTGCAATGCTGCCGCATGGCGATCGGCGCGATCTGTGTGGCACCGCAACGAATCTCGGAGTGATGCATTTCTAGACTCAAGACGGAAAAACCGACGCTGGATTAGGCTGTAGCCGTCCGCTGAGACGGTACGGGACATCGTTCTGGCGGCTGAAAACCACCGGCAAGTTTGGTTGCAAATTCAACATTTGCCACTAGCATTTGGCGTGATGTCACCACGGAACTCGCCCGTTCCGGAAGATCGTTCGGTGCGGCTATGAGGACGTGAATATCGGAGGGCCGTAATGCCTGACAACTCCGCATACGTAGTCGACGTCAATCTCGGAACGAATGGCGGCCTCGTACAGGTGCGAGACCAAGCTGCGTTGTTGAACTGGTTACAACGCGAAATTGAGTTCTGGTCTTGGACAAACGACAAGAGAATCAAATCTGAAGCTACAATCAACAACTTCGCCAACAATGTTGATAGAAGGCTCGGTGAGTTACGTGAAGCAATTGAGCAGTTCCGATTTGATGAAGTTGCACAGAGCCTTCAGGAGACATTCGACACAAATGGGCTACCGCACTCAAAAAGCACGATCGGGAGACGGATTGCAGAGTTGAAGAGCGATCCAGTTCTTGCATGCGCATTTGCACTGGTCAGTGCGCCCATGTTCTCTCATGGAGGGACCATTCGTGCTGAGAGCGTTTCTCAGCTCTCCGGCGCCATTGAAGCTATTCTGTTTCGGTACGGAATCGACTCACGGAGCGCGGAGTTCTCCCTCGCGACGCTAGAGAACAATGCCGAACAGCACCGGAGGCACCTACTTGAGCTAAGATCAGCCCACGAACGTCTTCTGTCAGAGACAGAGGCGAACTACGAGTCACTGGTAGAGAATGTCAAAAGCGCTGCAAAGCGCCAGAAGAGTATCTTGAAGAGACTTCTCGGCTGGGCAAAACGTAGGCGCGATACGATCGACACAGATGTCAGAAGTCTGATTGAAGAAGGAACAGCTAAGCTCGAAGCGACAAACGCTGCTTATAGAGAGCACATGCGTCTGAAGGCGCCTGTCACCTATTGGGCTGAGAAGAGCAAGACGCATAAGGAAAATGAGAGGACATACCGGAACGTCATGCTTGGTTCCGCGGTAGCCCTACTCATTGTTTCGGTCGTGGTGCTAATCACAGTTGTCGAATGGGCTAGCTCGTTAGAAGGAAACATGGTGTTCGTCGTCACGGCAGTCGGTGCAATCTGGATGGCCGTCGCCTTCTGGATCATGCGCATCCTGGTTCGCCTCTACTTGAGTGAGCATCACCTAGCAATCGATTCGGCCGAACGAGCAACAATGGCTGAGACTTACCTTGCTCTCGTAGCGGAAAAAGTCGCAGATGCTCAAGACAGAGAGGTACTCCTATCCGCTCTGTTTCGTCCTACTGCCGACGGGATTGTTAAAGACGATGCGCCTCCCGAATACACGCTAGCTGGCCAGCTTTCCCGGCTAATCTCGGGGAACAAATAGCAACCTTGCATTTTTCTACATGTTCCACCCGGCTCAGGCGGCGTTAGACGTAACTGAACCCGTAGACGTCCCTATCCCGCACCACATGCCCGATCGACGGTAGCGGGAAGTGGATGGTCATGATCCTCGTATCGGTCTCGCAATGGGCGTCGAGGAAACGCCGGCGTGTCGCGCGTGACTGCACGATGTCGTAATCGAAATGTGGGCTCCAGTCGGGTTGGACGAGCTGCAGCGGCGAATGGATGAGATCGCCGGTGACGACGCCGTGGGACGCGCCTGACTTCAGGTGGACGGCGACGTGGCCCGCGGTGTGGCCCAGCGTCGGTTCGAGCCACACCTGGTCGTCGAGCGCGTAGTCGGTGTCGACCAGCACCGCCTGCTTCGCATCGAGCACGGGCTGCACGTTCTCCTGGAAGTCGAGATGACCGAGTTCAGCGGCCGCCGCGACCTCGTCGCGCGCAAAGATATACTTGGCGTTCGGGAAGGTCGGCACCCAGCGCCCGTCGATAAGACGCGTGTTCCAGCCGGCGTGGTCGAGATGCAGGTGGGTGCAGAAGACATAGTCGATCGCTTCAGGCGCCACGCCGGCCGCCGCCAGATTGCGCAGCCAGGTCTCGTCGCGCCGGTCCTGCCAGGCGGGAATGCCGTCATAGGACTTGCGGCAGCCGACGCAGGTGTCGATCAGGATGGTGTGGTGGCGCGTGCGCACCAGATAGGACTGGACGGTCAGCAGCATCGCGCCGGTGACCGGGTCGATGGCGTCGGGCTCCAGCCACGCGCGGTACGGCGCGACGGCCTCCGGCGTCGCCTCGTGGAAGAACTCGGGCAGGACGAAGGGCGCCTTCTCCATTTCGACCACGCGATCGATGGCGATCTCGCCCAGTTGCAGCGTCGTCATCGGCCCCTCCCCTTGCGTACCGTCAGTCGGCTTCGCCGCCCTCGGCGGTTTCCGGCAGCATGTGCTTCTTGATGAGTCCGATCTGGCACATGCCGAAGCCCATGGTCAGCAGAACGATGCCGAAGGTCTTGAAGGCGACCCAGACATCGGTCGACTGGGTGCGCCACACCAGTTCGTTGATGGCGGCCATGACCAGAAAGAAGATCGCGAAGCGCAAGGACATCTTGCGCCAGCCCTCGTCGTCCAGATTGAGCGCGGCGCCGAGCAGCGGTTTCAAGAGCGGCTTGCCGATCAAGAGACCGCCGAACAGGACCACCGCGAACAGCGCCTGGATGATCGTCGGCTTGAGCTTGATGAACGTCTCGTCGTTCAGCACCAAGGTGAGCCCGCCGAAAACGCCGACGATGATCGCGGTGACCAGCGGCAGCATCGGGATGTGGCGCGCAATGGAATAGGACAGCGCCAAGGCGATGGCGGTCGCGATCATCAAGGCGGCGGTCGCCGTCATCAAATCGTCGAGCACATAGGCGACGACAAAGACGATCAGCGGGCCGTATTCGGTGACCGGCTTCAGCCAGGCCGGTTGGTTGGGTTTTTCTTGCGTCATGGTCCGCACACTATTGGAGACAGGCGCGCCGCGGGCAAGCCACGATCAGGTCAGCGCCACGTTGGGCATGATGTCCTGGCACCACAGGGAAAGATGGTCGGCGACGAAATAGGCCGGCGAGCCGCCGTGTTCGTCCGGCCTGACCGCGGCCCACCAGATGATGTCGACCGGCGCGCCGGTCAAGGGCAGCACCACCACGTGACCGTTCTTGACCCAGCCTTCGGCGTCGCGCGCGCCGACCAGACCGATGCCGAGACCAGCGGCCACGTAGGCCAGCACGCCGTCGCTGGAGGCCGCTTTCAGGACCTGCGCCGGAGCAATGCCGGCATCCAGCAGGAAGGCTTGATAGGCCATCGAGCGCTCCAGCACCGGCGCGGCGCTGACATAGGTCTGATCGGCCAGGTCGCCGGGCGCGACGGCGGTCTTGGCGGCCAGCCCGTGACCGGCGGGCATCACGGCGACCAGGGTGTCGCGGAACAGCTCGAAGTGCTGCCGGCCCGCCGGCTTGACCGGCCCGTGGGCGATCGCCACGTCGACCCCGCCGCGCGCCAGGGCGTCGACCGGGGCGTGAAGGGCCGCGGGCACCAGGTCGATGGTGATCTCGCCGTTGCGCTCGGCCAGGAATTTCAGGAACGCCGGCAGCCAGGACGGGCACAGGCGGTCGTCGACGCCCAGCTTGACGACATAACGAATGCCGCCGGCGAAGCGGTGAACGTCGTGCTCGGCCCGCGCCAGCTCGTCCAGCACGCGCCGCGCCGAGGGCAGCAGGCGTTCGGCCGACGGCGTCATGCGCAGGCGCTTGCCCCGGCCCTTGACGAAGAGCGGCGCGCCGAGCCGCCGTTCGGCCTCGCGCAGACGGTAGGTCAGCGCCGGCTGGGTGACGCCGAGCTCCTGGGCGGCGCCGTTCAGGCTGCCGCCATCGGCAACCGCGACCAGCAGTTCCAGATGGGGAACGTCGAGGGCGGTGGGCATGCCCCATCTTATCAGTATTTCTGATGAAAAGTTATAGAAATTCGATTGGAACGCGGTGACGGTGCGGCCCTAGCTTGGCCGCCAAGCGTCCCATACGGAACGGAGACACCGATGACAGCGGTTGTTCGAATCGATCAGGCCGGCACGGAGGATGCCGCCATCGTCGCCGATTTTGTCACCCGCCTTTTGGCCGAGCTCTTCGACAGCGCGCGCGATCCCGCCGAGATGGAGGCGACCGCCCGCGATCTCCTGGCGCGCCTGGACCTGTTTACCGCCTTCATCGCCCGGCGCGACGAAAAGCCGGTCGGCGTGCTGACCCTGGCGACCTGCGTCTCGGTCTATGCCAGCGGGCCGTTCGGCGAGATCGCGGAGCTGTGCGTCAATCCCGGCGAACGCTCGGCCGGCGTCGGCGAGGCGCTGATCGCCGCGGCCGCCGATTACGGCCGTCAAAACGGTTGGTCGCGCCTGGAAGTCGGCGCACCGCCGGCCGACCGATGGGCGCGCACGGTGGCATTCTACGAACGCAACGGCTTTAGCGAAATCGGCCCGCGCCTGGGCCTGGCGCTCAACACCTGAGCGATGGCGTCCGAGAGCCAGACGCCGTCCACCGACGCCCATCATCTGCGCGGCATCGGCTGGATCGTCGTCTCGACCCTGTGCTTCGCCACGGAGGACAGCATCGCCAAGTGGCTGGGCAGCGAGATCGATCCGATCCAGGTCTTGTTTGTCTATGGTCTCGTGCTGCTCGCCTGGGCGGTGGCGGGCGCGGCAAGACGCGGCGGGGCGGCCGCTCTGGCGCACGTGCGGGTGCGTCGGCCCTGGCTTTTGATGCTGCGGTCGCTGGTGCTGCTCGGCACGTTCCTGGCGTTCATCTATGGCGTCGTGCTGCTGCCCTTGGCCGATGCGGTGGCGATCAGCTTCACGACGCCGCTGCTTGCCACCGTGCTTGCCGCGGTCGTTCTAAAGGAACAGGTCGCGCTGCGCCAATGGCTGGCGGTCGCGACCGGGCTCGCCGCCGTTGTCTGGATGGTGCAGCCGGGCGCCGGCGTCATGTCGGCCGGCGCGGCGTGGATGCTGTTGAGCGCGCTGCTGGCGGCGATCGACATCATGCTGACCCGCATTCTGACGCGCAGCGAAAGCAACACGACGATCGTGCTCTGCCTTGCCCTGACCTTCGTCGTGGTGTTGGGCGCGGCCGTGCCGTTCGTGTGGCAGCCGCTGTCCCTGATCGATATCGGTTTGATCATCGCCATGGGCACCGCCGGCGTCGGCGCCCAGGCGAGCTTCACCCAGGCCAACCGGCGCGCGCCGCCCCAGGTGCTGGCGCCGTTCGATTACCTGATGCTGGTCTGGGGCGTGCTTTTCGGCTTTGTCATCTGGCGGGAATGGCCGACCGCGGAAGTCATGGCCGGCGCCGTCGTGTTGATCATTGTCGGCCTTTACCTGGCCCGCGCCGAGGCTCGCGCGCAGGCGTGAAAGCATCCCAAGACGCTTGCTGTAGTTTTCCCGGGATCGGGCTATAACCCGGTTTGCGGACCAGGCGGGCTCCGCGTTGCTGGGAAGAAGACGATCGTCGGCTACAAGGTCTCCGACACGTTCACGCTGCGCTTTGCGGCCGTCGTGTCGATCATTGCAAGTTTCTACCGGAGCGAAGCACGCAAGGGCGGTCCAACCGCCGACATGCTGGCGGACGTCGCGCACGAGCTTGAGAACCTGCCGGCGCCGGAACCGCCGGAACCCTTCCGTCTGCCCGGCGCCAAACATCTGGCAGCCGCCCTGCCGGAAGCGCTGGACGGCCCGATGGCCTCGGTCGTGCACGGCTTCATGGCGATCGAACCGGAAAGCCCGTGGTTCCAGACCGATCACTACCGCGCCTCGCTGGGCGACGATTACATGGACAACTACGGCTACGTCACCCTGGTCGGCGACCGCGCGATCCTGAAGCATGAACGCATCGCCTGCGGCTTTTTTGTCATCGGACCGGGACGGCATTACCCCGAGCATCATCACGAGGCCGAGGAGATCTATCATCCGTTGTCCGGCGACACGTTATGGAGCCAGGACGGCGAACCGGGCACGCCGCGCGCCATCGGCGAGGCCGTCCATAATCCACCGTGGCTGCGTCACGAGATGACGACGCGCGAGACGCCGCTGTTTGCGCTTTACTGCTGGCGCGGCCGCGTGGCGGATCAGGCGCAGTTGACCAACCCCTGAACCCGACCCGACGGAGGCGCCCATGCAGACGGGAACCCTGAAGACCGACGCCGCCGACGTTTTCTATCTGCAACAGGGCACAGGCCCCGACATCGTCTGGATACCCGGCGGCGATCAGACCGGCGAGGAGTGGGCCGAGCAGATGGCGGCCTTTCCCGACTACCGCAACACCAGCTTCGACCCGCGCGGCGCCGGCAAGACGGTGGTGCACGAACCGACGCCGTGGCCGATAGCGTCCTTCGCGAAAGACTGCGCGGCGCTGATCGCTGAGGTCTGCACGCCGCCGGTCAACCTGGTCGGGCTTTCCATGGGCGCGCTGATCGTGCAGGAGATGGCGCTGAGCCATCCCGACCTCGTGCGCGTCGCCATCGCCATGGGCACGTCCGGCAGCAAGGCCGGTTTCATCCACGAGTGGGAAGACGCGGAGATCCGCTTCCGCGAGTCCGGCGGCACGCTGCCGCCCGATTTCGCCATGGTCCACTACGCGCTCCTCATGTACCCGTCGGAGGTGCTGGGCGACGACGCGCTGTGGGAAAAGGTGAAGCCGATCGTCGCCGCGGCCTATCGCGAACGCGACGGCGACATGCTGGCGGCGCAATGGCAGGCCTGTCTGGACTATTCCGCCATGGATCGCCTGCCCGCTTGCACGGTGCCGCTGCACGTCATCGGTTTCGGCCAGGACATGCAGACGCCGCCGGCGCGCGGCAAGCTGGTCGCCGAGGCGGCCAAGGACGGCCACTTCCACTTGCTGGAAGGCCTCGGCCACTGCTCGCTCTTCGGCCACAAGCCGGAGGTCGTCAGCGCCAAGATCCGCGAGATCATCGAGAGCACACCCTGATCGCGCCCGCATGCCGGGCTTGACCCGGCGTTCATGAACATGGGCTGACGCTACACAGGCTAAGTCCGTGTTCATGGGCCCCGGATCAAGTCCGGGGCATGCGTGTGGTGGATGGTAGAGATGTCGGCATTGAAACGTTCAACGCCGGTCCGGTGCGCCCGTCCGCGAAGCCATCAAATCAACGGTTTAAACACCAGCCGCATGCCGGGCTTGACCCGGCATCCATGAACACGGGATCGCGCGAGGAAGCTTCCGGCGCAGCGAATTGGCGATACCGCGTCAGATTGGGGTGGCAATGCGGTGTTCGGGCGATAACCTGACGCGGTCCTCGGTTTCGTTCATACCGTCTCACTGACGGGGAGAGCTCCAGATGACCCTCACCGGCCCAACCCTCGATCGTTCGGTCGATCTGTCGCGGCTTCTGGAGCGGGGTTTGGGACAAAAGCCCGACGCCGTCGCGGTATCTTCCATGAACGAAGCGCTGACGTGGCGTGAGCTTGATGCGCAAAGCCAGAACCTCGCCAGCCATTACTTGGATCTCGGCCTTAGGCGCGGCGACAGAATTGTCTCGCTCTTGCCGAACCGGCTGCAGGTCCTCGTGCACTACCTGGCTTGCCTGCGCACAGGCTTCGTGGCCGTGCCGCTGAACTACCGCTACCTGGCGCGCGATATCGACCACGCCATCGGTTTGAGCGCACCGCGGCTGATGATTGCCCATGCCGAGCGCGAGGACGACATCTCGCAATGCGCCGGCGTTGCCGGTTTGGAACTGGGCGGCCTTTCCGTCGAGGGCGACTTGCCGGGGTTCGGCTTGTTCGAGCCTCTGACGGAACGCGCCGGTGCCGCTCAGCCGTCCGACCGGCCCGGGCCGGATGATCCAGCGGTCGTCTTCTTTACATCCGGCAGCACGGGGCAGCCCAAGGGTGTCACCCACACCCAACGCAGTCTCGGCCATATCGTGGCGTCGCTCGGCGCCGCCTACGGGATCACCGAGAACGACACGATCCTGCCGGTATCGTCGTTCTCTCACATGCTGGCGCAAATCATGTCCTATGCCGCGCTTTCCGCGGGCGGCGACGCGGTTGTCGCCAAGGACATAAGCATCGGTGCGGTGATGCCCTTGATGCGGCACCACCAGCCGACCGTGATCGCCATGATGCCCTATGCCCTTACCGAGATGGTTTACGCATCGGATGACGCGGATGCGGCCTTTCAGAATCTCCGGATGTGCGATTGCGGCGGCGACAAGGTGGCGACGGACCTGCAGAAGAAGTTCCAACAGGTGTCAGGCGTCGAACTCGCTGAAGGCTATGGGCTGACGGAGGTCGGTATCGTGACCCATAACCCGCCCGATGGTCCGATCGTTCACGGTTCCGTCGGTCCCGCCATGGCCGGGAACGAGTTTTCCGTCCGCGACGCCAAGGGCAACGACCTTGGCGCGGGCGAGGAAGGTGTTCTGTGGGTCCGCTCGCCCTCCGTCATGGCCGGCTACTTCGGTGATCCCGCCGCGACCGCCGAGGTGATCAAGGATGGATGGCTCAACTCCGGCGATCTCCTCCGCTTTGACGACAATGGCTACTTCTGGTTCTGCGGGCGGCAGAAACAAATCATCATTCACGACGGTTCGAACATCTCGCCGCAGGAGGTCGAGAACGTCCTGCTTGAAAACGATGCCATAGAAGCCGCCGCGGTGGTCGGCGTTCCCGATACACTGCATGGACAGAATGTGCGCGCCTATGTCGTGCTGAAGCCCGGTGTAAAGCAGTTGCCGGCGGCGGAGATAGTGCAAACGGCGCGTGACCGGATTGGCTACAAGGCGCCGGAGGAGATCTTCGCGATCGAGAAACTGCCCGAAAACGCCGCGGGCAAAATCGACCGCGTTGCCCTGGCCACAATGGCGTCAGAAGACGTGTCGCCAAGTCGCAGTTCCTGAGTGCTGCCGCATGCCGGGCTTGACCCGGCATCCATGAACACGGGATAGCGTGCTAAAGGCACAGCCCGTGTTCATGGGCCCCGGATCGCGTCCGGGGCACGCGGCTGGTGGATGACAGACATGTCGGAGCGGGAACGATGAACGTCGAACTGGTGAGCGCGGGCGATGACGACCGCGCCTTCGTGCAGGACCTCGGCCGTTTGTATGTCTACGAGATCGCGCGCGCCTTCGGTCCCGATCCCGAATGGGCGGTCGACAAGGACTGGCTCTATGACGCCGACGACCTCGGCGTCTATTGGCGCGACGGCAACCATCCGTTCTTGATTCACGCCGACGGCCGGATCGCCGGTTTCTGTCTGATCGACCGCTACGCGATCGCGCCGGACATTACCTGGAACATGGGGCAATTCTTCGTGTTGGGGCCCTATGCTGGACGCGGCGTCGGCCGGCGCGCGGCGGTTCTGGCCTTCGACCGGTGCCCCGGGCGCTGGCAGGTGACGCAGGTACCCGGCAACGACCCGGCGATCGCCTTCTGGCGCCGGGTGATCGGCGACTACTCGGGCGGCGACTTCGTCGAACAGGCCATGCCCGATCCGCGCCGCGACGACGAGCCGCGCAACGTCATGACGTTCGAAAGTCCGCCACGACAGGCTTGACAGAATGCGGCGCGAGGCCGCCAAGTGAGCATCCGTCAAGCCGTTCGCGTTCTGCGGGTGGTTTCTCTCGTCGCGATGAGGTCCGTTGGTGCTCCTGCGTCTCTCACGCCTGCTGGATGTCGCGGATATCCCCCATGCCTACGCCTTTGCGTTGTTGCAGAGTGCGGTATCGACGGCGTGGGTCTTGCCCAGCGCGGTGCTGCCGATCCTGGCGCTCGACCGGCTGGGCGGCGCGCAGGAAGTCAGCGTCTTCTATTTCGTCATCAGCTTTGTCGGCCTGATCGGCGCGCTGGTCGTACCGACAATGACCGAGCGGCTGGGTCGCCGCCCTGTCTTTATCCTGGGCGGCCTGCTGGTCGTCGCGGCGGGTATCCTGTTTCCGATCGCCGGTGCTGTCGGGCTGACGGCCGGCATGGCGTGCTACATCTTCGGTTTCCTGTGCATGGACATCGCCTACAACGTCGCGATGATGGAGCGCATCCCGCGGCGCGCCTTCGCCCGCTTCGAGCCGCTTCGCATGATGTGCATGGGCGCGGGCTTCGTCGTTGCTCCCTGGTTGGGCGTCCGGCTGAGCCTGGATATCGGGACCTGGGCGACCTTTGCCTTGATGGCAGCCTTGGCGGCCATCGCGATGCTTTTCACCCTGCGCTACCGCCTGATCGACGAGACGGGGCGCCAGCGCACGCATAAGCGGCCGTCGAATCCATTGCGCTTCGTGCCGCGCTTTGCCCGCCAGCCGCGGCTGCGGCTGGCCTGGCTGCTGGCGTTCATACGGTCGTGCTGGTGGACGATGTACTTCATCTATACGCCCATCTATTGCGTCGAATACGGCCTGGGCGAGGACATGGCGGGCATCATCCTGTCGATCGCCTCCGTCTTCATGCTGCTGGTGCCGTTGTGGGGCCGGCTGGGGAGGCGGATCGGGCTGAAGGCGCTGCTTGCACTGGGTTATCTGGGCACCGGTGTTTTGTCGATTGCGGTCGCGCCGGTCGCCGACTGGGCGGTTCCGGGCGTCATTCTGCTGCTGGCGGCAGCCCTTGCCGCGTCGCTGATCGACGCCGTCGGCAACACCTTGTTCCTGCGCGCCGTTCATCCCCACGAACGCCCGGAGATGGCCGCCGTCTTCACCACCTATCGCGAGATCTCGAAAATCGGGCCTCCGGGCCTGTTTGCCGGGCTGCTCGCGGTTTTCTCCCTGCCTGCGGTGTTTGTCGCCGGCGGCGTGTTCGCCGTCATCGGCGCCTGGTACACGCGGTATGTCCCCAGGCGTTACTGACGGCGGTCGTCGGCCTTCACGGCAACGTGATGCCAACAGACGGCGTAGGGTCCGTCCGCTTCCGCCGTAAGACCGATAAGCCGCCATGGGCTCCGGGCCCTGGCTTCCGCGTGTCGAGCGCTTCGTGGGGAGAGTAGTTCGATGTTCAAGACCTTAGCCGTTGCCGCACTGATCAGCCCGCTGGGCCTTCAGTCCATGGACGATCATCTGCAGTCGACCACCGCGTTGTCGACCCAGCCCGCCGTCATCGAGCACGCCGTTGAGGCCGCCGAAGGCGCTTTAGTGGACGACTTGACCTGGGACGGGACGGACGCGGGCCTCTACGACGTCCACCACAAGTACTGGCACCATGGCGGCCACGGCGGAGAGGGCGGCGAAGGCGGCGAGGGCCATTACAAGATCTATAACGTTCCGTCTTACCAGACCTATTACCCCGCCTATGTCAATCAGCCCTACCCGCAGCACCAGGGCCAGTCGTTCTTCGGCCCGTGCAACCGCGACAGCCTGATCGGCGCGATCGCCGGCGGCGCGGCGGGCGGCCTGTTGGGCAGCCAGATCGGCAAGGGCAGCGGCCAGCTGGTCGCGGTCGGCGCGGGTGTTTTGATCGGCGCGCTCTTGGGCCAGGAGGTCGGCTCGCGCCTGAGCGCCGGCGACCTCGCCTGCGCCGAACAGGCGGGTTATCAGGCGCATACCGTGCCGGTCGGCCAGCAGATTTCCTGGAACAACCCTCAGACCGGCAATTCCGGTTATGTCGTGCCGGTGCGCGACGGCACCCACCAGGGCACCGGCCAGTACTGCCGCGAATACCAGACGGTCGTCTATGTCGGCGGCCGCCAGGAAAGCGGCTACGGCACCGCGTGCTACCGCCCTGACGGGTCGTGGGAGATCATTAACTAGAGTTCCGACACGAAGTCCTGGAACTTGCCGGCGGGGCTGCGCGGGAGTTCGTCCATTTCCGTGACCGTGACGGTGAAGACGTCGCCGTACTTGTCGCGGACCCAGGTGGCGAGCGCATCGGTTTCGCTGGCCTGGAGCGGGCGTGAGACCTCGACGCGCAATTCAAGGCTCCTGATGTCGCGCTGCACGAATTGATAGCGGCGGATCGGTGCCAGGTTGAGCAGAGCCTTGATGTTGGGCGACGACAGAAGCGGCCAATGGCGCTCGCCCGACGGCATCACCAGCATGTTCTGGGTGCGCCCGAGGATACGCGTCAACACCGGCAGGCCGCGCCCGCACGGGCACGCCTCGCCGACTTCGGCGTAGTCGCCGATGTCGTAGCGCAGCATGGGCATGGCGAAGTTGTGCAGCGGCGTGACGACGACCCGGCCGGTCTCGCCGGGCGCGCAGGGTTCGCCCGCGTCGTTCAGCACCTCCAGATACACGCCTTCGCTTTGTACGTGATAGTGCTCGTGGTCCGGGCATTGCAGCGCCAGATAGCCGGCTTCGCGCGCCGTATACATGTCGACCACCGGCACGTCCCAGGCCTCGCGCACGAGGTCGCGCACGGCCGGTTGCAGGATCTCCGAAATCGTCATCACCTGCCTGAGATCGGGCAGCTCGATGCCGCGCTCCAGAGAAAGCCGCGCGAGATCGGCCGCGTTGCTGGGGTGGGTCAAGAGGTAGTCGGCGTTTTGGCGCACCAGCCACAGGAGCTGATGGTCGACCGATGTCCGGATGTTGAGGCTGACGCTTGGCCCGGTGGCGAAGACCGGGTTGGCGGAACGGCCCCAGCCCGGCGAGACCACGCCGTCGGGATAGGGCGCCTTGCCCTTACCGGATTCGCGCAACACGGCGAGCGTGCCCGCGCGGTCGCGGCGATGCCACAGGTGGTCGCGCTGGGTGAAGGCGCTCCAGATCATCTCCCACAGCTCCGAACGCACGGCGCGGATCGGCGTGCCGGTCGAACCGCTGGTGAAGATCTCCTTGGTCCGTCCGTGACCGGCCGGAAGCGCGCGGGTCACCAGGTCCTCGCCGGCTGCCTGGATGTCGGCGCGGGTCAGGAGCGGCAGGCGGCGCCAGGCTTCGGGACCGTCAAGATCGGCGGGCGTCAGGCCGGCCTCGGCAAAACGCTCGCGATAGAACGGCACGGTCAGATAAGCGTGGGCGGCAAGCTGCCGAATCTGGTCGAACTGAGCCTCGATCAGTCGGTTGGGCTCCCACCACTGGCTCTGCTCGAACTGGAACAGCAGCGCCAGGATCGTGGCATTGCGCCGGTCCGGCACCGCCGGCCAGACGATGTCGTCGATCGCCGTTGTCGGCATGGTCTCGTGCATCCTGCTCCCGCCGCGCTCTGCGCCCCTTTCTTAGCCTATCGCGGAAAAGGGCGTCATCGAACGCGCGCCGGCCGTTCGGCCCCACGCCCAAGGATGATGGCCGCAGAAAGGGGCCTTATGATGATGCGGTGATGAGGGATTCCATATGACGACGTCAGGTCAGGCGCAGCGTTTCGGGCGCAGGTTGCCGGTTTGGCCCGTCACACTTTTTCTGCTGGCGATGTTGTGTGGGCCAAGTGGTGGCGTGGCCGATGACGGCTCACCGTGTCTTGACGCGCTCGCCGCGTTCGCGGCCGAAAAGGGCGTCGACTTCGACCCGGAAAGCGTGACGTTCGGCGACCGCTGGGCGAGCGCCGCGCACGAGGTTCAGAAACTGCCGGGGTCCCGGGCGCGCCTGGCTCAGGAAAGCTGCGACGGCGCGCTGGCCGTCGATCTGACGCCGGAATGTCGGATTATCAAGAGCCAGGGCGAAGACGGCTGCAAGGCCGCCTATCCCCTGAGCTTTCACTAGATGTGACCTATTGGGTCGGCGGGCGGTAGGTCGTGTTGCGGCGGCCGGCCGCGGCGCGACGCTCCAGAATGTCGTTCCAGGGATCCCAGGTCGCCAGCGGCACCGGCGAGGTTCTGGGACAGGTCACCAGGAACTCGGTCTCGGGAAACCGCTGCCGCAGCTTATCGAGGTCATCCTCGGTATCATCCGGCAGATCGGTCATATCGATCAGCACAACATTGGGTTTGGGATCACCCTTGCCCAGCGACATCAACGACTTCAAGTTGACCGCCTGCAAAGTGACGCACATTCCCCGATAACCGAAGATATCTGCCAGTTTTTGACGAGAATCCTGGTCGCGCCCGACACAGTAAGCAAAGCTCGATGTTGCCATTGCGGCATCCCCCACCTGAGTGGCCAAACTTGCCTCGATTCCAGCCATTTCGATTCACCATTTGGAATCTGACTTCTATGGCCGTTATCGAGACATGAGATTATCTTCGTGTGATAACCTCTTGACTCAAAACGAAGATACCATAACGGCCAATTCGTATCCAAAAGGTTAACGGATTAGAGGGTGGCGTAAGTGCGCGGCGTCACACGTCAAGTGTGCGCGTCGTCACGATCCCGCGTTTTATGGTTCGACAGGCTGGTTAATCGGCAGAATACCGCCGATTCTTTGAGGTCACGGCGCCGGGCTCAATGTCCCGCGCGGGCGGCAAACCCCATCGAAAGGGGTGTGATTCTGAGAACACAGTGGCCGCGAAAAATCGCTGAGTCCGAACAAGTTGGCGTCGAATCCTGAGTCCAAGGACTCGAAAACTGCGCCAAGAGTTAACTAGGTGGCGTCGAGAATATCGGCGAGCGCGGCGGCGGTCGCCTTGCCGGTCTGGACGGGAATGATTTCGAAGGCGACGAGGTCCGACCACTGGCCGACCCAGCGCTGCAGAAGGCCAACATCGTCGCATTCCATGACCTGAAAACAGCGGCTCATGTCGGCGGCGATCCAGCTTTCGTGGAAGATCAGACCGTCCGGCACCATGCGGCCCTGGTCGCGAAAACGGCGGTAGACCGCGCGGCCGTCCTGATTGCGGAACGTCTCGATGACAAAAAAGAGCATGGCCTCCCCTCCCCTTACTGGATCAACTTCGTTGGCATCACCGGCCCGCTCCCCCTCCTCCGGGGCAAAACGCCGAGAGGCGTTTTCGCCGAGGCCACCCATGGCAGCATCCTCGGAGTGGCCGGGAGGGGGAGCGGGCCGGCACCGAGGTACTATGCTCTAACGGAACAACGCGGATACGGACGATCCGCTGTGAATGGCGCCGATCGCGTTGGCGAGTAACCCGGCGATAGACACGACCTCGACCTTGGAACTGCGCCGCTCGGCCGGGATCGGGATCGAGTTGGTGACGACGACGCGGCCGATCGGCGAGCCGTCCAGCTTGGCCTTGGCGTTGCCGGACATCACGGGATGCATCGCGGCGGCCTCGATCCGTTTGGCGCCCTGGCTCTGCAGGTAATCGGCGGCGGCAATCAAGGTGCCGCCGCTGGCGATTTCGTCGTCGACGATCAGGGTGTCGCGTCCGTCGACATCGCCGATCAGGCCGACGGCGACCGCCTGCTCGCTGTCGTCGTGGCGCCGCTTGTCGATGATCGCCATCGGAAGGTTCAGCCGGTGGGCGTAATGCTCGAGGTCCTTGGCCTCGCCGACATCGCCGGCGACCAGAACCGTGTTTTCCAGAGGCATCGCGTCAAGCAGGTGGTCGCAGACGAGCGGCGTGGCGTCGAGCTGATCGACGGGGATGCGGAAGAAGCCCTGCACCTGCGGCGAATGCAGGTTCATGGTCAGCACCCGGTCGGCACCGGCGGTTTCCAAGAGGTCGGCGATCAGCCGCGCGGTGATCGAAATCCGCGGCCGGTCCTTCTTGTCCGAGCGCGCGTAGGGAAAATAGGGCATGACGGCGGTAATGCGCCGGGCCGAGGCATGTTTGAGCGCATCGATCATGATGAGCAGCTCAAGGATGCCGTCGGAGACCGGCGGACAGGATGTCTGGATCACGAAGACATCGCTTTCGCGGACGTTCTCGTTGCACTGAAAGAGGATGTTTTCGTTGCCGAACCGGACCATCTCGGACTGGGTCAGGGAAAGGCCGAGGCAATCGGCGATCTCCTGGGCAAGGTCGGGATGGGACGTGCCGGAGATGAGCTTGATGTCGTTTGCCATGGTCCCCCGCGCCTGACGGCCGAGTGTGTAAGCCAGCGCCGGGCGCGAGGCCAGAGGATTTTGAGTCTCCAGACGACGGCTGGCCCGAGGTCGCGAACAACACCGCCGCGTTCCGGGCTTGACCCGGGACCCATGAACACGGACGCAGGACAGAGGACACCGACGGCGCCCCTTGTGGCACGAGTCGTGTTCATGGACCCCGGCTCGAGGGCCGGGGTGCGGTGGTGTTCTTGTCGTGTGCTGATGGACGGCTTCGGTGCCTGGCGCTTGCCGTCCGACACCGACAACACCGCCGCGTCCCGGGCTTGACCCGGGACCTATGAACACGGACGCAGGACAGAAGACACCGACGGCGCCCCTTGTGGCACGAGCCGTGTTCATGGACCCCGGCTCGAGGGCCGGGGTGCGGTGGTGTTCTTGGCGTGTGCTGATGGACGGCTTCGGTGCCTGGCGCTTGCCGTCCGACACCGACAACACCACCGCGTCCCGGGCTTGACCCGGGACCCATGAACACGGACGCAGGACAGAGGACACCGACGGCGCCCCTTGT
>JANQGO010000003.1 GCA_028277285.1 Alphaproteobacteria bacterium | reverse complement strand
ATGTTGGCAGCGCGCGGCGAGGCGCCGAAGTCGAGCGACGGGTGTTCGCGGGTGGCACGGACCAGGTCGACGACGTAGGCCACCAGATCGTCGGAGAGGCGGACCTTGGCGACGAAGTCGCGGTTCGCCTCCAGACCGGCCAGATCTATGATCCGCTCGACACCGAACGCGTCGATCTGGGGCATGGTCGTGCGGTGGCCGTGGCGCGCGACGATATCGCGCTCTTCATCGCGTGTCGGATAGGCCAGCACATGTTTGAACAGGAAGCGGTCAAGCTGGGCTTCGGGCAGGGGATAGGTGCCCTGCTGCTCGATCGGGTTCTGTGTCGCGACGACCATGAAACCCTGGCCGAGGTCGTGATCCTCGCCATCGATTGTCACCTTGCGCTCGTGCATGGCCTGCAGCAGCGCGGCTTGCGTCTTGGGCGGCGTGCGGTTGATCTCGTCGGCCAGCAGGAGCTCGGTGAAGATCGGGCCCCGGGTCAGGACGAACTCGTTGCTCTGGAAGTTGAAGAGATTGGTGCCCAGAACGTCGCCCGGCATCAGATCGGGCGTGAACTGGATGCGGCCGAACTGGAGCCCCAGGCAGGACGAGAACGTCTGCACGATCATCGTCTTGGCCGTGCCGGGCACGCCTTCCAGCAGGATATGACCATCGGACAGCAGCGCGACGAGCAGCAGGTCGACGGTTTGCTGCTGGCCGACGACCACCTTGGCGATCTGTTCCTTGATCCGGCTATTGACGCTAGCGATCGTCTCGAGGTCCACGGATCATCTCCTGTCTCCATTGATGAAAGGCGGCGGCGACATCGATCGTGCGCCGCGCATCCGGCCGGGCTCGCGGATCGGCCGTACGGTTTAGATCGTGGTTAAGGCGTTCGAGGTTCCGGCTGACACCGCGCGCGTCGGCGACACGCTCAAGCCAGGCGTCGCGGGCCGCCCGGTCGAGGCCAGCGGGCGCGTGCAGGCGATGCGCCACATCGCGCACGGTTGCCTGAGCATAGCGCGCCAGCATGTCGCGGAAATGGCCGCCCAGGATCAACAGCGCCGACATGTTGCCGATCAGGGCCGCGCTGCCCGATTGCAGCGGGCGCGGCAGCTCATAGCGCGTGCCGAACGATCCGGTGATCGCCCACAGCAGGAGCAGCAGCACGATGGCGGTTTGAATGGTCACAATCGCGGTCGGGAACTCGAACAGAAGCTGGGTCAGGCTGAGCGGCTCGACAGTCTCCTGGACGGCCAGATCGAAGACGACTTGGCCGCCGGCCGGCGCCATCGCCTCGATCATGGCGACGGCGAGCGCGGCGTTGCTGCCGCGGTGCAGGCCGTGGTTGGCGACGAAATCGGGATCCGCCACGACCCAGATACGCCGACCGCCATAGGCGACTTCGCCGATCAGCATGCCGTCGTCGCTGCCCAGCACGGGACGGGCCTGCGTGGAGGCGAACAGTTGCGGTTGCGTCAGGGTCGGTGAGAAACCCAGTTCGTTGACGGTCCAAGAGATAGGTGAAGCCGGACGAACGATCTTGCCGTCGGAGACGACCATGCGCAGCATCGAGACGACATCGTCGACCTCCATGCCGGTTGCTTCGGCGACCCAGCCGGCGCGAAACGGATCATCGACCACGTCCCATTTCGGCAGGATCACGATCAAGCGATCGCCGACCATACGGCTGGCGACGAAAATCCTGTTCTCCGCGGTCACCGGCCTGCCGGTGATGATGCGAAGGTCATCGCTTTGCTTGCCGAGCGCGCCGCCCCGGCCGCGGTCGACATCGACCGGAACGTCGAGGTCCTCCAGCAGTTCATAGAACGCGCCCTTGCCGATAGCGGAAATCGAGACCACGCTGGGATCGCTGCCGGTAACGTTGTCGCCGACTTCCTGGCGCATGGCGACGGCGGCCGCGGCGACAGCCAACATGATGACCGCGCCGATCAGCGCGCGCATGCGGTTGTCGAGGCCGCCCATCAGTGCGCCGCCAGGGTGTTCAGCAAACGCATGGCGCGTTCATGATTGTCTTCATAGGTCTCGCGATTGATGGTGCGGCCGCCGAAGTGGCCCAACTCGGCGGCGCCAACCAGGTTGGCGAAGTCCTGGCGGGGGCTCGAGCCCAGTTCGATCAAGCGAACGAGTTCGCGCGCGGTCAAGGCCGGTCGTACGGTGTCGTAGCGTCGCCGCATCGCCTCGACGACGACCAGCAGCAAGGCGTGGATGGCCTCACCATAGGCGCCCTGGCGCGCCAGGGCCTCGGCATCGGCGAACTGCGTCGGCCGCGCTTCCTGCGTGCCGTCATGCGCATCCCAGGCGTCGTCGCCCGCCGCGTCCAGATCCGATCGCCGCGGCTTAAGGCGCATGTTCATGAAGGCGCGCACGCTGGTATAGACGACAAAGATGACGGCGCCGGCCAAAAGGCCATAGGAGACGACCTCCAGCACATCGGCCAGCCAGTCGAGGTTCATAGGCTCTGACTCAGGCTCGGCGGCTTCCGGCTCCGGTTCCGGTTGGGGCAGTGGTTCGTCGACGCCAGGCAGGCTGGTCTGATAGTCGCTGCCGTCATAGACGTCGTCGACGGCCGCGCGAATGGTCGCTTCGTCGACGTCAGCCCGGACCGTCGAAACCTGGACAAGGGCAAGAAGCAGGACGAGCGTCACGGCCATCCAGGCCCGCGCGCCGTGCCTAAGTCGCGACATCTGTGGCAACGCTCTCGTCATTTGCACTCAAGAGTTGATCGTATCGGCCTGATTTTCCAGGAAAAACGCCTTCCTTGGTGCGTTCCGTCACTTTATCCCTATGATCGCGATGTGGCGCTATTTCGGCGCCATTTCCTAGGTGGGAGGTCGCCATGCCGTCGGTGCCGTGCAATTTCGATCGAACGTTCTCCTTCGAAGCCGACAAAACGGCCGTGCTGGCGATCGACATGCAGCGGGACTTCCTGGATCCGGAGGGCTATGTCGCGTCCATGGGGGGCGACATTTCGATGATGCGCGCGATCATGCCGCGCTTCGGCGCGGTGCTGGCGGCGGCCCGCGAGGCCGGGCTCATGATCGTTCACACGCGCGAAGGTTATCAGGCGGACGGCTCGGACATGTCGGCGATGAAGAAGGCGCGCCGGCCGGAGAAGGACCGCGGACCCCTGGGCCGCTTTCTGATTTGCGGTGAGGCGGGCCAGGCCCTGGTCCCGGAACTGGCGCCGATGGCAGGAGAGCCGGATATCGACAAGCCGGGTTTCAGCGCCTTCTTTCGGACCGACCTGCAGGCGATGCTGGAAGCACGCGGTATCACGCATCTGATCATCATGGGAGTGACAACCCAGTGTTGTGTGCACTCAACGCTGCGATCGGCGGTCGACTACGGCTACTACTGTCTGACCGTCGAAGACTGCTGCGCGGCCGAGGAGCAGTCGCTGCATGATGAGGCTATCGTACTCATCTATGGCGAGAACCATCTGTTCGGATGGGTCACCCAATCGGACCGCCTGATCCCCGCCCTTTGTCCCTGATTGAGCTCCATCTATCTGGCACAGCATGGTTTTCGCGGTCGCGACGGCGCGCTATGGTGTGCCTTTGTAAGGGCATGGTGACGGACATCCGATGGGAAAACGCACGGATGGGGCACAACAGACGCGGCCTGGGGGTTCGCCAGCGTCCGCGCGCCCGCCCGGCGGCGACGGTCTGCTGACGGCTGCCATCGACGCGTTTCCCGGCCCTGTCGTGACGACGGATCGCGACGGTCGGGTTCTCTTTGGCAACCAGGCCTGCGCGTCGACGGATGGGCTGATCGTCCAGGATAAGGCCGGCGGTAGCGGCCATGTCCACGAGGCACTGCTGGCGGCGGCACAGGCGGGGCACGACGCGCTGATGGTGCCGTTCGGCGGCACAGAGCTCAGCTTCGACATTGTCAGGCCAGACGACGAGGGGTCGTTTTGCTTTTTCGGGCGTGAATCGTCGAAGGCGAAGGACGATCTGGCGCGCTTTCCCGAGCACAATCCCAATCCCGTGTTAGCGACCGACGATACGGGCCAGGTTGTCTTTGCCAATGCCGCCGCGAAGGCGGTCTCCGGCCTGATCGACGACGACACCAAGCACCTGGTGCCGGACGCCCTGTCGGATGGAATTGCGCAAGCGACGGACAGCGGCCGGCTTCAGGAGGTCGAGTTTGCCCATGATGGGTGCGACTTTTCGTTCGAGCTCTACCCAGATCGCGAGACCGGCCGGGTGAATGTCTATGGCCGCGATGTCAGCAAGCGAATGAACGCCTTGCGCAGTCTGCGCGAAACGCAGGTCTTGCTGGAGGCGATCACGCAGCACTCGCCGACCATCATGTGCCTGAAGGATGCCGAAGGTCACTACCTCTACACCAACCAGAAGTTCTTGGATCTGCACGAACTCGGAAGCGAGGACGTGATCGGCAAGTCGGCGGCCGACCTGTTTCCGTCATCCTATGCCGATCACTACGCGGTTCATGACCGTGAAGTCTTGAACACCGGGGATGTCATCGCACGCGAGCAGACCGTGACGACGCCGGCCGGCGAGCGCACGTTCATGGAGGTCAAGTTTCCCATCGCCATGCCGTCGGACGGTTCGGTCGCGATCGGCTTGATCGGTACGGACATCAGCGAAGAAAAGGCCTTCGACAGGGCGTTGCGCGACAGCGAGATGCTCAAGGGTTCGGTGCTTGAGTCGGCTCTTGATGCCATCATCTCGATCGATGAGCTGGGCACGGTCCTGGAGTTCAACCCGGCCGCCGAACGGACGTTCGGCTTTACGCGCGATCAGGCGATCGGCCAAAGTCTTTCGGACCTTATCGTGCCCGACAGGATGCGCGGCGCCCACGCCACCGGCATGGAGCGCTACCGCACGACTGGCGAAGAACGTGTGCTCGATCAGCGCCTTGAACTGCCGGCGGTTCGCGCCGACGGCAGCGAAATCCCGGTCGAGATCGCGATCACCGCGCGCGACGTCGATAACCGGAAGATCATCACCGCGTACTTGCGCGACATCACCGAGCGCAAACAGGTCGAAGAGGAGATCCTGCGCGCCAAGGACGCCGCGGCGGCGGCGGAGGCTCGCCTGCTCGACGCCATCGCGAACATGTCGGAAGGCATCGTCGTCTATGATGCCGACAACAGGCTTGTGCTGTGCAACCGCCGCTTCCAGGAGTTCTATCAGTATCGCGACGAGGACATTCGTCCGGGCACCCATTTCGACGATCTGATCCGGCTTGACCTGGAAAACGGGGTCATTGCCGATCAAGTCGGTGCGCCGCATTTCAAACGGCGTATCTGGCAGCGCGACGAGCATGAGGGTTCGTTGGAAATCCGCCTGACTGACGGGCGTTGGCTGCAGATCCGCGACCGCAAGACCGCTTCCGGCGGTACCGTCAGCATCCAGGCCGACATCACCGAACTGAAGTCGGCGGAGAACGCGATCAGCGAAGCGGAAGTGCGCCTGTCCGACGCCATCGAGAACATGTCCGAAGGCATTGTTGTCTACGACGCCGACGATCGGCTGGTGTTGTGCAACAGACAGTTCAAAGAGTTCTACGGTTACGCCGATGACGACGTTACGCCGGGCGTCCCGTTCACCGAGCTCGGCCGATTGGACGTCAAACGCAACATCGTTGTCGTCAGCGGCGATTCCGACGATTACCTCAAGAAACGGGACGAACACCGCCGCACCATGCGCGGGTCCATCGACGTTCAGTTGACCACCGGGCGCTGGCTGCAGATCCGCGACCGGAAGACGGCTTTCGGCCGCACGGTCTCGATCCAGACCGACATCACGAAACGCAAGGCGACGGAGGCAGCGCTTGCCGAAAGTCAGCAGATGCTGAAGACGGTCATCGATCAGACGCCGGCGGTGATCAACCTGAAGGACGTCGACGGCCGGTTCATTCTGGCCAATCCGGCCCAGGCGGAGTTCTACGGATTTGAACCGGACGAGCTGACCGGAAAGGCCATCGACGAGATTACCGATGCCGAGTATGCCGCGAAGACCCGCGGACGGGACCGGCAGGTGATCGAAACCGGTTTGCCGCTGCCGGGGTTCGAGGACACGTCGCGTGACGCCAACGGCCGATTGTTGACGTACTACACCACCAAGGTGCCGTTGGCCGAGTCCGACGGCCGCGTGCGCGCGGTCTTGACGATTTCCCATGACATTACCCTTCGCAAGGAAGCCGAGATCGCGATGCGCGATGCCAAGGAACAGGCGGAACTGGCCAACCAGGCCAAGAGCCGTTTCCTGGCCAATATGAGCCATGAACTGCGGACGCCGTTGAACGCCATCCT
>JANQGO010000491.1 GCA_028277285.1 Alphaproteobacteria bacterium | reverse complement strand
TCGCCGTCGAAGAAGCCTGCGCCGACTGGCCCTCCTCCCGCGTTCACTCAGAGAGCTTCCTAGGCGCCGGCGCCGTCCCGAAGAACGCAGCGCCCTTCGATGTTCAGATCGCAGGAACCGGCGAGATCATAACCGTGCCCGCTGACCGCACACTGCTCGACGCGCTCTGGCAGGCGGGCCACAGTGTCGACTTCGTCTGCCGCGAGGGCATCTGCGGTTCCTGCATGGTCGATCTTGTCTCAGGCGATGCTGACCACCGCGACGACTTCCTGACCGATGAGGAGAAGCGCCGTAACGATCTGCTGATGGCCTGCTGTTCGCGCGCGAAATCAGGCAGGCTCGTGATCGATCCCTGACGGTAGGTACCCTGACGATCACTTCCAATGACGGTCGTCAGGCCGCCAGCGTGGCCTTGCAATGGCGCCAGATCTCTCGGCTGATGTGCTGGGCGCCGAACTCGCGGCCGGCAACGTAACGGTTCCACGGCTGCTGGGCCGTCGCCAGGTTGCGGTGCTGGTCGGCCGTCACCACGTTGTCCTCGCGATAGGTCTGGTCCCAGAGATCGCACCATGCTTTGACGTAATCGGGGTCCGTGTCGGGCCGCGCGTAATAGTGCGTGACGTGACAGGTGCGGTCCGGCGCGACGGGCACCATGCCGGCGTGGTGCAGAATGTCGCCATCGCGGAAACCGACAAAACCCGGGAAACCCTGCAGCACCGGATTGTCGCTCGCCGGACCGGCATTGGCGCCTTCCCGCGGTTTGCCGTGGTACATGTTGAACGTGAAGTTCGGACCGAGCTCGGTCTCATAGGTCCCGGCATCCGAGAGGTAGGCGTTGGCGAAGGACTCGCCGTGGATCCAGGCGCAGTGATAGCACTCTGCGCCGTTGTCGTACCAAAGCTTCCAATTGGTCTCGACGTCGTAGACGACCTCGCGCACCAGCTCGAAATCGCTGGCGTCCGGCGCCAGGCCACCGGCCTCGCTCTTGGCATAACCGTCACCCCACGTACTCGCAAGCGACGCGGCCTCGGTATCGGGGTTGACGAAGAGCGCCGGCCCCCATTGCTCGATCGCGACGGGCTTGAGGCCCAGCTCGTCCTTGCAGAAGCCCGCCTCGCCCTCGGCATCGGGCGCGTTCGCAAGCGTGCCGTCGAGGTTATAGGACCAGGCGTGGTAGCGGCAGACGAGGCGCAGGCAGTTCGACGTGTTGCCTTCCGCGACCGTATAGCCGCGGTGACGGCACACGTTGAGGAAGGCATGAAGCTTGCCCGCCCTGTCGCGCGTCACGACGATCGGCCAGCGCCCCATACGCCGCACCATGACATCGCCGGGCTTGGCGACCTGATGCACGGATCCGAAGTAAAGCCAGTTCTTGGCGAAGATCGCCTCCATCTCAAGGGCGAAGATCTCCGGATCCCAGTAGAATCGGGTCGGCAGGCTCCAGTTGTCAGCCAAGCGGCGGTCGATCTCCCCAACATCAATGCCGAGGTCCCGGGCGCTGAACGTGGCCATCCTGTCATCCTCCCATTGGTAGTTTGTCAGGCTTCGAACCGGACGGCCAGTTCGTCCAATCGACGCGATCGCAGAACATGGTGCTCATTTCCGGCTCCACGCTCCGTTCTCGTCGATGGTGACCACGTCTCCGGTCTTGAAGACGGCAAACTGCTCGGGGCCGGCATGAAACATCGGGCATAGGACGCCATAGAGCTGTCGCGCGACGGTCACGCCCGCCATCACATTGATATCGGGATAGCCGATAACGATGCCGCTGGGACCGCAGCCACGGCGCAGGATATCGGCGAGCGCGCCAGGGGTGCTGCCGGATCCACGAATCATCGGCACGACCAGACAGGTGCCGCCAACGTAAGCGCCTTTCTGAGGGTGCGTCTGGTCGATAATCCAGCCGGTCTCGTGGTCGATGCCGCCCCAAAAGCTGATCGACGCGTCAAGGACCAGTGCCGGGGCCGAGACCGATCCTTCCACGATCGGATCGAGCCGCTGAACCGTCATGGCTCGAGCCTCATGTCGGGGTCATGCCAGACCTCGCCGCGTACCGCGGATTCGACACATTCGCGCAAGCTCGCAATGGTGGTCTCGATGCTCAGTTCGCCGGGCGCGTAATAGGCGTACTTGCCGGAATTGGTCATGACACGGCCATCAAGACCGTGGGTTTTGGGGCGCCAATATAGGCACGTGTCGGCGACGGGTGTAACGCCTGCGGACGTCAGCATGTCGATCCAACCCGCTTCCCTCGCCCGCTCCTGCACATAACGGTTCATCTGAATATAGAACGGCAGACCCGGCTTGACATGCCGGCCGTCGATCAAGGTGGCAAGCTGCTCGACTTCGGGAAGCGAGGCGTGCGGCGTTCCGACCACGACGGCATCAATCGTACCACGATCGAAGTTCGTGAGCTCAGCCTTGGCCGCCTTGAGGTCCTCGACCGATATCACATCGCGGCGCTGCGGCATCGTACCGCCGGTGGCAGCCTCGAGCGTCGGCGCTTCCGGCGTCAGCCCGACGGCGTGGTACATGGCGACGCCACCAGCCGCCGCGCCCGACGCGCTGATCGCGCGCAGGTTCTCCCGGGTCGCCTGCGGATTGATGCCGACCAGCACGGGGATGTCCATGCCGGCCTTGCGGCCCATCACATGCCCGATGAGTTGATAGGACAGGTCGTCGACCGCGAACGCCTCCGGCAAGTCGGCGACATCCAGGATCAGCGTTGCGCGGCGACCGTCATCCGTATGCAATCCCATCAACGGACCGCGTCCGACGAGCGCGGCAGCCATGTCGATATAGTCGCCATACTTCAGCGTGCGCGCGCCGACGACACTGTTGAAGTAGGAGACGGCATTCGACTCCGACTGCGCGGTGTGGACGCCAAAGCCCGGCTGACCGGGCAGTTGATAGGGCGCGCAGGTAAGCGTCAGACGGCAGCCGATCTGCTTGAGCATGTCCATCAGCTCGCGCGAGCGCTCGCCCGCCCACTGGCCATAGGCGTCCGGCCGCAACATCGGATTGTCGGGATCGTAGATGCTGACATTGGTGTAGGTGGGAACGGCGACCTCTGCCTTGTTCTCGACAAGCCAACAAAGGAAATCGTGGTTGGGTTCGAAGACGGCGAAGGCGGTGTTGACACAGGCCGACTCGATAGGTTGAAGCCGCGAGGCG
This sequence comes from Alphaproteobacteria bacterium, assembly GCA_028277285.1. Classification (GTDB taxonomy): domain Bacteria; phylum Pseudomonadota; class Alphaproteobacteria; order SP197; family SP197; genus JANQGO01. Next base: position 6,539 of record JANQGO010000491.1, on the reverse strand, counting down.
CCATGCATCTCGCCGGCCTTGATCAGCAGCCCGATGGCGAACTCCAGCACGGGCCCCCGCCGCCCATCGGCCATGGCCTGTTCTTCGGGGGTCAGTTTCACGTCCAGATTCCGCCAGCCGTCTTCGAGCGCTTGACGACATCCGGGCACGACGCACACGACATGACACCGCCGCGACGGGGACGTCTCTTGATACGCATGGTCTCCCTTCCCTTCCCGTTGATCGGTGTTCTGACACGACCGACCGGCATCTTGGTTGTTCCGGTTGAGATTGGCGTCAGCGAAGCCGGTCTATCGAACATCACGGCGGCCGCTCTCAAATCGCAACGCCCAGCCTTAGGCCTTCGAGGATCGCCTCTTCGGCCGTGCGTGGCGCCAAGCAGTCGCCGATGCCGTGAACCTCGACGTCGAGGTCATCGAGGTCCGCCAGCAGGTTGTCGTTCGCCCGCTGGCCATAACTCAGCACCAGCGTGTCGACGTCCTCGGCCAGCACCGCGGCCCCGCTCAGGATGTGCTGCAGATAAACCGTCTCACCGTCGGCGCCGAAGAGCCGCAGGTAAGGCAGGAACTCGACGCCGAGGTCATGGAGCCGCGCGAGCCAGGGGTTGCGCGTATAAAGCGGAACCATCTCGCCGGCGGTCGACGCGCTGGTCGCCACCCGGACATGACGGCCCTCGCGCGCCAGCAGTTCGGCGATGCCCAGCGCGGTCCAGTCGGCTGCCCAGTCGGCAATCAGCACGCGTCCGCCGACGTTCGCGCCGCCCTGAAGGATCTGCCAGGGATCGAGCGCGGTGATCGTGTCGTCGCCCTCGAACGCAGGCCGGCGCGGCGCGCCGCCGGTCGCCACGACCACCGCATCCGGCCCTTCGGCTTCGATCAGTGCCCGGTCGACCCGCGTCCGCGTGCGCGTCTCGATGCCGCGCTGCGCGATCTCGCGGGCAAGATTGGTCAGAACGCCACCGAACTCGCCGCGCCCCGGCAGGAGCTGGGCGAGCAGAACCTGCCCCCCGATCCGCTCGTCGGCTTCACAGAGGGTCACCCGGTGGCCACGCTCGGCAGCGGCAACGGCGGCCTTCATGCCCGCCGGCCCGGCGCCGGCGATGAGGATACGTTTCGCGTCGGTGGCGGGCGCGACGTCGCGGAACTCGATCTCGCGGCCAGAGACCGGGTTTTGAATGCAGGAGACGGCGAAACCCTTGTGGTTGTGACCGATGCAGGCCTGGTTGCAGGCGATGCAGACCCGGATGTCATCGGCACGCCCGGCGCGCGCCTTGTTGGGCCACTGGGGATCGGCGATCAGCCCGCGCACCATGCCCACCAGATCGGCCTGGCCCGAGGCGACGATCTCCTCGGCGGCGGCGGGCTGGTTGATCCGGCCGGTCACGATCACCGGCGCGTCGACGGCGGCCTTGACCCGCGCGGCGAGCGGCACGGCATGGTTCGGCTCGCTGCCCATGGGCGCGATGATCGCGTCGGCCGCACCCAGTTCGGCGCTGGCGCCCAGCGTCACGCTGAACCAGTCCCAGACGTTGTCGGCGTCGAGCGCGCGGCAGACCTCGACCACGATGTCGTCGCCGAGCGCATCGAGACCGTGTTCGCTGCCTGAAATCCTCAGACCCAGCGCGAAGCCCGGACCCGTCTTGGCGCGGATGTCGCGGCCGATCTCGCGCAGGAAGCGCAGGCGGTTGTCGAAGCTGCCGCCCCACCGGTCGTCGCGACGGTTGGTCGCCTCGCTCAGGAACTGCGCCGGCAAATAGCCGTGACTGGCGACGACTTCGGCGCCGTCGATCCCCGCCGCCTCCAAGCGGCGCCCACCGTCGCCGAACAGACCCACGACCTCCTCAATCATGGCCGCCGGCATGGGCCGCGGTACGAGCTTACGCCGTTCGTTGGCGACCGCGGACGGCGCCCAGGCGACACGGATCGAGCCGTCGTCACCGCCGGTGAGTTCGAAGCCCGGATGGAAGAGCTGACCAACGATGCGGCTATCGTGTGCGTGGATCGCGCCGGCGAGGCGCGCGAAGTCCTCGATGATCTCGTCACGGGTAACGACAATCGAGTTCGCGTTGTAGCGCGCGCGTTCGTCAACCATCAGGATCTCGGTCGTGACCATCGCCGCACCGCCGGCGGCGCGCGCCGCCTGATAGGCGATGTAGGCTTCCGTCAGGCGCCCGCCCTTCTGCAGCTTGCTGCCGTGACCGGAGACGACCACGCGGTTGCCGAGGCGCATAGGGCCAACGGCAAGGGGCGAAAAGAGGTGCGGGAACCCGCCACTCATTCCTTTTGCCGCGCCTTCTTGCGGTCAGCGATGCTGTCGGGGCCGACATACCACTCCTCGGCCTCGACATCCTCGTACTTGATCCAGATGGCTTCGGGCGGCACGCCCATCTCATCCTTCATCGCCTCGCAGATGCGCCGCGAAAGGGCGTCTTTCTCGGTTCGCGAGCGGCCCTTTACCAGGGCGACGGTGACAAGCGGCATGGCGTTCTTTCCTCCGTTGTGGTCATTGAACGACACTGACGGGCCGTCGGGCCATGACGATCAGCGCAGGTCGAAGGTGTTGGGAACCGCGTCCCCCGCATTGAACCAAATGCACTTGGTTTGCAGGAACGCGGCCATGGCCTCCATGCCGTTCTCGCGGCCGAGGCCACTTTGCTTGTAGCCGCCGAAGGGCGAGGCATGGCTGACTTGGCGGTAGGTGTTGACCCAGACGGTTCCCGCCTTCAGCCGCCGTGTCACGCGAACGGCCCGGCGCATGTTCATGGTCCAGACGCCGGCGGCGAGCCCGTAGTCGGTGTCGTTGGCAATCGCGATCGCCTCCTCGTCGTCGTCGAAGGCCATGACCGCGAGCACCGGTCCGAACACCTCCTCGCGCGCAAGCCGCAGGTCGCCCGTGACGCCGGTGAAGATGGTCGGCGCGATGAAGAGCGTGTCGCTGCCCTCGGGGCCCGCGACCGCTTCGCCGCCCAGTACGCAGGTCGCACCCGCCGCCTTGGCGTCGTCGATGTGGCCCAGGATCTTGTCGAACTGCGGCTGGGTCGCCACCGGCGCAACCTGGGTTTCCGGATCGAGCGGATCGCCGAACCTAAGGCCGGTACAGGCCGCGACGAGGCGGTCGACCACCTCGTCATGGATCGAGCGGTGAACCAGCAGGCGCGAGCCGGCGATGCAAGTCTGGCCGGTTGCCGCGAAGATACCGCCGGTGATGCCGTTGACCGCATTGGCGATCTCGGCGTCGTCGAAAACGATGTTGGGGGACTTACCGCCCAGCTCCAGCGACACGTCGTGGAAGTGCTCGGCGGCCAAACGGTAAACCGCGCGTCCGCCTGCGTCACCGCCGGTGAAACTCACCTTGGCGATGCGCGGATCGCCGACCAAGGCCGGACCGAGTTCGCCACCCAGGCCCGTGACCACATTCACCACGCCCAGCGGGAAGCCCGCTTCCTCGATCAGCGCCGCAAGTTCTAGAGAGGACGCCGACGTGTATTCCGAAGGTTTCAGAATGACCGTGCAGCCGGCGGCAAGCGCCGGCGCCAGCTTCCAGGCGGCGAGCAGCAGCGGCGAGTTCCACGGCGTGATCGCGACCACCACGCCAAGCGGCTCGTGGACCGTCAGGTTGAGCACATCGGCATTGCCGTTGGGCACCACGCCGCCTTCGATTTTGTCGGCCAGGCCCGCAAAGTAGCGGAACCAGTCGGGTATCCGCCGCAGCTGGCCGCGGGTTTCGACGATGCGCTTGCCGTTGTCGCGGCTCTCGATCTCGGCGAGCTCATCGGCACGTGCTTCGATCAGGTCGGCGAGACGAAAGAGCAGCTTCGCGCGCGCCATCGGCTGGAGGCCCGCCCAAGCCGGATCGTCGAAGGCGGCGACCGCCGCGTCGACGGCGGCCCGCGCATCGGCCTCCCCGCCGCGCGGCACGCGGCACCACGGCTGGCGCGAATAGGGAAACTCGCTCTCCATCCAGGCGCCGGAAGCGGCCTCGCACCAGGATCCGCCGATCATCATCCGGTAGTCGCGCAACGCGCTCATGTGTTCACTTCCTCCGGCCGTGCGGCATCGAGCAGACGGTCAACAGCGGTGGTTTCGTTGAGGTGCAGGATCTCGGTCGCCAACGCCTCTGCCCTTGCCTCGCCCAGTGGCGGCGTGACGAGCGCTCGGAACTTCTCCAGCAACCGGCTTTCCTGCAGGTCGAGATCGTCGACGGGAACGCCGACATCTTCGCCATCCTCCACGACACGGCCATCAACCAGGGCGATACGCAGGCGGGCCGCCGTGCGCGTCGGCAGGGCCGCCGGTTCGAAGACGATGCGGTTGCGCAGCGCGACGAGGTCGGAACGTTCCGCTGTCGCCGGCGTATAGACCAACGGGTCACCGGCATCGACGCCGGCCAGCGCCATGGCGACGAGATGCCGCACCGAGAACTTGATGCCAAGCCCGTCACGCGGCGCGGCGATGTTGCACACCTTGTCGTGTCGTGGCTGCAGCATCACGGTGACGGCGGCGATGTCGTCCACGCCGATTCCAATCTCATCGGCAAGCGAACGCGCCACGGCGATGGCCGAGTGGGTGTAGTAACAGGCTGGATAGAACTTGTAGCAATTCTGCTCGATGCCGAAGGTCTCCGTGGGCGGCACAAACGCCGACGAAAAGTCCGGCGACATCGCCATGCCCAGGCCCTGGTCGGCCTCGATCGCCTCCCTCGACCCCGAGACACCGGCGGCCGCCCAACGCGCCGCGAGCAGGCCGCTCATCGCGGCGCGGCCGGCGTGCAACGGTTTGGCCATGGTACCGAAGCTGACCTTGAGCCCCGCGGCCTGCGTCGCGGCGAGACCCAGCGCCGTCGCCGCCGCTTCGGTGCCTAGCCCGAACAGGCGCGCCACCGCCGCCGCCGCGCCCAGGCAGCCGACCGTCGACGTAGCGTGGAAGCCGCGATCATAGTGGGCCGGTCCCAGCATTTCGCCGACGGCGCAGGCAACCTCGGTGCCGACGATCAAGGCGTCGACCACATCGGCGCCTGTCGCGCCGCGCGCGGGCGCGGCGGCAAGAAGCGCGGGCAGGATCGCGACCGTGGGATGGCCGTGGACCCGTGCGTTGACGTCGTCGAAGTCAAGCGCGTGGGACGCCGCGCCGTTGACCAGCGCCGCGAAGGCCGGCGTCAACCGCTCGGGGCGGCCGACCAGCGGCGCGGCGCCCGTCTCACCGCCATCGACCGCATCGCGCAACAGCGCGGTGACAATAGGCTCATCGCGGGCAGCCAGCGTCACGCCCGTCCAGTCGAGCACGGCATGGCGCGCCGCCTGCCATGCGCGTGGCGTCAGTGCGGCGCGATCAAGGCCCGCGAGCCAGCCGGCCAGCGCGCGGGTGGCGCCATCGGGCGCCTCAGTAGGATTTGGGGAGACCGAGGACATGTTGACCGATGAAGCTCAACATCAGGTTCGGCGAGATCGGCGCCGTGCGTGACAGACGCGCCTCGCGCCACTTGCGCTCGATGTCGTATTCGCGGGCGAACGCAAAACCGCCATGGGCGGTGAAGCAGGCCTCGGCACAATCCCAGGCCGCCTTGGACGACAGGAGGCGCGCCATGTTGGCTTCGGCGCCGCACGCCTCGCCCGCATCGAACAGCGCGGTCGCGCGGCGCACCATCAGATCGGCCGCTTCCAGATCGGTATACGCCTCGGCGATGGGGAACTGGATACCCTGGTTCTGGCCGATGGGACGGCCGAACACGACACGATCGTTCGCGTAGGCCACAGCCTTATCGATGAAGTAACGGCCGTTGCCGATCGCCTCCGACGCCGTCAGGCAACGCTCGGCGTTCATGCCGTCCAAGATGTAGCGAAAACCCTTGCCTTCCTCGCCGATCAGCGTGTCGTGGGGCACGACGACGTTGTCGAAGAACACCTCGGTGGTGTTGTGGTTGATCATGGCGTCGATCGGACGGATCGTGCAGCCGTTCTGCTTTGCCTCCTGAAGATCGATCAGAAATGTGGAGATGCCGTGGTGACGCTTCTCGACCTCGGCAAGCGGCGTCGTGCGCGCGAGAAGCAGCATCAGGTCGGAGTGCAGCGCGCGGCTGGTCCAGACCTTCTGTCCGTTGATGACATAACCTTCGTTGGTGCGTTCGGCGCGCGTCTTGATCTGCGTCGTGTCGGAGCCCGATGTCGGTTCGGTGACGCCGAAGGCCTGCAGACGCAGCTCGCCCGAGGCGATCTTCGGCAGGTATTTCTGCTTCTGCGCATCGCTGCCATGCCGCAATACCGTGCCCATCGTGTACATCTGGGCATGGCCGGCCGCGGCGCTGCCGCCGCAGCGGTTGACCGTTTCCAGGATCACCGCGCCGGCGCGCAGCGGCAGGCCCGACCCGCCATAGTCTTCGGGGATCAGCGCGGCGAGATAACCGGCCTCGGTCATCGCCTGGATGAATTCGGTGGGATAGCTCGACTCGACAGGCTGGTTCTCCAGCTCGCGCCAGTACGCACCGGGGAAGCGGGCACAGAGCCGCGTCACCTGGTCGCGCAGCTCGGGATAGTCCTCGCCGAG
>JANQGO010000386.1 GCA_028277285.1 Alphaproteobacteria bacterium | reverse complement strand
CGAATCAAATCCGGTACGCATGTTCGATCTCGATGGCCATCGCACCCGATACCTCCGCGCCCATTCAAACATTTTTCCATATGCAATCGCCCTGCCCCTTGAGGGAGAGGGCTGGGGTGAGGGGTTCGCGCGCTAGCGCGCTTAACGGAACACCATGACCATCATCATCGTCGTCTTTATCGTCGTTTATGTCGGCATGATCTTCGGCAGCTTGCCGGGGCTGAAGGTGGACCGTTCGGCGATCGCGCTGATCGGTGCCATCGCGCTGTTGGCGACCGGCGTCATGACCCGCGAGCAGGCGGGCGCGTCGATCAACTTCTCGACCATCGGCCTGTTGTTCGGCCTGATGATCGTGTCGGCCAATTTCGACCTGTCCGGTCTCTATTCGGCGCTCTCCGACCGCATCGGCGCGATGGCGCTGGGGCCGCGCGCTTTCTTGGCGGTCGTTGTCGGCCTGGCGGGTCTCATGTCGGCGCTTCTGACCAACGACGTGGTCGCGGTGGCGCTGGCGCCGGTCCTGTTGGGTTACTGCATCGATCGCAAGCTGAACCCCGTCCCGTTTCTGCTGGCGCTTGCGTGCAGCGCCAATGCCGGGTCGATCGCGACCATCATCGGCAGCCCGCAGAACATGCTGATCGGTGAGCACTTCAATCTCTCGTTCACCGCCTTCATGGGTTACACAGCGGTGCCGGCGCTCGTCTCCATGGTCATCGTTTGGGTGGTGATCGACTGGCAGTTCAAACACGACTGGGACCTGCCGCACCACGTCAAGGCCAAACCCCTGAAGCACCGGCATTTCCGAAAAGGAGAAGCAATCAAGGGCACGGTCATCACCGCCATCGTGGTCGGCCTCTTCGTCGCGACCGACTGGCCGCGCGACCTGATCGCGCTTGCCGCCGGCGCCATCCTGCTGGCCAACGCGCACTTTGCCTCGCACAAGATGCTGCACCGGGTCGACTGGCAGCTCCTGGTCCTGTTCATCGGCCTGTTTGTCGTCAACGGCGCGCTGCAACAGACCGGCCTGCCGCAGACCTGGATCACCGACATGCGGTCCGCCGGTTTCGATTTGACGGACCCCGCGATCATTTTTGTCGCGACGGCCGTCTTGAGCGACATCGTGTCGAACGTGCCGAGCATCATGCTGCTGCTGCCGTTCGCCGACGACGCCAGTCTGGGGCCGGTCATGGCGATCGCCAGCGGCCTGTCGAGCAATCTGGTCGTCGTCGGCAGCCTGGCCAGCATCATTGTGGTCGATGCTGCGGCGCGCGGGGGCATGAAGATTTCGTTCTGGGCCTTCGCGCGCACCGGCGTGCCGATCACGCTGGCGACCCTGCTGGCCGGCGCTGGATGGCTGTGGCTGGTGTCATAGGAAGCACAGCCCCCTCACCCAGCTTCGGCTAGGGCGCTGCCGCGCCCAAGCCTGCGCAACCCTCTCCCCCACTGTCATGGGGGCGAGGGAAGAAAGGTTGGCGAAGGCACCCCTCGCCCGCTTGCGGGAGAGGGAGGGGCCCGTCGCGTCAGCGATGGGAGGGTGAGGGTTGTGGTCGTGGGCCTAACCGGACGCCTGGGCGAAGGCTGTTTTGCCACGCGCGATGTCGGCTTCCTCGGCGGCGGTCAGCGGGCGCGGTTCGAGCCAGCCGTGATAGCCGGCGACGTGACCGGCCAGCGGCAGGGAGACATCGACGTGGAAATTGAAACGGCCGTCTTCGACCGCCTCATAGGCGTCGGAGCGCGGCGCCAGCATCATGGGCATGGCGACGCCGAACAGCGACCAGCGGCGCACGGTCAGGTGCAGACGGCCGTCGGCGACCACCAGGGCCAGGCCGACGGTGATGGCACCGAACCGTTCGTTGACCAGGTAAGCCGAGCGGCCGCGCCCTTGGAACTGCATGCTCTCGAACGCCTGGCCGCCAAAACTGCGGTGCCAGGTCTCCTGCCCATCCTCTGCCGTAAACGTCACCTTGACCGGCACGTCCTCGCCGGCTTCGGGGAAGCCAATGACGCGCCCGGCCAGGCGCGCCAGAAACCCGGTGCCGCGGGTGACGCGGGCCCTGCCCTCCGCGACCATGGTGCCGTCCAGATCGTGCAGCGCCCGGATCGGCGCGGGCAGATCGTCCCAGGCGCTGCCCAGCAGGCGGCGGTAGAGCGGCTGCCGGGCGGTCGACGGCCCCTCGTCGTGGACGCCCCACCGCATGGAGAATCTCTCAAAAAGCGCTTCGTAATCCGCCAGGTCGACATCGCCGGTCGCCGGGCGGGCGCCAGGTTCGGGCGGGCTGCCGGCGAGGCAGCGGCGCACGACCGCGGCGACCGCCATGGCCGGGATGAAGGGTCCGTGATCGTCTTCGGCGATCAGGTGCCAAGTGCGTTCGGTGCGCTTGCCGTCTTCGCCGCGCCCGGCGATGGCGACGAACATGCCGCTGCGGTCCTCGCCCCAGCGCAGCCACGACGCCAGCCGCGCGATGATCGGCGCGAACAGCTTGAGCGAGGGCAGAAGACGAAAGCGCACGAGCTTCGCGGCAATGTTGAACCCGCGCTGCGGCAGGTCGGGACCCGGCGAAAAGCCGAACCAGATCGCCTTGAGGCCATGCCACTGCAACAGCATGAGCTGGTTGTCGGGCACGTCGACCAGCGAGAACAGCCGGTTCTTAAGCGGCAGCACGCCCGGCGGCGCGATGGTCGCACGGCGGGTTTCGGCGAGCGCATAGCCGGTGACAGGCTGACCGCGATAGACGAGCTCGATCGGTTTGCCCGCATAGGAGATGCCGGCGATGACGACGTTCTTGCCGAGCGTGGCATGGGGCGACGGCGCGATGCCGGCGGCGATCGTCTCGACCCGCGGCATCGGCTCGGTCAGGCGGCGCATGACCGCCGCCGACAGCGTGGGGTAGGAACTGGCGCCTGTCAGCGCGAAGCAGCCGTGGTCGCGCGCCGTATCGTTGAACTGGCCGATGCCCAGGACAAAGGCCGAGGCATCCGCCAGATCGATATAGTTGACGCCGCCGCCGATACAGGCGCGGACGAGTTTGTAGACGTCGCCGGGGTAGTCCTGGAACGGCCCGGACGCATCGACCACGAGATCGGGATCATAGGCGCCGAGCGCGGCGATGATGTCGCCGTCGCGGTCGAAGACCACGGGCTCGGCGTCGCCGCCCGCCAGATGGGTCTCGCAGAAGGCACGCGCCTTGGCGATGGTCCGCCCGGCGATCAGCAGCTTGACCCCGGGCTCGACCGCTAACAGCCGCGCCAGACGGCCGCCGAACGTGCCGTAGCCGCCGACGATCAGCACCGTCAGCTTGGTATCGCTCATGCCAGGAACCGGTCGCGGTAGTCGTTGTCGACGCGGTAACAGACCTCGCGCCGGCCAAACAGGCGGAACCGGTTGCGCGCCACGAGGTCGTAGAGCCGGTCGCGCCAGCCACGCGGCAGGACGCCGAACACCGCCGCAAGCGACCACGGAAAGCCAAGTCCCTTGGCCATGCGGATCGATCCCTCCGACTTGAACCAGGCGCGCCCGTCTTCGATCAGGATATTGGTCTCGTAGTCATGCGCGTCGAGATCCAGGTGCACATAAAGCGCGTGGCCAAGCGGCGACTGGGCCGGCAGCAGCCGGTAACGGCCTTGGCGATCGTGTTTGAGCACGAACCGCGCCCAGCGCGAGCACAGGACGCAATGACCGTCGAAAACGATAACCGGCTTGTCATCGGGAAAATCCGGCACCGCGGGGTCGTCGCGGTAGGCGTAGGGCGCGGCCATGGCGCCGGACCATAGCACGATCGGCGACCGGGCCGCGACGCGATGGACGGCGCGGCCAAAGCAACGCACAATCGGTGCGAAATCAGTCATGCACATAGGGAACCGCTATGGACCTGGACGATCTGAAGCTCGAACTGAACAGACTGTTGTCGGGTGTCGAACATCCTCCGGAAGACCGCCACGAACTGCACATGATGCTGAAGGAAAAACTCGGCGAGATGCGCGCCATGGGCATGCCGATCCCCGAGGATCTGTTGCGCTTCGAAGCCGAGCTTGAAGAGGCGGAGGATTCCGAGGGGACCGAGGAGAAGAGCTGAGGGGCGGGCTCGACCAATCGCAGGCAGAATGTGAACTACGTCGCCTGCACTGCAATCCAACGAGGCTTCATCAATCAACTTGCACTTGGCAGGACCTTGTTAGAGTAGACGCAATCCAACCACCCAGAACGATTGTGCCTGAACGAACGACAGTTTGTCGCGCCTTTGCAGGATCTTGAATCCTATATGCTCTACGAAAGTGCTGGCGGAAAATCTTCGGGACTGAACTGAAAGTAGTTGCGGAACCATCGACGCGGCCATGAAATCTTCCGCTTTCCGAGCTTCAGTCCCAGAGCGTCCACCGTATCGTTCCAGCAGTCTGAGTAAAGCGCGTAGTAACCTGGTGGTTCATCACGTTCGATCATGAGTAGATCTGCCTCGGCAGACCGCAATTCGTCCGGGCTTCCATCGCACTTGAGGACGCGCACATCCAACTCTACACATCGACGATAAAGCGCGTCATGCAATCTGGCTCGTTCTGCGAAACCAACAATCACGTCGAGCGCGTTAACGGCTGCCAGTGCCATTCCACCGACGACTCCCAGCCATTTCGTCTCAACTCCCGCATCGTCAATCCACGTCCAAAACGCCACCGCCGCAGCGCTTCCGGCAAACACAGAGATCCACGACACCGTCTTGTGCCATAGGTCAAAGAAGCTTCGCCTCTTATCATGGTAGCGAACCTTCACTTCGAGTTCGAAGCGCAGTTCGTTGATTGATTTGTACCGCATTGTGCAGCCCTCAGGGTTAGTCCTTTCCTTCTTCTTCCTCATCGTCAGGAAGCGTGGGTATTGGCCAAGGCCGGCGGATTGCTACACCGGCATCTCTACCCGGCAAACAGCCGAACATCGAGCCAGTGCGAAACTGCAACCCAAATTTGCCATCATTGTGGCCATTACCCAATAGTACACTGAAATAGTCGGGCGATGGGTTAACAAGTCGTGTGTCATTCTCAAAATCCAGAAGAACGACATCTGGGTAGTTATCGGCCTGCAGATTTGAGTAGTTGTTGCCACCCAACAAAGTCGCCAAGTTTTCAGTTGGTATATCGCCCTGAGATATACTTTTTACTCTCCAAAAGTCGACTTTGGACTTGATGGGATCAAACTCAACTAATGTCACAGAGTTCGGTTGAACGTCGATTGTCGAAGTTTCTACACCAGGCCTGGTCTCAATCTGAAAAGGAGCGGCCTCAATGGCGTACCATTTGACAATTCCGACGCCCTCGCGGGAGTTAACCAGGTCTTGTTCACCCGTGTTCGCGGTCACCTCTAGCGCCATTTCTGGATGACCTAGCCAAGCAGAATCATAACCTTCGTCAGCAATTGAATCCCAAGGAACGTAGAAGGCTATCAGTGCAGGGCTCTGAAGGTCGCCGCAGTACTGCTCGAATACGACATCTTGATCGGCGAGATCTAAGTCACCGTAGTCATAGTAGGCCGTTGTCTCGTCTTCTGCGCTTGCGCCGCAAGAGATGACTACAGCCGATAAACAAACACCAAACGTCCAATGCCTCAGCATTGCGTTCTCACTAAATTGTATGTGAGAGAAGAAAAACTACCTTGAATGGGAACGCCATTCAATATGCAAGTTCTGCTGAAGCACTTCAATTTGGTGGACAATCAAATGGAGTAGTTGGCCACCCATTATAAGGAATCCTAGTTAGGCGTCTCGCATAAGAACGTGGAAAGGTAAACCTGAGGGCGAGTGCATGGGCCGTACAAACCGCGCACTCCAAGAGTGCACAGTCCAGCTTTCAGCTTCGCATTGGCGCCTTATCGTCTTCGTTGAGTCAGTTATCTTGCTCAACTTTAAGTTCGCTCTTCGAGGCTTTAGAACAGATTCACCTTCCGCGTCATCGACTGCCAGCGTTGCAGGCGTTCGCGCATGCCCTTGGGATCGCGTTCGGCGACGGCGTGGACGAGGACGTTCAGCGCGGCGACCAAAGCGCCGGTCGATTCGAGCAACAGCCCGCTGCGCGACGGCGCGTGGACGATGAGGTCGGTGTGGTTCTGCGCCCAGTGGCAGGACTCGTCGGAGACGACGACCAGGTCGCGGCCGGCGTCGCGGCACATCTGACACAGGACCGGCGCTTCACGCGCGTAGGGCACGACGTCGACGACGATCAGGCAGTCGGGTTTGCCGTCGGTGTCGGTCTGCGCGGCGCCGACCCATTCCGTCAGCATGCTGTCGTGGGCCGCAAGAAAACGCACGTCGTCGCGCGCGATCGCCAGGCGGCGCGAGAAGTCCTCGGCCGCGCCACGCACCGACTGGAAGCCGGTGACGAAGACGCTGCGCGCTTCGGCGACGGTCTCGACGAGACGCGCCGCGCGGTCGCCGGAGAACTGTTCGAAGACGGTGATCAGCGCCCTCACCTCCGCATCCAGCATGTCCTTCAGCGGGTCGTCGTCCAGCGTCGTGCTGCGCGCAAAGCCGAGCTGGCCGGCGCTTTGGTCGGCCTGCATCTCGCGCTTCAGGCCGGGCATGCCGCGGTAACCGAGGCGGCTTAAGAGGCGGCTTACCGTCACCTCGCTGGTGCCGGCCTTCATGGCGATCGATGCGCCGGTCTCGAAGCCCAGCTCGCCCGCGTTCAGCAGGATGAACTGCGCGACCTTCGCCTCCTGGCGCGGCAGCGTCGGCATCAGCTCCTCGATCTGCGTGACGAAGCGCGGCTGGCTCGCCAACGGATGTGAGGAGAAGATTTCCTTCATGAAAGCAATCTTTCACTCATTGACTTTGGAAGAATACTTTCATAGCGTTTTTGACAAATCAACGGGTTTGGGCGGCTGCGTATCCGCATCGGCGCCGCCGCCCACGACAACAACCGCGACGCGGCATGGATGAGGGGAGACAGGTATGAGCGTTCCAACCAAGAAAGCGGCGGGTCTTGTGAAGGGTTTGTTCGCCAGCGTGGCGGCAGCCGCGCTGATCGCCGTCGCGGCGCCGGAAGCCCGGGCCGAGGGCGAACTGAACATCTATAACTGGGGCGACTACATCAATCCGGAGGTCTTGACCCGGTTCGAGGAAGAGACCGGCATCAAGGTCAACCTGGACACCTACGGCACCAACGAAGAGATGCTGGCCAAGATCCAGGCCGGCGCGACCGGTTACGACATCGTGTTCCCGTCGGTCCACATGCACGACATCATGTACAAGCTGGACCTGCTGTGGGAGAGCAACATCAACCAGAGCCCGGGTTTCGAGAACATCGATCCGGAGTTCATCCGCGCCGAGACCGACCCTGAGGGTTCGTGGTGCCTGCCCTATGCTTGGGGCACGGTCGGCATCGTCTACAACAAGAACATCGTGCCGGAGGTAACGAGCTGGGAAGACTTCTTCGCCATTCCCGACGAGCACGGCGGCAAGATCACCATGTTGGACGATCTGCGCGAGACCATCGGCGTCGGCCTGATCGTCAACGGCTATTCGGTCAACACCGGCAACCCCGACGAGATCAAGGTCGCCGAGGAATACATCACCGAACGGCGCGACAACATCTCGGCCTTTACCTATGACGTGATTCCGCTGGTGCAGTCCGGCGATATCGCCGCCGCCCACTGGTATGTCGGCGCCATGTACGCGGTGCTGCAGGATCCCGACAACCTGGGTTACGTGATCCCCGAAGAGGGCGCGACGATGTACCAGGAGGACATCTGCGTTCTTGAATCCGCACCGAACAAGGAGAACGCTGTAGAGTTCATGGAGTTCTACATGCAGCCCGAGATCCCGGTGCTGAACGTGGAACAGCAGCTCAACGGCACGCCCAACATGGTGTCGCGCGAGATGCTGCCGGAGGAGTTCAAGAGCCATCCCGGCATGAACCCCTCAGCTGAGGTGATGGCCAAGCTGCAGATCTTTGAGGATCTGGGCGAGGACCTGAAGCTCTATGACCGGGCGTGGACGAGGATCCGCACCCAGTAATCCCAGAACCTGCGGACGGGCGCGGCCATGCTTGCGGCGCCCGTCCGGCTTCGTCATCCTTGGCACTGCTTGGGCAGTTGGGGCGTCTAGTCATCCCATGCTTGTTGTCATCTCCGAAGCGGTCAAGCGGTTCGCCGCGCCGGAAGGCGGGTTCATCAACGCGCTCGATTCCGTCTCGCTGGATGTCGGCGACAGCGAGTTCGTGACGCTTCTGGGCCCGTCTGGCTGCGGCAAGACCACCCTGCTGCGCGCCATCAGCGGCTTCGAGGATCTGGACTCCGGCTCCATCACCATCGACGGCCAGGCGATGGAGCACGTGCCGCCGCACAAGCGGCCTGTCAACACGGTCTTCCAGAACTACGCCCTCTTCCCGCATCTTTCCGTCGGCGACAACATCACCTATGGGCTGGAAGTCACCGGCTGTCCCAAGCCCGAGCGTAAGAAACGCATGGCAGATGCGCTCGAGCTGGTCGGGCTGGGCGGCTTTGAGCGGCGCAAACCGCGCCAGCTTTCCGGCGGCCAGCAGCAGCGCGTCGCGCTGGCGCGCGCTATTGTCAACCGGCCGAAGCTGCTGCTACTCGACGAGCCGCTGTCGGCGCTCGACCGCAAGCTGCGCCAGGCCATGCAGCTTGAACTGAAGAACATCCAGGACGAGCTCGGCATCTCCTTCGTCTTCGTGACCCACGACCAGGAAGAGGCGCTCACCATGTCCGACCGCATCATCGTGATGGATCACGGGCGGGTGCAGCAGATGGGCACGCCGACGGAAATCTATGATGCGCCGGCCTCGATCTTCGTTGCCCAGTTCATCGGCGAGAGCAACCTGTTCGAGGGCAAGGTCTCGCGTGACGGCAACGCGGTGATGGTGGAGACCGAGCACGGCCTGCGCCTCTTCGCCACCGACAGCGCGGGTGCGCTAACGAACGGCGGGCGGGCGACCGTCCTGCTTCGCCCGGAAGACCTGGACCTCGCCAAGGATGATGACACGGGCGGTGGCGACCACGCGCTGATCGACGCGACGCTGATGCAGACGGTCTTTGTCGGGTCCGACTTCCAGGTCGTCGCGGAGACGGCGGACGGCCAGGAGATCAAGGCGACGATCCGCGACCCCTCGCGCCGCCTCGCGACGCACCTGACCCACGGCGCGCCGGTGCGCTTCCGCTATCGCCACGACGCGACGCGCCTGTTGCCGGCGGAGACGGCCTCATGAACGGCAGCGCGCGCGGGCGCCGCCGCCTCCAGTTGATGCGCCTTCTGGCGCCGGTGACGATCTTTCTCGGGATCTTTTTTTTGGCGCCGCTCTCGATCCTGTTCGTCTATGCCTTTCTGGAGCCGGGGCTTTACGGCGGCGTCTCCTGGAACTTCTATCACCAGAACTTCGGGCGCATCCTGGGCTGGGCCGACGGCGTCTATGAAGAATACGACCCCGTCTATATCCAGATCTTCCTGCGCTCGGTGCGCCTGGCGCTGACCACGGTCGTCGGCTGCCTGCTGATTTGCTACCCGGCGGCGCTGTGGGTGAGCCGCCTGCCCGACCGCTGGAAGTCGTTCTGCATCTTCCTGATCACGCTGCCCTTCTTCGCGAGCCTCGTGGTGCGCCTGTTCGCCTGGATGCTGATCCTGAAACCCAGCGGCTGGATCAACGAGACGCTGCTGGCGTTGAGCCTGATCACCGAACCCTTCGACATGTTGTTCACCGAAGGCGCGGTCATCGTCGGCATGATCTATGTCCTCATCCCCTTCATGTTCCTGCCGCTCTACGCGAGCCTGGAGAAACTCGACAAAAGCCTGATCGAGGCGTCGGGCGATCTGGGCGCCAACCGGCTCAAGACCTTCTTGCGGGTAACGCTTCCCTTGTCGCTGCCCGGCATCATCGGCGGCTCGATCATCGTCTTCATCCCGAGCCTGGGGAACTTCGTCGTGCCGGACCTTCTGGGCGGCGCGAAGGTCCTGATGATCGGCAATTTGATCGAGCAGCAGTTCCTGATGGCGCGCAACTGGCCCTTCGGGTCGGCGCTTGCCATGATCGTGCTCGCCGCGGTCCTGATCTTCCTGTTGATCTATGTCTCCGTCGTCACGCGATCGGAAGACACGCGCGGACAACAGGGCGTCTGACATGCTGGAGCGCCTGACATACCGGCTGACGCGGCTAAGCGGCAAGGTGCTGATGCTCTACGGCATCCTCTTCTTCTGCTTCATCTACGCGCCGATGCTGATCATCCTGGTCTATTCGTTCAACGCCAACCCCATCAACATGATGGCGTGGGACGGATTCACGTTCGACTGGTACCGCTCGATCTTCGGCCTCTCCAACAAGCTCACCGAACAGGCGCTCTATATCGAGTCGACGGAGCAACTGACCAACGCGGTGATGAACAGCCTGATCGTCGCGTTCACGACAACGGCGATCTCGACGGTGATCGGCACCATGACCGCGCTTGCCCTGGCACGCTACCGGTTCAAGGTGAAGGCGTTCTACCGCATGCTCGTCTTCATGCCGATGATCATCCCCGACATCGTGCTGGGCCTGGCGCTGCTCATTTACTTCGTCACCATTGGCGTCAAGCTGGGGCTGACCACCATCATCATCGGCCACTGCACGTTTCTGGCGAGCTACGTCTTCATCGTGGTGAGCGCGCGCCTCGCCGGCATGGACCAGACCTATGAAGAGGCCTCGGCCGATCTGGGCGCCAACAGCTGGGTCACGTTCCGCCGCGTCACCCTGCCGCTCATCATGCCGGGCGTCATCGGCGGCGCCCTCTTGGCCTTCATCATTTCGATGGACGATTTGGTCATCACCTATTTCATCGCCGGCGTGGATTCGACGACGCTACCGGTCTTCATCTACGGCATGCTCAGACGCGGCGTGAAACCGGAGATCAACGCCATCGCGACGCTGATGATCCTGTTCTCCCTGATCGTCGCCTCGGCCGGACTCTATTTCCGATCACGTTCGACGCGGTAAGCCGCCGGCAACCACATCAAACGATCTCGAACACCTCGCCTGAGCCGGTGTCGCGGTAGTAGTCCACGCGCTCGCCGTTCCAGTGGTAGTCGAGGTGGCGGCCCTGGAGCGGGTCTGTCGCGAGGTCGGGATAGAAGAGGCCGACGCATTCGCCGCCATCACACCGCACACTGCGGTAAGCGACGCCGTCGGAGCCGGACCGGCGCAGGTCGGCGCCCAACGCCTGGGCTGCGCGGTAGTCATCGGGGTCGTGCACGTCGGCGAACATGGGTTCGTCGGCGCGCAGGTCGTGCAGTTCGCCGGCGACATCAAGAACGATCTCGCGGAACTGGGAGGCCCAGCCGGCCGGTTCGTCGGTGCGCGCCATGAAGCGGCCGTGGTGATAGACGGTCTCCAGCAGCGCGACCTCGAACCTGTCGCCGGCATAGAGCACGCCATAGCTGCCGTCGGTGAACCGGCTCGGGCGGTCGGTGCTGATATGGGTGAAGGGCGCCATCAGGTAGGTCGCGCCGGGGCCGCCGACACGCCGGTCTTCGGGCACCAGATCGAGATTGCCGATGGTTTCCATCAGGCGCGGGTTGGTCTTCTGCTCGGCGGAGATCAGCAGCGGCCAGTCGGCGGGATCGGCGATGTCCTCAAAGAGGTCGATGGGCGGGTGACGGCTGTTGATGATCCGCACCGCACCCGGCCAGTCGATCGGCGCGGTCTTAATCGTTGCCGCGCCGATCACCAGGCGCCGCGCACCGCGTCGAGATAGCGGCGCACGCGCATGATGTCGGTCATCTCGCCACCCAGCATGACGTCGAGCGCGGTGCGCCCGGCGAATGCTTCGTTCGGCGCCTTGACCCAACCATAGGCGCGCTGGGTCTCGCGGAAGATAATGCGCAGCGCCTTGTGGATGCCCATGATGTTCGAAAGCCGCGCTCTGCCGTCGCGGCTGATGCGTCCCGGCCCCTCCGCTTTCCAGCGGCCATAGGTGCGCGGCTTGAGGTCGAGCAAGACCGCGGCCTCATCATCGGTCAGACCCCAACGGCGGAACAGATTGACCGCGGCGCGAAACATCGCGGCGGCCTCCTCGTCGGTGATCGGCGCCGGCACGAAGTCGGGCGCGCGGGTGTCGATGGGCTGTAGCTGGGCCATCATGCGTTCTCCAATATGGCATTATATTGGCATTTCTCCGCCATTTGGCAAGAACCCGGGCAAAACGGTGCGCAACGACCCGTGGCTACGTGCTATTCAAGCCGAAACAGGAAAGATCCGATGAAAAAACTGCCCCTGGAGCCTGCCGACCATGATCTGATCAAGGCGGCACATGGCGAGTTCGACAAGCCGACGCAGCACGACTGGCACGGCGTCTCCGCCGCGATCCGGCTCAAGTCCGGGTCGGTCGTTACCGGCCTGGTGCTGGAGGCGGAGGTGCCGGCGCTGACCGTGTGCGCCGAACCGATCACGATCGGCAAGGCGCTGGCCGATATCGCGAACGATCCCGTCGTCTGCGTCGTCGCGACCCGGGAACGGGAGGAGAGCGACCACAAGGTCATTCCGCCGTGCGGGCGGTGCCGGGAGTTCATCACCGACTACTGTCCCGAGGCCACGGTCATCGTGTTCGATGAGACCGACGCGTGTCTCTACAAGATCCCGGCCGGCGACCTGCTGCCCTTCAAGTATGTCGCCATGGCGTAACGCTGCGGTGTCGGCCGCACGCGCAATGCGACCGCCGTGGCCGACGCACCACGCGGTCGTCGACACCGTATCGGCGCCTGCCGCGAAAGCGCCGCGAGCCACCCTACTCCGGCGTGAAGCGCGAGATCTTCGTGCCCTGGATGCCGGCGCCCGCCATCAGGCCCTCCTGATCGAAGAAGAAGACCAGGATGTCCTCTTCCAGTTCCGAGACGCTGGCGCTGGATGACCAGCCCTCGTCGCCATAGACGAGCGTCGGCGCGGTGCCGACATCCCAGCCATCGCTGCTGTCGAGATAGGCAAGCGCCTTGTCGTTCATGAAGAACATGGCGTAGCCGAAGGTCTGACCGCCGATCTGCAGGCCGAACGACGCGGCGGTGGTCTCGTAATAGCCCTTGGTCGTGCCGCCGGACAGAAGCGCGCCTTCGCCGTACTGGCCGCCGATGATGAGGCCCGCCTTGGTGACATCCGGGAACACCAGAACGGCGACCGCCTTCTCGTTGACCTCTGCGG
Source organism: Alphaproteobacteria bacterium (assembly GCA_028277285.1). Taxonomy (GTDB): domain Bacteria; phylum Pseudomonadota; class Alphaproteobacteria; order SP197; family SP197; genus JANQGO01. The sequence goes on along the minus strand of JANQGO010000386.1, from coordinate 2,702 downwards.
CGGCCGGCACCGTTTCGATCAGCTTGGCGAGCGCCGCTTTGGACGACGCATCGAGCTCCGCGGCCGTCGCGGCCTGCGTCTTCGTCGGCGCAAGCGAGAGTGACATCACCAGGCAGACCGCAACGACATGCCATGCCAAGAACGTCCGTGTCCCCATGATCTTCCCCCTTTGGATCGAATGGACCAGGCTTCGTACCCGCCACGTTAGCAGATAACGCGGCGGCCGCGACCACCCCGGGGTCGTGTCGCCGGCCGATCCCTAGCGTTTATGGATATCGAGGGCCCCTGCCGGCGGCAACCCGCCATCGTGTTAACGTCACACCAGCGCGCTAGACATGTTGTCCGACTGCGAATGGGAGACCCCTATGATGAAGCCCTTCAGAACAGCGACCATGGCTTTTCTGGTTTTGGCCGCCAGTTGTGGCGCGGGATGGGCCGGCTCGATGGACGAGGAAAAAGCGCTTTCGGCCCGCTCGATCGAGATGTGGTCGACCGGCGCATTTGACCTGGCCGGCGAGACGTTCACGGAGGACTACGTCAACCATCAGCAACCCGATGTCAACGGCGGCGTCGAATCGCTGACGCTCAATGAGTGGACGGAAGCGGCGAAGTCCTATCGCCAATCGTTTCCCGATACGACGGTCGAGATCCTGATGCAGTTTGGCGAAGGCGATAAGGTCGCGACGCACTGGCAGTTCACCGCAACCCAGACCGGCACCTATCTGGGCCTGGAGCCGACCGGCAAGACGGTGACATGGACCGGCACCCAGATCGACCGCTTCGAGGACGGCAAGATCGCCGAGACCTGGGTCAACTGGGACATGTACACCATGTTCAAACAGCTCGGCCTGCTGAAGTAGCGCGCGCCACCCCGCTTCATAGAAACTCGATCGATGCTCCGTTAGTCTCCCCCTTAAGGGGAGGCCAATCATGGAGCGCCGTCTGGCCGCCATACTTGCCGCCGATGTGGTCGGCTACACGCGTCTCATGGGCAGGGATGAGGCGGGAACGCTGCGCCGTCTGACCGAGCTGCGCCAGCAGCATCTGGAGCCGCTGATTGCCGCGCACCACGGCCGCATCTTCAAGCTGACGGGCGACGGTTTCCTGATCGAATTCGCCAGCGTCGTCGACGCGCTCGCCTGCGCGGCAGCCTGGCAGGAGAGAGTTGCCGCGCAAGAAGCGTCGAGCGACGACGAACGGCGGTTTCTCTTCCGCATCGGGATCAATCTGGGCGACGTCATCGTCGAGGCCGACGATGTGCACGGCGACGGCGTCAACATTGCCGTCAGGATCGAGAACCTGGCCGATGCCGGCGGCATCTGTCTGTCCGAGGATGCGTACAGGCAAGTCCGGGGCAAGATCGATCTGACATTCGACGACCTCGGCGACAAGAGCCTGAAGAACGTCGCGGAGCCGGTTCGCGTGTTTCGTGTCGCCAACGATACCGGAGATGCCGCGACTGTGTTGCCGAAGTCGGACGCTCTCGCGCTGCCGGACAAACCGTCGATCGCGGTGCTCGCCTTCGACAACATGTCGGCCGACGCCGAACAGGAGTTCTTTTCCGACGGCATCACCGAAGACATCATCACCGAGTTGTCGCGCTTCTCCGAACTCTTCGTCATCGCGCGCAACTCGTCGTTTGCCTATAAGGGGCAATCGGTGGACCTGGCGCAGGTCGCCCGGGAACTCGGTGTCCGCTACATCCTGGAAGGCAGCGTCCGGCGTGTCGGCAACCGCCTGCGCATCAACGCGCAGCTCATCGACACAAAGACCGGCGGCCATATCTGGGCCGAGAAGTACGACCGCCAGGTTGAGGATATCTTTGAGCTTCAGGAAGAGGTCACGCGCAGCGTCGTCAGCAACATCGCGCCGCAGATCGAACTGGCCGAGGTCGAGCGCGGCCGCACGGCCGCGGGCACGGAGGTTTCCGCCTATGAGATGGCGCTGAAGGCCCAAGGCCGCCTTTATGATGCCCTGCACATGGCCGACCCGGACATGCTCGACGAAGCGATGGCGACGGCCGACGCCGCGCTGAAACTCGACCCCCGCAACACCCACGCGCTGTGGACCAAGGGCATGGGGTACTTCTACCCGCATGTCTACCGCTGGGGCGACGACCCCGACGCCCTGCTGCCCTTGGCGGGCGAGATCGCCAACCGTCTGGTGCAGATCGATCCCGCGAACGCCAAACCCTATATCCTGCGCGCCTGGGTCAGTCTTTATGACAAGGACTTCGATGGCGCGATCGCCGACCACCGGCGTGCGTTGGACCTCAACCCCAATCTCGCCTCCAACCTCTTCGCCATGGCGTGGAGCGAGAGCGCGGCGGGGCTGGCCGACGACGCGCGCGAACATGCCCAGATGGCGCTCAGGCTCAGCCCGCGCGACAACTATACCTGGCTCGGCGAAGGGTACGGCGCGTTGGCGCTGGCGAGCTTTACCGAAGGCGACTTTGACCAGGCGCTTGCCTGGCTGCGCCAGTCGATTCAGATGCACGCGCGCATGCCGGTCTGTCAGGCCTTGATGATCGCGACCAGCGCGCATCTGGGCAACATGGAGGCCGCCAAGCAGCACACTGCCTTTCTGGACGGCTTCGCGCCCAACTTCGTGCCCGGCGTGCTGGCCGGTACCATCGAGGTCTGCAAGCTGCCCGAACACAACACGCTTCTTATCGACGGCCTGCGCAAGGCAGGGCTTTAGGC
>JANQGO010000343.1 GCA_028277285.1 Alphaproteobacteria bacterium | reverse complement strand
GACGTTCGTTGCCTGCGACCTCAGCGATGCCGGCGCCATCGACCGCGCCGCCGAGCAGATCGAAGGGCCGTTGCACGGTCTCGCCAACGTTGCCGGCGTACCGGGTTCCGCCGACGGCGAGACCGTCATGCGCGTCAACCTGCTCGGGCTGCGCCGGCTGACCGAGTTGATGTTGCCGCGCCTCGAACCCGGCGGCAGTGTGGTCAATGTCGCGTCATGCGCCGGCACCGGCTGGCGTGCCAACCTGCCGACGCTGCTTGACCTGATGGCGGCGCGCGGTTTCGAGGACGGGCTTGCCTGGGTGCGCGCCCATCCCATGTCCGGGCCGGATACCTACAACTTCTCGAAGGAAGCGGTGATCGTCTATACACAGATTGCCTCCATGCTGGCGCGTCCCCATGGCGTGCGCGTCAACGCGGTCAACCCGGGCGCGGTCGAGACGCCAATCCTCGCCGACTTCTACGACACCATGGACAACACCATCCTCAATCGCCTGAAGAAACAGGCCGGCGGCCGCGACGGCCGTCCCGACGAAATAGCGCCGGCCATTGCCTTCCTGCTTTCCGACGACGCCCGTTGGATCAACGGCACCGAACTGAACGTGGACGGCGGCGCGGAAGTCGCCATCAATCTGGGACTGCTCGACGACGACAGCGCCCTCGATGACGTTCTCGCCACGTCGGCATAACGCATTCGGCGAGCGCCAAATGTGAAGTATCGGCGCCGCGTTGCCCTGCACACATGCGAGGCATAGAGTCGGACCGTCAAGCATGGTCGAAGGGACAGGCCATGTTCAGCGCCGCGCTTGGGGGCCGACATGATACGAACCATAGCGTTTGTTGTTCTTGCCTGTTGCACGCTCGCTGCCACGACGACACGCGCGCAGAACGTCTACACCTGGGTCTGCAATATCGAGGGCGCCGCCGCTCAGTTGACGGCCCAGGTCGAGGCCGTGAACTCGGCCGGCGTCTTCATCGATCCCGGCGGCATGTTTGCCGGATCGATACCTCTCGACCAGGTGATCTATTACTACCAGGGATCACTCGTATCGCAGACCGGCCAGTACTCGTTCGTCGGCGAGAACGAGTTCGCAGACTTCACCGATCTCTATACGAACCAACGCTTTCGCGTGCAGATGATTGTGCAGGGCCGCGACCTGCTGATGATCGTGAACCCATTCGGACCGCAGCCGGTTCAGTACTTCTGCCAAATGCGCTAGAGCGGATTGTCAAGCGACACTCCATCTAGTCTGCCGCCTGGCGTTCGCGGTCGGCCTCGTCCTGGTCGAACAGCTCTTCCAGCTCCTTGGCCCAATCCTGCGCGGCCTGCGCCATCTTCTCGTCGTCATGGTAGATGTCGTGATGGGCATAGAGACGCTCGATGTCATGATCCCTGAACGTTTCGACCGCACGTCTCGCCTCGGAACTCGACATTCCCAGACGGCGCAGCGTGATGTCCGCCATCTCCAGACCGGAATAGAAGGTGTCGCGCACGATGTCCTCGATGCCCAGATCCATCAGCCGGTAGGCGTGCTGGCGATCATGGGCGCGTGCCAGGATTCGCAAGTTCGGGTAATGGCGCAACACGGCCTCGGCCGTCCTGAGCGACGCTTCGACGTCGTCGATGGCCAGCACGAAGACCTTGGCCCTGTCGGCGCCGGCGGCACGCAGCAGTTCCAGCCGTGACGCATCGCCGTAATAGACCTTGTTGCCAAAACGGCGCACGAAGTTCACCTGGTCGGGACTGTTGTCGAGTGCGGTAAAGCCGATCCTCTTGCCCATCAGCGTGCGCGCGACGATCTGCGCGAACCGTCCGAAACCGGCGATCAGGACCTGGTTGTCTTCCGGCATGTCGGTGTCGTAGTCCTCCGGTTTGGCGCCTCCTTTGCGCGCCTTGATCCGATCGCTGACGACAAACATCAGCGTCGTCACGCCCATGGACACCGTCACCACCACGATAAGAAGCTCGGAGATGGCGGGGTCGAGAATCGTGGCGCCGACCGCGACCGCCAGGATCACGAATGCGAACTCGCCCCCCTGGCTCAACGTGACGGCAAGCATCAACGACGTCGACAACGATCGTTTCATGGCGAGGCCGACGCCGATCAACACGATCGACTTGATCGCCATCATGCCGATCACCAGCAGCACGATCAGGCCGGGTTCCTCGACAACCAGATTGAGGTTCACCGACATACCGACGGCCATAAAGAACAAACCCAACAACAACCCCTTGAAGGGTTCGATGTCGGCCTCCAGCTCGTGACGGAACTCGGATTCAGCGAGCAGAACACCGGCCAGGAACGCGCCAAGCGCCATGGAGAGGCCGATCATGTCCATCACCAGGGCGACGCCGATCACGGTCAGCAGCGCGGTCGCCGTGAAGACCTCGTTGACCTTGGTCCAGGCGACGGTTCTCAGCACATAACGCAGCAGATACTTGCCGCCGATGATGACAGCGGCGATGACGGCGATAGCGCGGGGCACCGTAATCCAGATGGGTTCGCCATCGTCGACACCGGCACCCGGCGCCAGCAGGGGCAGAAGCGCCAGGATCGGGATCACCGCGAGATCCTGGAACAGCAGGATGGCGAACGACGCGCGGCCATGGGCGCTCGGCAACTGCCCCTTCTCCGCCAGGATCTGCAGCGCAAAGGCGGTCGACGAAAGACAAAGCGCCAAACCGACGACGATCGCGCTTTCCAGCGTCAAACCGAGGGCATAGGCCGCCGCCGCCAGCAGGATGGCGGTGGCAAGAACCTGGGCGCCGCCCATGCCGAACACCGCCTTGCGCATGGTCATCAGGCGCGAGGGCTGAAGCTCAAGACCGATGACAAAAAGAAGCAGCACGACACCGAACTCGGCAAAGTGCAAGATGTCGTCGACGTTCGTGACCAGGCCCAGCGCCGAGGGACCGATCACCACGCCGGCGGCCAGGTATCCGAGCACCGAACCGAAACCCAGCCGTTTCGACAACGGCACGGCGACAATGGCGGCGGCTAAAAAGATGGCGGTGATAACAAGAAACGACATGACCCCGAATCCCTCCCAATTCCCACCATCATAGGTGCCGCCATGCCGCTGCAAAACCGCGTGACGCCGTTTGGCGAGATAGTTGATCACCCCGCGCGCGGCCTCTTTCTGGGCAACCGCGGCTGCCTGTGCGACGAGGCCGGCAAGCTGGCCACACGGCGCTGGCGTTTGCGCGCCTGGATTACCTGCCAGTTGTCCTACAAGGGCTGGTGGCGCCCGGTCATGCAGCCGGGCGTGTGGACCGAGCTTTTCTTCATGGACGAGGCGACCGCGCTTGCCGCCGGCCACCGCCCCTGCGCGCTATGCCGGCGCGACGCCTACAACCGCTACCGCCATGCCTGGGCGCTGGCGCAGGGCCTCGCCTCACCACCCAAGGCAGTCGAGATGGACGACGTCATGCACCGGGAGCGCACCAGGCGCGACCACAGCAAGGTCACCTATCGCGCCGACCTCGCGACCCTGCCCGATGGCGCCATGGTCGTCTTGCCGGGCACGGCCGATCGCGCCGGCCTCGTCTACCGGGGCACGTTGCGGCCCTGGTCGCCGGAGGGCTATGGCGACGGCACCGCCATCGAACCGCTCGACGTCGACGTCCTGACGCCGGCGTGCTCCGTCGCGGTGCTTGCGGCGGGTTATGCACCCGAACTTCACGCCAGCGCCGAGCGCTAGGGGTGGCCATACTTTCGTGACGCCAACCACTTGTGCTGGGACCGCCAAGCACGATATAGGGACGCACCCCGCAACCCCAGGCAATCGGTAGTATCGGCATGGACCTCCGGAACATCGCCATCATCGCCCATGTCGACCACGGCAAAACTACGCTCGTCGACGAACTGCTGAAGCAAAGCGGCGCCTTCCGCGCCAACCAGCAGGTCGCCGAGCGCGCCATGGACAGCAACGACCTGGAACGCGAGCGCGGCATCACGATCCTGGCCAAGTGCACGTCGGTGGTGTGGAACGACACCCGCATCAACATCGTCGACACGCCGGGCCACGCGGACTTCGGCGGCGAGGTCGAGCGTATCCTGAGCATGGTCGACGGCGTCTGTGTCCTGGTCGATGCCGCCGAAGGACCGATGCCGCAGACGAAGTTCGTGGTCGGCAAGGCGCTGCGCCTGGGCCTGAAACCCATCGTCGTCATCAACAAGATCGACAAGCCGGAGCAGCGCGCCGACGAGGTGCTGAACGAGATCTTCGATCTGTTCGCCGCACTCGACGCCGACGACGACCAGCTCGACTTCCCGGCCGTCTACGCCTCGGCCAAGCAAGGCTGGGCCGTGCGTGAACTGGACGATGCCCACAACGACATGGCACCGCTGTTCGACTTGATTGTCGATCATGTTCCAGCGCCGGAGGTCGAGCCGGAAGGCGCCTTCCGCATGCTGGCGACGACGCTTGAGACCGATCCTTATCTGGGCCGCCTTCTGACCGGGCGCATCGAGGCCGGCAGTCTTTCGACCAACACCATGCTGAAGGCGCTGTCGCGCGACGGCGAGACGCTCGAACAGACCCGCATCTCGAAGATCCTTGCGTTCCGCGGCCTGGAACGTGTCGGCATCGACAAGGCCGAGGCCGGCGATATCGTGGCGCTGGCCGGTTTCACCAAGGCGAGCGTTGCCGACACCCTGTGCGATCCCGCGGTCACGGCACCGATGGCGTCGGAGCCGATCGATCCGCCGACGCTCGCCATGACCTTTTCGATCAACGATTCGCCGCTTGCCGGCCAGGAAGGCGACAAGGTCACCAGCCGCATGATCTGGGACCGCCTGACCCGCGAAGCCGAGGGCAACGTGGCGCTGGAGGTGACCCAGACCGACGATAAGACGGTCTTCGAAGTCGCCGGGCGCGGTGAATTGCAGCTCGGTGTTCTCGTCGAGACCATGCGCCGCGAAGGTTTTGAGCTCGCCATCGGCCGCCCCCGTGTCCTGTTCCGCAAGGACGAGGAGACCGGCGCGCTGTTGGAACCGATCGAGGAAGTCGTCATCGACGTCGACGATGACTTCACCGGCCCCGTGGTCGAGAAGATGGGCCAGCGCAAGGGCGACATGCTGGAGATGCGGCCGTCCGGCGGCGGCAAGACCCGTCTCGTCTTCCACATCCCTTCGCGCAGCCTGATCGGCTACCACGGCGAGTTCATGACCGACACCCGTGGCACCGGCATCATGAACCGGCTCTACCACGGCTACGCGCCCTACAAGGGCGACATGCCGGGCCGGCGCGAGGGCATGCTGATCTCCGCCGAACAGGGCAGCGCCGTCGCCTACGCGCTGTGGAACCTGGAAGAACGCGGCGCGCTGTTCATTTCGCCCGGCGACAAGGTCTACAAGGGCATGATCATCGGCGAGCACAACAAGGGCCAGGACCTGGACGTCAACCCGCTGAAGTCGAAGCAGCTCACCAACATCCGCGCCGCCGGCAAGGACGACGCGGTGCTGCTGACGCCACCGGTCAAGATGACCCTGGAACGCGCCATGGCCTATATCGCCGACGACGAACTGGTCGAGGTGACGCCGGAGTCGATCCGCCTGCGTAAACGCTGGCTCGACCCGCACGAACGCAAACGCCGCGCCCGCCAGCCGAACGCCGCATAGTAGGATAGTTTTCCCTCGCCCCTTGAGGGCCTGTTGCGCAAAGTCGGTTTGTTTGGTCGGGGTTTTCGTGTTTTAGGGACCGTTGGGTCCTTGATGATCTGATGAGTTTGGCTTTGG
>JANQGO010000286.1 GCA_028277285.1 Alphaproteobacteria bacterium | reverse complement strand
GCCGCCCTATGGCGACCTCACCCGCGTCAGCTTCATCATGGCCGGACCCGGCGTTCCCCGAGATGAAACGACGAAGGCGCCGAGCAGCCATTTGGACATCATGGCGACCGCGCTCGATCTGGCCGGCGTCGATCATGACGCGATCGGTCATGACGGCCTGTCGCTCAAACCGGTCTTGCAGGGTGAGACCCTGGAACGCGATGCCCGTTTTCTGGAGTTTCATCCGCGCATCGATCCGCGCACCTATAACCACTCCATCGTCACGGAGGACTGGCGACTGACGCTTTATCCGGGGAGCAATAACGACTGGGGCGAGCTGTTCGATCTGAACGCCGATCCCGGTGAACACGCAAACCTCTTTCACGAAACCCGGTTCAGGACGACCCGGGATCGCCTGACCGAGGTTCTGACAACACGTTTCACCGCGAAACCGCAAACCGGGACCAAGCTGATCGCCAAGTGGTGAGGCACTAGCGCCAGCGCGCGGCCTCGTCGAGCAGCCAGGAGCGGAACTGTTGCGCCGCCGGTGTCAGCGACGCCGCCGTGCGTGAGACCAGGAAATAGGCCTGGCCGCTTTCGACCTCAAGACCGGGCAGGCAGCGTTCGAGGCCATAGAGCCGCTCCAGGTAATCGCTGGCCGGCGCGCGCGCCAGACCGATGCCGTGTCCGGCTGCCGCCATGGCGAGCGCCACCACCGTCGTATCGGTGAAGCAGAACTCCGCCTCCGACAGGTCGAGGTCCGGCGTCGTTTCCAGAAGACGGAGCCAGCTTGTCCGGTGCGTCGAGATCTCCAGCAGGCGGTGCTTGACCAGATCGCCGGTCGACGTGATTGCCGATGCCGTCGCGCCCGGCGCGACCGGATAGATGCGTTCGCCGAACAGCAGATCGCTGTCGGCCTGGTCTTGAGAAATCCCGCCATAGGCGATGGCAAGGTCGACACCATCGCGGTCGACGCCGGCATCGTGAAAAGCGCCCATGACATGGACACGGATCGACGGATTGGCAGCCTGGAACACCGGCAGGCGCTCGGCGAGCCACGATGCCGCGAAGATCAGCGTCGCCTCGATGGTCACGGTCGCGTAGCGATCGCGGCTGAATAGCGACGCCGCCGTCGTCTCGACCGACAGGAGCGCCTGGCGAACCACCGGCAGGAAGGCCCGGCCGGCACCGGTCAGCGACACGCTACGCGGACCGCGGTCGAACAGTTCGGTACCCAGGTGGGTCTCCAGCGCCTTGATCTGCTGGCTGACCGCCGCCGCGCTCATGTTGAGCGTTTCACCGGCGCGGGTGAAGTTCTCGGTTCTCGCCGCCGCCTCGAAGACACGAAGCCAGTTGAGCGAGGGGATCCGGCGATCGGTCACGGCAGGCGCCACCATTGGCAGAAACTGAGGTTTCGACACAGTAAGACTAAGTTCAACTTAACACAAAGCGCAACAAAGACTGTTTGTCCCCGCGCCTCGCCTGCCGTTCAATAGCCGTTCGAACCAGGAGATTTGGCCATGGCCCTAGCCGCCGCACCCAACGTGGACGTCGCCGACATCGCCACGCGCTACGCGCGAGACGGCTATTTCTTTCCGCTCGAGGTCATGAGCCCAAGCGAAGCGATGGGCTACCGCGCCGAACTCGACAGCCTGCAGGAACGCATCGAGCAGGAAAAGCTCGGCAACAAGGGCCAGCTCAACTTCGGCCATATCATCTTTCCGTTCGCCGATCAGGTCGCGCGCCATCCGCGCATCCTGGATGCGGTCGAGACCATTCTGGGCCCCGACATCCTGGCCTGGGGATCGACGTTCTTCATCAAGGACGCGCACAGCCCGTCCTATGTCAGCTGGCATCAGGACCTCCGCTATTGGGGTCTGGACAGCGAAGACCAGGTTTCCGTCTGGGTCGCGCTGGGGCCGGTAACCGAGGCCCATGGCTGCATGCGCTTTGTGCCAGGCTCCCACAAGGGCGAGATGTTGGCCCATCGCGACACCTTCGCCGACGACAACTTCCTGACCCGTGGCCAAGAAGCCGAGGTGGAGATCGACGAGAACGCGACGGTGATGGTCGAGCTCGAACCGGGGCAGGCGTCGCTCCATCACGGCAAGCTCCTGCACGCGTCCGGTCCAAACAAATCAGACGAACGGCGCGTCGGGTTGGTGATCAACTATATCGCGCCGCATGTCCGGCAGGTCGTCGCCAGGCAAGACTTTGCCTCGCTGGTGCGCGGCGAGGATCGCTACGGCCACTTCCAGCACATCCCCGCGCCAACCAGCAATTTTTCCGACGACGGCATGGCGTGGCACCGCCGGGTCCGGCAGGCGCAGAACGAAGCGCTCTATGACGGCACCGGCGTCGACGAGACTTAGATACGCCGCAGCCCCCTCACCCAGCTCCGGCTAGGGCGCTGCCGCGCCCAAGCCTGCACAGCCCTCTCCCCCACTCACGTAGGGGCGAGGAATAACGAGGTCAGTGACGAATACCCTCTACCGCTTGCGGGAGAGGGAGGGGCCTGGCGCGAAGCGCTGGGAGGGTGAGGGTCGGCGAGATCGCGAAACCTCATCCGGCACGGGCGAAAGAGAAACCCCCGGCGCCAACGGCACCGGGGGCTCTTTCAACCTCCTAGCAACGTGCCCCGCTAGAGCGGATCGCCGTTAGATGGAACCGTTCATCGGTTCCATCTAACGGCGTGAATCCGCTCGCCATCTAGAAGTAGAGCAGATTTACCTGACCCGGCGGTATCGCTTTGCGATGCCGCCGGGTCAGTATCTGCTCTAGGCCGATTCATCGTTCCACTTAAACTCCGGGATCTGCCAGATGTAGCCGTTCGGTGTGATCACCGGATCCAGGGTGTCGCGATACATGACGCCGTTCGGCGGGAACATCAGGAAGACGTAAGCGCCGGTGTCTTCCATGATCTCCTGCATGCGGACATAGATGTCGTGGCGCTTGCCCTCGTCGGTCTCGCCGAGACCGGCCGCGAACAGCTCGTCGAACTCCGGATCCGACCAGCGTTCCCAGTTCCACACACCGACCTGGTCGGAGATGTACCACTGGGTCATCTGACTGGGATCGGGCGAGTCCAGATAGGACATGATCCACAGCTCCAGGTCCTTCCAGTCCTCGCCTTCGGACTCAAGGCCCAGGTTCCAGAACGGTCCGGCGTCCAGCGGCACGACCTCGACCTCCAGACCGACATCGGCCAGATTGGCCTGGATGATCTGGGCAGCCGCCATACGGTCGGCCAGGTTGATCGTCTTCAAGGTCAGCTTGGTGCCCTCGGCGCCGGCCTCGGCAATCAGCTCACGCGCCTTGTCCGGATCGGGCGCTGAAAACTTGCCTTCGGTGCGGTGACCGACCAGACCGGGCGGCACGATACCGTGGGCGCGCGTACCGACACCGGCCCAGGCGCCCTGGATGACCGTATCGACATCGATGGCGTGCTGGATCGCCTGGCGGACACGGATGTCCTGCAGGTTCGGATGGTCGGTGTTCATGCCCATCCAGTACCATTGGGTACCGGAGTACGCCTTGACAACGGCCTGCTCCGGCGGGCTCTCCGTCAAACGCGGAATGGCGTCGACGGCGATGTGGGTGATGTCGATCTCGTCAGCCTCGAACGCGATCTCCGCCGTCTTCTCGTCGTCGATGATGATGAACTTGACGTCGGCGATACCCGGCGGCGTGCCCGTCCAGTTCGGGTTCGGCTCCAGGGTGTAGCTCTGCTTCTGCACCCATTCTTTGACGCGGTAATAGCCGCAATAGAAGTTGAACATGCCGTCATACTTGCCGCCGGCCGCCTCGACCGCGACCTTCGACAGGATTGTGCCCGTACCGTCGCAGATCCAGGTCAACCAAATCGGCGCGAACGGCTGGTTCAAGTGAATGGTACCGGAGTGGGTGCCGGTGACCTCGACGTTGTCGAGCGCGACGGCCTTGTCCTTCCACTCGGACTCGCCCATACGCTCCAGCGAAAACTTGACGTCTTCGGCGTTCAGTTCGCCGATCTCTTCGTGGGTCGTGCCGTCATACCACATGATGCCGGACTTCAGCTCGAAGGTAATCGTCTGGGCATCGACCTGCTCCAGCGAGGTAACGAACTCGCTGGGTTCCCAGGCCCACTCCTCGCCGCTTCTTGTGTACTTCGCCAAACGCGCCAGGCAGGCGTACTGCAACACCATCTCGAAACCGCCGACCATGTAGCCGGGATCGGTCGACACGATGGCGCGGTTGGAACGCACCCTCAGCTGTTTCGACGACTGCGCCCAGGCGCTCGACGGATCGAGCAGGCCGTCGACAAAACCGGCGGCCGCGACAGATCCGGCCGTGGTCTGCATCAGACGGCGGCGCGACAGGTTGAACTTGCTCATAAATGCCTCCCCGACATTATCTTTGTGATGTTGGAAAACTGGACTGTTGTCCGAAATCCTCACAGTCTTTGGGCCGGCACGTCAAGTTGCGAAACTGCTTCACAAGTCACGCCACAAAAAAGAACCCCCCGGCGCGGATAGGCCGGGGGCTCCAAAACTGCTGTTTGTCGCGCCGTCTTAGTGCGGATCATGGTGAGGTAGAACCGTTTGACGGTTCTACCTCACCATGTGAATCCGCTCGCTATCTGTGAGTAGAGCAGAATCACCTGCCTTGACGGAATCGCGAAGCGATTCCATCAAAACAGGATCTGCTCTAGGCGGACTCATCCTTCCACGTGAAGTCCTGGATGTACCAAAGATAGCCGTTGGGCCGGATCGATGGCTCCAGTTCGGCGCGATACATGACGCCGAGCGGCGGGAACATCAGCCACACATAGGCGCCGGTGTCCTCCATGATCTCCTGCATCCTGACATACATGTCGTGGCGCTTGCCCTCGTCGGTCTCGCCGAGACCGGCGGCGAACAGCTCATCGAATTCCGGATCGGACCAGCGTTCCCAGTTCCAAATGCCAACCTGATCGGAAATGTACCACTGGGTCATCTGGCTGGGATCGGGCGAGTCGCCGTACTGCATGATCCACATCTCCAGGTCCTTCCAGTCCTCGCCCTCGGACTCGAGACCGAGGTTCCAGAACGGGCCGGCATCCATCGGCACGATTTCGACCTCCAGGCCGACATCGGCAAGATTGGCCTGGATGATCTGGGCGGCCGCCATGCGGTCGGCCAGATTGATCGTCTTCAAGGTGATTTTGGTGCCTTCGGCGCCGGCCTCGGCGATCAGTTCGCGCGCCTTGTCGGGATCCGGCGTCGTGAACTTGCCGGATTCGCGATAGCCGATCAGGCCCGGCGGCACGATGCCATAGGCCCTGGTCGGCACGCCGGCCCAAGCGCCCTGGATGATGGTGTCGACATCGACCGCGTGCTGAATTGCCTGACGTACGCGGATGTCCTGCAGGTTCGGATGGTCGACGTTCAAGCCCATCCAGTACCACTGGGTCCCGTCGTAGACCTTGACGACGGCGTCTTCCGGCGGGTCCTCCTGCAGACGCGGGATGGCATCGATGGCGATATGGGTAATGTCGATCTCGCCCGCCTCAAACGCGATCTCCGCCGTCTTTTCGTCATCGATGATGATGAACTTGACGTCGGCGATACCGGGCGGGGTGCCCGTCCAGTGCGGGTTGGGCTCCAGGGTGTAGCTCTGCTTTTGCACCCAATCGGAAACACGGTAAGGCCCGCAATAGAAATTGAAGATGCCGTCATACTTGCCGCCGGCCGCCTCGACCGCCTTCTTCGAGACGATGGTGCCGGTGCCGTCACAGATCCAGGTGTACCAGATCGGCGCGAACGGCTGGTTGAGGTGGATGGTGCCCGTATGGGTACCCGTCACCTCGACGTTGTCGAGCGCGACAGCCTTGTCCTTCCATTCGGACTCGCCCATGCGCTCCAGCGAGAACTTCACGTCCTCGGCGTCCAGCTCGCCGATCACATCGCCGGTCGTGCTGTCGTACCACATGATGCCGGGTTTCAATTCGAACGTGATGGTCTGGGCATCGACCTGTTCCAGCGACGTCACGAACTCGCTCGGCTTCCACGCCCATTCGTCGCCTTCGACATAACTTGCCAGACGCGCCAGACAGGCGAACTGCAATACCATCTCGAAACCGCCGACCATGTAGCCGGGATCGGTCGACACGATCGCGCGGTTGGTGCGGATCCTGAGCGGCCGGTTCGACTGGGCCCAGGCGCTGGTTGGATCAAGCAAGCCGTCGACAAAACTGGCCGCCGCTACCGAACCGGCGGTTGCCTGCATGAGATGACGGCGTGAAAGACGTGCTCTCGTCATAGGTGCCTCCCCGACACAGTGTTCTAGTTGTCTGAAATCCTCACAGGCCGGCCGCGTCCCGTCAAGCAAGCGATGAGCCGCGGTCAGGAACCGTCCCTGGGCACACGTTCATCCCAGCTGCGGGTCCACGTCCTGACGCCGCGATCAAAGGCTTCGGCCCGGCTGGTCAGAACAAACTCTGTCGCGGTCGCGGAAAGGCAGAACACGGTCTCAACGCGGACATCGTAGTCGTCATCGCGTTTGATGGAGATGGCGTAGCTGACCTCGGCACGTGCGGATAGCGGGTCGTCCTCGCGGATCGTGTAGCGTTCGCGCCCGCCGCCCGAATAGGTCACGCCGATGTCGTGCAAGGTATGTTCGCCGCGATCCTTGACCATCTCGACGGTCGTTTCGCCCGACACGAAGTCACGGGCCATCCGCCGCGCGCGGTGATAGGGCCGATGGGTCGTCACCGTCATGGGTGCCGCCGTCTCCGGCTTGGCGAACGGCTTCAGCCGCTTGTCGCCCGGCTGTTTGGGACGGATCGGCAGGTCCAGCGTGCTGGTCCCGCTGAAGACGGTCAGCGTCACCGGTTCCGGCGACGGCAGCACGTGCGGCCAACAGCTCGTCTGCACGGTCAGACGCACGCGATGACCGCGCGGGAAGACATGGGCGATGTCGTTGAGCTGCACGCTCACGCGGTAGCGCTTGCCGGGCTCCAACGGCGCCGGCGTTTCGTGACCATCGCGGTGGGTCAGATTCAAGAGGCCATAGGTCACGCGGGTCGATGCGCCGTCCGGCGCGATGTCGTTGAGGCGCACATAGACGAATGCCTGGGGCCGGTCGGATGCAAGCTCCAGATCGACCACCGGCGCACCGAGTATTTCTGTCCTGCTGCCCAGCGGCGGCGTCTCGAACGACAGCGACCGGCCGTCCTCCTCGCGCTGGTCCGACGGCATCTCGGCCTCGTAGCCATAGGGACACCAGTCCGCATGGATCGCACCGGCGATCTGTTCCGAGCAGTGGGTCATCGCCTGTTCGCGTTTCGCCTTGGTGTCGAGCGCGCCGGGATTGAGATGATAGCGGCGCGGCGCGGCGTTGGCGCTGGGCCAGGTATCCTCGGCGATCCAGCGGCCCGGCCGCTCGTCATAGAATGTCCGCGGCGGCACGCTCTCCTGCATCCAGATGCGCAGTTTGGGCTCGTCCATCATGCCGGTGTCCTCACCCTTCAGCCAGTGGTCCCACCAGCGCACGAGGTCCTGCAGCCCGCCGATCGCGGGTTCTGGTTTCGCCTTCCACGGATAGGCATGCGACCACGGCCCGACCAACGCCTTGGCCGGTGCCGTCAGCCCCGCCATCAGGCGGAAGATGGCGTTGGTGTAGCCGTCGGCCCAACCGCCGACCGCATAGACCGCCGCTTTGATAGCGCCGTAGTCCTCGCACACGGACCCATGTTTCCAGAAAGCGTCGCGGCGCTGATGGCCCATCCAGTTCAGAACGAGATTTGGCGCGGCCTCCAGACGCTCACGCCACATCTCACGCCAGCGATCGCCGACGATCAGAGGATCGGGGGGACGCATGGCGAAGCTCGACATGGTCGCACCCCAGTTGACGTTCTCGCTGATCAGGCAGCCGCCCTGGTAGTGCACGTCGTCGGCGTAGCGATCGTCGGTCGAGCAGACCGAGTAGATCGCCTTCAGGGCCGGCGGCTGCAGCGCGGCGACCTGCAGGCAGTTAAAGCCGCCCCAACTGATCCCCATCATGCCGACGGCGCCGGTGCACCAAGGCTGCGCTGCCAGCCATTGGACGACATGATAGCCGTCGTCGAGTTCCTGGGCCGAGTACTCGTCGTCGAATAGACCTTCCGAGTCGCCGTTGCCGCGCAGATCGCAGCGCACGGCCGCGTAGCCATGACCGGCCATATAGGGATGGTGCAACGCGTCGCCCATCGCGGTGAAATCGCGCTTGCGATAGGGGATGAACTCCAGGACCGCCGGCACCGGGTCGTCCTCGGCATCGTCCGGCAGCCAGATACGCGCGGCGAGCTTGGTGCCGTCGGGCATCGGAATCCAAACGTTCTCGATCTCGCGCACCCGGCGCGGAAACCGCGTGACAACCTTGGCCATGGCGAACCCTCCCCCTCGCGACAACACATCACGACACGTTTCTCCACCGCGCCGCAACCGGATTGTTGCGGCAGTGATGGTTCCAAACTGTCTCTGTGCACGCCGCGGACATCACTTCATACTGCGCGCGCAGCGCGGGGGCGGCCAGCATGCGTGAGGAGAAACGGAAACAGCCGAAAGGGCTCTATGTCCTTTTCCTGACCGAGATGTGGGAGCGTTTCGGCTTCTACACGCTCGCCGGCCTCTTCGTCCTTTACCTGACCCAGGACCTGAAGGTGGCGGATGCGTCGGCTTCGCTCCTGTTCGGCGCCTTCGCCTCATTCCTCTATGTCACGCCGCTGATTGGCGGCTACCTGGCCGACCGTCTGATCGGCTTTCGCCGCGCTATTATCCTGGGCGCCATCATCATGTGTCTGGGTTACCTGTCGCTCACCGTCGGCGACGCCGGATTGATTCCGGTTTCGCTGGGCATCTTGATCGTCGGCAACGGCTTCTTCAAACCCAATACCGCCGCGCTGCTCGGCCACCTCTATGACGAGGATGATCCAAGGATCGAAAGCGGCTTCACGATTTTCTATCTGGGCATGAACATCGGAACGTTCCTTGCCTTCTTGGTCTCCGGTTGGATCGCGACAGATATCGGCTATGTCTGGGCTTTCGGTCTGGCCGGCATCGGCAAGCTGATCTCGCTGGTGACCTTCCTGATCGGACAGCGCTGGCTCGAGGGCGCCGGCCATCCGCCCCATCCGGAACTCTTGAGGGAACGGCATTTCGGCCTGTCGAACTTCGTCCTGGTGTTGATCGGCTGCGTCGCGGTGGCGGCCATTGCGACCTTCTTCATGACCCACGACCTGGTCGCGGGCGAGGTGCTGGCCGTCGTCGCCGTGCTGGCGATCGCCTACTTTATCTTTGAGGGGTGGCGCTCGGGTGAGGTGGTGCCCCGACGTGTCATCGTGCTTGCCCTGCTCTGCATCTTTTCCGTCGTGTTCTGGGCCGTCTACATGGAAGTCGACACATCGTTCACGCTGTTCGTCGAGCGCAGCGTCGACCGGGACGTTTTCGGTCTCATGACGCCACCCAGCGAGTTTCAGGTGTTCAACCCGATCTTCATTCTGCTCCTGGGCGTGCCGCTTGCGGCCTTGTGGACGGCACTCGGCAGACGCGGCCGCAACCCGTCGATATCGCTCAAGTTCGCCTTGGGGCTCTTGCTGATGGGCGGCAGTTTCTTCGTGTTGGTCCTGGGTATCGCAACCTCGACAGACCGTGTGCCCTGGGAATGGCTCGTGCTGTTCTTCCTTCTTTACACCGCCGGCGAAATGGTGCTGTCGCCGATTGGCCTGGCCATGATGACGGACCTCGCGCCAAGGACGCTGATCGGCCTAGCCATGGGCATCTGGTATCTGTCCATCGCCGGTGGTTACTACCTGAGCGGTGTGCTGGCCGGCATCGCCGCGGTGCCGAAGGACGCAACCGCCTTGGCCACCATTGATATCTACGAGCGTGGATTCAGCACCTACGGCTGGATCGGTGTAGCGACCGGCGTACTGCTGCTGGTGCTGGTGCCGTGGCTCAACCGGCTGCTCGGCGGCGCCGGCAAGGGCGCATGACGGTCACGGCGAGGACGGCTTCTCCAGATCGACGATGTCGACCTTCAGCCCGCCGCGTGTCTTGTAGAGGCGCTGCTGAATCACCCGATAGCCGCGCGTGAGATAGAACGGCAGCCCACTCAGACTCGCGCTGACACGGAATATCGCGTGACCGCCGTCGGCAAGGGCAGCTTCGGCGCGTTCCAGAAGCAGGCTGCCAAGACCACAGCGCGCCCAATCGGGATGCACGTAGAAACCGACGATCTCATCGCCCTTGAAGGACGCGAACCCCGCGAGCGTTTGGTCAACACCAGACTGAGCGATAAGAAAATCTTCCTCCTTCATCGCCCTGCCATAGCCTTCCGGCGTCAGCCCGGACGCCCAGTCCTCCAGTTCCGCGTTCGTATAGAAACCCTGGCCCAAGGTCAGGATCGAGGCGTGATGCAGCGCCAGAAGCGCCGCGCCGTCCTCCGGCACGCCGGCGCGCAGACGAACCACACGCCCGTCTTTCAGTGTGATCGCCTCGCCCGACACCGGGCTAGGCTTGGCGTCGGCCAACGATCCGGCCCGGCCCGGCGCCGGTATGGCGGCCGGCCTGCCAGACCGGAACGCCGTTGACGAACACATGGTCGATACCCGCCGCCGGCTGTTCGGGCTCCATGAAGGTCGCGGTGTCGGCAATGGCCGCGGGATCGAAAACGACAAGGTCCGCATAGGCACCCTTTGCGACGGACCCGCGATCGGCCAGGCCAAACCGTTCGGCCGAGAGCCCGGTCATGCGATGGATCGCGTCTTCCATGGTCATGAGATCGAGATCACGGGCGTAGTGCCCGAGCACGCGGGGAAACGTGCCCCACAGGCGCGGATGGGGATGTGGGTTCATCGGGATGCCGTCCGATCCGATGATGACGCCCTGATGGGTCATCAGCCGTTTGACGTTTTCCTCATCGCGCCCGAAATAGATCGCGCCGCCGGGTGCCAGACGCTTTGCCGCGTCGATCACGTCGGTATCCCATTCTTCCGCGATCTCGTGCAGGTATTTGCCGTTCATTTCCGGATGCGGCTTCGACCAGGTCACCAGCGCTTTCGTCCGTTTCATCACGAATTCCGGCAGGATCGACGTGCTGCTGGCCTCGTAAGGATAGGCATCGACAATGACGTCCTGCTCCTCGCGCGCCGCCTCGTACCAGTCGAGCGCTTCCGAACAGATGCCCGGATTGTCGTCGGTGTGGCAGTGGAAGTGGGAGACGATGACCGGCAGCCTGGCCTCGCGGCCGATCTGCATCGCCTCGTCCATGGAGCTTCGGGCATCAGCGGCATAGTTGCGCATGTGTGTCGCGTAGATGCCGCCCTTCTCGCCCGCGACCTCGGCGAGGCGAATGATCTCCTGCGTCTCACTCATTCTGGCAGGCGGGTACTCGAGGCCTGTGGAAAGGCCGACCGCCCCGGAATCCATGGCTTCGCCGACCTTGCCGCGCATCACCTCGATTTCGTCGTCGGTGGCCGGGCGTTGGGTGTCGTCCATGGTCGACACGCGAAGCGTGCCGTGGCCGACCAGCAGCGCGGCGTTGGTCGACGGTTGCTGGCGCGTCAGCTCATCGACGAACGCGGCGAATGTCGGATAGCGGTAGGCGCTGGTATCGCCGACCAGGTCAAGCGGCTCCATCGGCCGCTCCGTCGCGACAAAAGGCGCCAGGCTGATACCGCAATTCCCGGCCACCACGGTGGTCACGCCCTGGCTGACCTTGGGCGTCATGTCACTGGCATCGCGCAGCATACGGTCGTCGTGGGTGTGCACGTCGATGAAACCCGGCGCGACGACACGACCCGATGCGTCAATCACGGTGTCGGCGGTCGCATCGGCCAGGTCGCCGATCGCGGCGATCCGGTCATCGTCGATCGCCACATCGGCGCGGTAGCGGTCGCGGCCCGTGCCGTCGATGACCCAACCGCCCTTGATGACAATGCCGTGTTCGGCCATGAGATCTCTCCCGTTGTTGCAGCGACTTTAGGAGTCGCGCATCAGGCGGTCCAGTGCTGGCGCAGGAAGGGCAGGACAAGACAGGTGAATCTGCTCTGTTCATAGATAGAGAGCGGATTCACGCGGCTAGGTGGAACCGTCAGCCGGTTCCACCTAACCATGATCCGCTCTAGTCTGCGCCGGCATGGCGTTGAGGGCGTGATGGATCAGGGCATCGGCGCGGCGGTACGGCGCAAGGAGGACCGTCGTTTTATTACCGGACGTGGGCGGTACACCGGCGACCGCCCGGTCGCGGGTCAATTGCACGCCTTCTTTCTGCGCTCGCCCTACGCCCATGCCGGTGTCCGCATCAACGCCATTGATGACGCGCTGGCGGCA
>JANQGO010000129.1 GCA_028277285.1 Alphaproteobacteria bacterium | reverse complement strand
GAGTTTCCGAACAAGTTTGCATCACCGGACCACTCCCCCTCCCGGCCACCCATGGCAGCATCCTCGGGGTGGCCTCGGCGAAAACGCCTCTCGGCGTTTTGCCCCGGAGGAGGGGGAGTGGGCCGGCGCCGATATCGCGTGAGCGAGGGACGATTTAACCCGCCGGCAACGCCTGCTCCGCCAGGCGCGCCCAATAGCTTGCGCCCAATGGCAGGACTTCATCGTTGAAGTCATAGTGCGGGTTGTGCAGCAGGCAGCCGCCGTCGCCCGGTCCGTTGCCGATCAGAATGTAGCAACCGGGCTTTTCCTGCAGCATGAAGGCGAAATCTTCCGAGCCCATGTCCGGTTCGAAGGCGCGATCGACATGCTCGGCGCCGACGAGGTCCGCGGCGACGGAAGCGGCAAACTCTGTTTCGTCTGGCGAATTGACCGTCGCGGGGTAACGTCGTTCGTAGTGGATGGTCGCGGTGCAGCGATGGGCGGCGGCGATGTTCTCGACAATCCGCGTTATCGCGGGTTGCAGCATGTCGCGTACGTGATCGTCGAACCACCGGCAGGTGCCGCGCAGCGTCACCTCGTCGGGGATCACGTTCCAGGTGTCGCCCGCATGGATCTGCGTGACGCTGACGACAGCGGAGTGCAGTGGTGAGACCTCCCGAGAGACGACGGCTTTCAATCCGCTGACGATTTGCGCGGCCGGAATCAACGGATCGATGCCGCGATCGGGCATGGCCGCGTGTGTGCCGACGCCATGCACGGTGATCTCGAAGATGTCGAAGGCGGCCAGGAACGGGCCTTCGCGCACGGCGAACTGGCCGACTGGAATCCCGGGCGCGTTATGCATGCCGTAGACCGAATCGACCGGGAACAAATCGAACAGCCCGTCTTCGATCATGACGCGGCCGCCGCCTTCGTTTTCTTCCGCCGGCTGGAAAATGAAATGGATGGTGCCGTCGAAGTGCTTGGTCTCGGCCAAATAGCGGGCGGCGCCAAGCAGCATCGTCGTGTGGCCGTCATGGCCGCAGGCGTGCATCTTGCCGTCGTGTTTGGAGGCATGATCGAAGGTGTTCTTTTCGTGGATATGAAGCGCGTCGAGGTCGGCGCGCAGGCCGACGCGGCGCTTGCCGTCGCCGTTCTTCAGCGTGCCGACCACACCGGTCGTGGCCAGGCCGCGATGCACCTCGATGCCGAACTCTTCCAGGAGCCCGGCGACCACGTCGGCGGTGCGGTTCTCCTCGAACGCGGTTTCGGGGTGGGCGTGAATGTCACGCCGCCAGCGCGTCATGTCGTCGTGGAATTCGGCGATACGGTTGATGATCGGCATGGTGCTCTCCGGTTTCCTACGCGCCACGCCGGCGGGCGACCGTGACAGCGCGAACTTGTGGATGGATGAGAATATAGGCCAGAAGCAAGGCCATGAGCACACCATTCAGCACATAAGGCGCGCGCAGCCAGACCTCATAGAGCGGCAGGGTGACAAAGGCGCCGATGACATGGCCGGATGCGCCCATGCCGTTGATGATGCCGGCGGCCGAGCCCTGCTCATCGGGGTTGACGGCAAGCGATCCGGCGGCCGCGATGCCGGGCCGCAGCATGCCGTGACCGAAGCCCAGAATGATCAGGGCCAGCATGATAGGCAGGTAGGTGTTGCTGAGCGCGAACAACACGAAACAGGCCAGGCTGATTCCGGCGCCGCCAAAAAGCAGCAGACGCGGTGACGGCTGATACCGCCGGACGACATAGAGCTGCACGACCAGCGCCGCCGCCGCCGATGCGGTGAGGCCCAGGCCGACCTGGCGCACCGCCTGATCGGCGCCGTAGTCCAGCAGATCGATCATGTAGAAACCGACCGATTGCATGGTGCCAGCCTGACACGTTGTCATGACGATGGATGCGATGACAAACGGCCTGATGCGCGCATCCCATGTGCGCACGCGCGGCGGCAACCGCTTGCCGCGTGGCGGGGTCCGTTCCGGCAGCATGAACCAGCAGGCGATCGCGCTGCAGGTCGCCAGGCCGGCGACGACGTAGAGCGGCGTAAGCGCGCCCAGATCGACGAGCAACGCGCCGATGCCCGGGCCGACGATGATTCCGACGCCGAACGCCGCGCCGATCGTGGCCAGAGCCGGTGTCCGTTCGCGCCGCGTCGTGCGGTCGGCGACATAGGCCTGGGATGCCGGAAACGTGCCGGAGCCGAACATGCCGAAGATGGCGCGTGTCACGACCATCAGCGGGAAGGCGACGGCCAGCACCAGCGCACCGTCGATGCCGAGTTGAATGACGACCGCGAGCAGGACCATGGAAACCGCGTAACCGGCCATGCCGATCAGGATGACCGGCTTACGGCCGATGCGGTCGCTGCGCCGGCCCCAGAACGGACTCGCCACGATCCACAAGGCGGCCGACAGGGCGAAGACGGCGCCCACTTGCCATTCCTGCATGGCGAGCTCGCGTGACAGCGGCGGCAGGATCGAGAGCAGCAGGGATTGACCCATGCCCAGACAGGCCAGCGAGACGAACAACAGACGAAAGGCGCGCCGGCGCGCCTTGGGCGTCGTTGCCGTCGGCGGTGGTGCGTCGTCGTCAAAGAGAGAAATACCTGGTCTCCGGGCTACACGATCCCCTATAGAGCACGCCCGCCGATCAACGCCAAGCCGTGAGAGGTCATGTCATGCAGCGTGAGCACAGCTATCGTGTCGTCACCGAGTGGACCGGCGCCGCCGAAGGCTCCACGCGAAACTACAAGAGCTATTCCAGAACCTATCGCCAGCAGATCGGCGGCAAGCTCTCACTAACGGGTTCCGCGGATGCAACGTTTCTGGGCGACGATTCCCTGGTCAACCCTGAGGATCTGCTGGTCGCCGCGCTGTCGTCGTGCCACATGCTGAGCTATCTCGCGTGCTGCGCACTCGATGGTGTCGCGGTGACGGCCTACGAAGACGCGGCCGAAGGTGTCATGGTCGAGGAACGCGGCGCCGGACAGTTCCGCTCGGTCATGTTGCGCCCGACCGTCACGGTTGCCGCGGGGACCGACGTGGAGAAAGCGCAGGCGCTGCACACGAACGCACACGACGTCTGTTTCATCGCGCGTTCGGTCAACTTTCCGGTCGAGCACGAGGCGCGGATTGTCGTCGCGGATTAGGGTCTGTTGAGATACGGCGGACCCTCACCCTCCCAGCGCTTCGCGCCGGGCCCCTCCCTCTCCCGCACGCGGTAGGGGGTACTTTTTATACCTCGCCCCCGCGTTAGTGGGGGAGAGGGTTGTGCAGGCTTGGGCGCGTCTGCACCCTAGCCGGAGCTGGGTGAGGGGGCCGCAACGGCCGTCAACTGGCGCGCGTTTCTCATCAGAACCTAACGCCGCCGCGGCGAGTGATGCCAGTCGACCCATTCGGGATGTTTGCGGCGTACCCATTGAACGAACTTCGCGATCTCGGGATGGCCGCGCAGCGATTCCGGTGTGTTGTAGCGGCGCGCCAAGTCGGTTTCGTCCAGCACCGCATGGACCTTGCGGTGACATACCTTGTGCAACGGCGACTGGTCCTTGCCGCCCGCTGACTTCGGCACCCAGTGATGGCGGTCGACACTGGGACCGTCGATCATCATGCGGCCGCACAGCGGGCAGGGGCCAAGATGTTCCGTCATGACGCCTTTTGGGTGTGTGCAAGGTTTGTGAACAACGGGTTGATTGCGTCAAATTCGCCGGGCTTCCATCGGCGTCAGCACCGGTTAGAATGTGCCATGATCAACGTGGTTTCGAAAGTCGTGGCGGATTAGAGCGTGTCAGAACGATCCAAGTTACCGCAGCAGATTGAGGACATCGGCCATTTGGCGGACGATGACATCGATCTTGGCGCCGCTGCGTTGACGCTGGCCGCGCTTGACCGGGACGACGTGTCGTTGGAGCCCTATCGTTCGCATCTGGCGGCCTTGGCGGCCGATGCGGCGGCGCTCGGACACCGCGGCGGCGATCTCGAGGGCCGTGCCTGGGCGCTTGCACGGGTGGTCTACGAACGTCACGGTTACGCCGGCGATCAGGAAAGCTACGACGACCTGCGCAACGCCGATCTGATGAGTGTGATCGACCGGCGCAAGGGCATTCCCGTATCACTGGGCATTCTCTACATGCACACGGCCCGCGCCATGGGATGGCATGTCACCGGTCTGAGCTTTCCCTCGCACTTCCTGGTCCGCTTGGAGGGGCAGGGGTCGCGGTTGATCATCGATCCCTTCGAGGGCGGCCGCGTCATGGAGCCGCAGGACATCCGGGCGTTGGCCAAGACCGTGTTTGGGCCGGAAGCGGAAGTCGAACAGAGCTGGTTCCAGGCCGTCAGCAACCGCGACATCCTGCTACGGCTGCTCAACAACACGAGAACGCGCTCGATCCAGGCCGGCGAGTTGGAACGTGGCGCGGAGATCACGCGGCGCATGATCGCGATCGCGCCGGACGCCACCAATCTGCAACGCGATTTGGGTATGGTCGAAGCGCATATCGGCAATGTCGGCGCGGCCATTGAAGCGCTTGCGAGTTACTTGCAGTCCGGGCCGCGCGGCGCCGACAAGGCCGAAGTCGAACGCATGCTCAACAAGCTGCGCCAAGCGCTGAACTGACGGCGGCTGCGGCGCGCGACGGATGGGGGAACGTCGCCACGTGTCAGAACGTCCACATGACAGGCGGTGTTCGGTAACGCGCATCCGATGGTTGTGGTATGGTCGCCCGTGGAGTGTGATCGGGTGAAGCGGGGGACCTATTGAAATCCATTCACTGTATCGTCTTGGCGGGCTTGGCCGTTGCTCTGGCGGCATGTGGGCTTGCCGAGAGTCCGGTGCTCGACCCGAAGGGGCCGGTCACCCAGACCCAGCGCGATCTGATGTTCGAGACACTGGCGATCATGATGATCGTCGTCATTCCCGTCTGGCTCATGGCCATCTGGTTCATCCCGCGGTACCGCGCGACCAACAGAAAAGCGCGCTACATGCCGAACTGGCAGTCGACCGGCCTTGACGTGGTGACATGGCTCGTGCCGGCAGCGATCATCGTCGCGGTCGGCACCTATGTCTGGATCTACACCCACAGGCTCGATCCCTACAAGACGATCGAAGCGGAATCGGGCGCCGAACCGTTCGTCGTCGAGGTCATCGCCCAGGATTGGAAGTGGTTGTTCCTGTATCCCGACCAGGGTGTCGCCAGCGTCAACGAACTGGTCTTTCCCAGCGGCGTGCCGCTGGAGCTCATCATCACGTCCGACACGGTCATGAACTCGTTCTACGTGCCGGCCCTGGGCAGTCAGATCTACGCCATGGCCGGCATGGAGACGGAGCTCAACCTGCTCGCCTGGGAGCCCGGCAAGTTTGTCGGCAGAAACTCGCAATACAGCGGACCCGGCTTCTCGCAACAATACTTCGACGTGGTCGCGGCCACGCAGGAAGACTTCGACGCCTGGGTCGACAAGGTCAAGCAGTCCGGCCTGACCTTGGATGATGCGGCCTATGAAGAGCTCGCCAAGCCCAGCACCGCCCATCCTATAACCCACTACGCGTCCTACGAGGCCGGTCTGTTCCATAAAATCATGATGAAATACATGCACGCCCCCGGACACATGCACGGCGCCGTGCCCGATGTGGAGGAATAGGGATGCTCGGTAGACTGACGATCGATGCGTTGCCGTTCTATAGCTGGATCGCTATGGGCGGCGCCGCGGTCACGGTGCTGGGCGGCCTGGTCATCTTCGTTCTGCTGACCTGGTTCAGAAAGTGGGGTTACTTCTGGAACGACTGGCTGACCAGCCTGGACCACAAGCGCATCGGCATCATGTACGTCGTGCTGGCGCTGATCATGCTGGTGCGCGGTTTTGTCGACGCCATCATGATGCGCAGTCAGCAGGCCCTGGCGTACGATTCCGGCGGTTACCTGCCGGCCGGCCATTTCGACCAGGTGTTCAGTTCCCACGGCACGATCATGATCTTCTTCATGGCCATGCCGTTCATGTCCGGCCTGTTCAACCTCATTGTGCCGCAACAGATCGGCACGCGCGATGTCGCCTTCCCGTTCATGAATTCGCTCAGCCTGTGGTTCACGTCGGCGGGTGCCGGTTTGATTCTGGTGTCCCTGGTGATCGGCAAGTTCTCGACCGCCGGCTGGACCGGGTACCCGCCCTATTCGGGGTTGGAGTATTCGCCCGGCGTCGGCGTCGACTATTGGCTGTGGGCGCTGATCATAAGCGGGATCGGCTCGACGCTGACCGGTATCAACTTCATTGTCACGATCCTGAAACGACGAGCGCCCGGCATGACGCTGTTGCGCATGCCGCTCTTCACCTGGACAGTCCTGATAAGCAGCGTGCTCATGGCGTTCGCCTTCCCGGCGCTGACCGTCGCCACCGGTCTGCTGACGCTCGACCGTTATCTCGACATGCACTTCTTCACGAACACCGACGGCGGGAACATGATGCACTTCATCAACCTGCTGTGGATCTGGGGCCATCCGGAGGTCTACATCCTGATCCTGCCGGCGTTCGGCGTGTTCTCCGAAGTCGTCGCGACGTTCTGCCGCAAGAGCCTGTTCGGCTATAAGTCGCTGGTCTATGCGACCGCGGCGATCGGCCTGCTCTCCTTCGCGGTCTGGCTGCACCATTTCTTCACCATGGGCGCGGGCGCCAACGTCAACGCCGTCTTCGGTATCGCCACCATGATCATCGCGGTGCCGACGGGCGTGAAGGTGTTCGACTGGCTG
>JANQGO010000492.1 GCA_028277285.1 Alphaproteobacteria bacterium | reverse complement strand
CAGCGCCGGGTTTGCCGCCTCCAACCGGCCGTCGGCATCCAGCACCAGAATGGGATCGGGCACGGCGCTTAAGACGTCGACCATGTCGTCGACCCGGCGCGTCAGCTCGTGCTCCATGCGCTTGTAGCCGGAGATATCGCGCGCCGTGCCCCACAGCCGGTAGAGCTTGCTATCGCGGATGTGCGCACGCACGTCGTTCTCGACGTACATGGCCGTGCCGTCATGACGTTGGTCGACCGAGAGCGCGTTGTCCAGGTTGAAATCGGCGGCAATGAGGTTCTTGACGAACTCTTCGTTGGCCGGGCTATGCGGAAAGTAGAAACGCACGCTCTGTTCGTTAAAGTCGAGGTCGGCGGGAAGCTTGTAGAGCTTCGCCATCGCCTCGTTGCACAACCGCCAGTAGGAAACATTCTCGAAGAACTGGCGCAGGATCTCCGGTTCCGGCGCGCTGAGGTCAAGCGGCTCCGCATATTCGATGCACCAGCAGGCGTCGCTTGCGGTCCCGACGATACCGCGCAGGACGGTGTTTTCCCGCGCCATCGAGTCGGCACGCAACGTCGTCTCGTTCGGCCGCGATTTCGCCAGCCGCAGCAACGGCGCGCCCGCCGCGTTGCGGTCGCGCGCGATGTTGGCCATGACATTGATCAGCGAACGGTTGCGACAGCGAAGCTGCAGCGCGACGCCCTCGTCGGTACCCAGGTCACCGGCCGCCGCATCCTCAAGCTGGCGTGCCAGGAGGTCGGCGGCCGATGCGGCATAGACATTCGCCAGCGGCATGCCATCCAAGGTTCCCGGCGCGTAACCCAATGCATCCGTCTGATAGCGATTGGCCGCCACCAAGCGTCCGTCCTCGCCGATCACGTCGCACATCATCGGCACGCTGTCGAACAGCGTGTACCGGTTGTTGTGATCGGCGCGTTGGGTCATCGTTCAGGCGGCGCCAAGCCAGCCGTCGATCCAGGGCGAGCGATGACCATCGCGCGTCCACAGGATCGGGAAGTAGTCCTCCCCCATCGCGCGGTCCCCGTGGCGCATGTAGCGGCCGTACATCGGACCGGTTCCGGTTCCGATGTTTTCCGGCACGTACTCTGACTCCGACGAGATGCAGTGGGAGACCAGCGAGCGGCGCGGAAACGTTGCGCGGTTGAAACCCGAACCGTGCCAGGTCCAGCCGTGATGGAACGATCCGCCACCTTTCTTGGCCACGACCGGCACGACCTCCGGCTCGTCTATGCCCTCGGCTGCCGCGGCCTGAAGCATGTACTTCTGATAGTCTTCGGGGCCATGGAACTCCCCTTCCGGCTTGCTGTGGCGCCATTTGTGGCTGCCGCGCACGACCTCCATGGTGCCGCTGTCGGCCGTCGTATCGTCAAGCGCGATCCAGCAACTGATCATGTCGGAGGGATTGATCCACGCGAGATAGGCCGAGTCCTGGTGCATGCCGAGGGGGCGCGTGCCCGGCGGCTTCCACAAGACGTTGTCGACCTTGATGCGCGCACCCGGCCAGCCGCCCATGGTCGCGCAGGCGCGTCCGATATCCTCGCGCAGGACGACGCGGGCGATGGCGCGGTCGCCCTTCCAGCCGTTGCAGATCTGGCGCGTCAGGCTGGGATCGCTGGTGCCTTCCTGCCAGTTCACCTCGTCGGGCCGAATGCCCGTCTCGAAGGTACCGCGGAACATCAGCTCATAGTGCTGCTTGATCTCTTCGACGGTTTCCTCATCGATCAGGTTGTCGACAAACAGGAAACCGTCGTCATTGAATTGGTCGATCTGGTCTTGGCTAAGTTCGATCATCGGGGTCTCCGTCACGCGTCTAGGGCAGATTCTGTTTTGATGGAATCGCTTTGCGATTCCGTCAAGAAAGGTGAATCTGCCCCACTCATAAAGTGAGAGCGGGTCGTGGTTAGGTGGATCCGTCAACCGGTTCCACCTAACCACGACCCGCTCTAGGGCAGGCAGTCCAGATAGGTCTTCAGGTCCCATTCGCTGACTTCGGCGTTGAACCTGTCCCACTCGTCGGTCTTGTACTCCATGTAGATGTCGTAGAGCCGGCCCGGCAGCCCCGACTTGATCACCTCGTCAGCAGCGAGCGCTTCCAAAGCCTCGCCAAAGTAACGGGGCAGGCGCTTGACCTCCTTGCCGGCTTCCATGGCGTCATAGATGTTGCGCTGCTCGGGCTCGCCGGGATCGAGATCGTTTCGGATGCCATCGTCGAAGGACTTCAGCAGCGCGGCCGCCATCAGGTAGGGATTGACCATGGAGTCGACGGCGCGGAACTCGAACCGGCCGGGTGCCGAGACGCGCAGCGACGTCGTGCGGTTCTGGTAACCCCAGTCGGCGTAAATCGGCGCCCATAGGCCTTCGTCCAGCATGCGCCGGTAGGAATTGACGGTCGACGAGCCGATCGCCGTCAGCGCCGGCAGATGCGCCATCATGCCGCCGATCGCCTGACGGCCGACGGGACCGGGCATCCAGTCGCCGGGTTCGCCGAGCAGAAGGTTGTCCCCGCCCTTCCTGTAGTGGAAGACGCCCTTCACGCCCGGCAGCGGTTCGTCGACGCGGGCGACCAGCTCCTCGTCGCCGCCGCGCCACAGCGACATATTGTGATGACAGCCGTTCGCCGACATGCCCATGAAGGGTTTGGCGAGGAAACAGGCGATCAGACCTTCCTCGCGCGCGACCTGCGCGCAGATCTGGCGATAGGTGCTGAGCCGGTCGCAAGTACGCAGCGCCTCATCGTACATGAAGTTGAGCTCGAGCTGACCCGGCGCGTCCTCGTGATCGCCCTGGATCATGTCGAGGCCCATCTGCTGACCGTAGTCGATGACCTTCATGTAGACCGAGCTCAGTTCCTCGAACTGGTCGATATGATAGGCATAGGGTTTGGTCGGGCCGCCGTCGGGCATGCCGTCCTCGCCCTTCCTCAGCCAGCACATTTCGGGCTCCAAGCCATGGCGCAGATGCAGGCCGTCGTGGTCGTCCATGAACTGCTGGTGGACGCGGCGCAGATTGCCGCGCGCGTCTTCCTCCATGAAGCCGCCGGGCTTGCCTTCCTGGTGGCGGCCATAGAAAACCGTGCAGTAAACGCGCGCCGTGCGTTTGTTCCAGGGCAGCTGGCAGAACGTGTCGGGGTCGGGGATCGCGATCAGTTCATGGGCGTTCGATGGGAACCCCAGCAACTCGCCGGCGCGGTTGGGAAAGACATTGGTGATGCCGCCATACCAGGTCTGGATGCCGTTTTGGGCCATCGCCTCCCAGTGCGGCGCCGGCGCGGCCTTGCCCATGATGCGCCCGGTGATCGAGATGTACTGGTAATAGATGAAGTCGATCCCAAGCTCGTTGATCTTGGCGCGGACTTCGGCGACCAGCTCATCGCGGCCAGGGGTTTGTACATAGGCATCGACTTCAAGCACGAAAGGGTCTCCCCAACATCTAAACGGCCTCGAGATAGCGCGCGCGTTCAAACGCGCTGACATGACGGCGCAGCACCGCTTCTTCGCGGCGACGACTGGCGACGAAGTAATCGATAAAGGCGTCGCCGAAGATCGCGCGCGCCTTCCTGCTTGCGTCCAGCCGGTCAGCGGCCTCCAGGAGATCGTGTGGCAAGCCCGGCATATCCTCAGGCGTGTCATCCGGCCCGCCGCCGGCCATCGGTGCCGGCAATTCGGTCGCGTTCTCGATGCCTTCGAGCGCGGCGCCCAGGGTCAGGGCAATTGCCAGATAGGGATTGGTGTCGGCTGCCGGCAGGCGGTACTCGAGCCGTGCCGCGGCTTCCGGTACCGGCACGGCGCGCACAGCGACGGCATAGTTCTGGATCGCCCAGGTTGCCGTGCGCGGCGCCCAGTTGCCCGGGGTCAACCGGCGCCAGGCATTGACCGTGTGGGCGGCGAGCGCCAGGGCGTCGGGCGTCAGATTGACCAGGCCGGCGATGCCGTGGCGCATAACGGCGCTCATGCCGTCACCGTCGGCGGCATCGTGGAACAGGTTTCGGCCGGTTTCCTTGTCGGCAAGCGACAAATGCACGTGGCCCGACAGGCCGGGGAAGTCGGCCGAAAGCTGGGCCATGAAACTGGCCGTTAGGCCGTTGCGGCGGGCGAACGCCTTGGTGAAGGTCTTGAACAGGACGGCGTCGTCGGCCGCGCGCAGCGCGTCGGTCGCGCGCAAGGTGCCCTCGAAACAGCCGGCGCCAAGCTCCAGGCCCAGGCCGAACAGACCGACACCGGCACGCTCCAGGACGGTTTCGAGCTCAGCGACCAAGTCGGCGTAGATCGCCGCTGATTGGGCAGACCAGCAGCGGTTGTCGACCGCATAGGTGTCGAAGCCCTCCCAGCCTTTGCCGCGCATACTTTCGCCGGTCTCGTCGATGACGATGAACTCGAACTCCAGCGCCGTCTTGACCGCATAGCCCATGGCGTCCGCGCGCGCGATCTGGGTCTTCAGGACCTCGCGCGGGCTGAGCGGGGCCGAGACGCCGGCATAATCGGCAAAGACAAGCGCGGCGTTGTCTTCAAACGGATAGTCGCGCAGCGAGGCTGGATCGAGCTGCATGGCCTCGCCGACAAACGGGCCGTCGCGATAGACGCTGTCGGCGGTATCCCACTTGTGCAGGACGTTGACGAAGCTGCCGTCGTCGCCGAACACGGCGGCGAGGTCGGCGGGGGCCAGACGGCGCTCGCGAAGGCTGCCGTCGAGATCGGGAATCACCACATGCACCGTGCGCACATCGCGCTCGGCGAGATGCTCGGTCAGGTCTTCGCTGACCGATGTCGGCGTATTGGCGCCCGTCACGTGTCTCCCCGTTCCCTTCTCCGCCGGGACCCTTGATCGGTCTCTTGGCAGCTTTGCTTCCCGCGTTTATCGTTGCAAGGGCGGTGCCAGTCGGAAACGAAAAATTTCCTGCAGTGAAATCAAGATGTTAGCTGGCCGCGACGATGAGACCTGGCGATGGTCCCGGTGAGAACGCTGCGAATCGCCATCAAGCGCTGCATTTTTGCAGCGGTTATTCAACCCGCCAAGACCTCCAGCGCGACGTCGCCGGGGCCGACCAGCAGCTCCAGCCCGGCATCGCCCAGCATCCAGGTACCGCCCTGGATGGTGCCACGCTGCTGATCGGGCAGCGCAAGGCAGGCGTGAAGCACGAACACCATGCCCGGCTCCAGACGCTGGTCGATGCCCCGGCTGATCTGCAGGGTCTCCAGCCAGACCGGCGGGTAGGCGATGCCGATGCCGTAGCCGAAGCGCATCATCGCCGCCTCGGCGAGACCCGCCGCGCGCAGCGGCTCGAGCGAGGCCTCCTCGACATCGGCGACCGGCACGCCGGGCCGGATCGCCGCCATGCCGGCCGCCAGCGAGGCACGGGTGAGATCGTAGAGGTCGCGGTCGTCGCGGTCGGGCTCGCCGGCCGCCATGGTCGAGATCGCCACCGCATGATAGCGCCGGTCGACACCGGCGAACTCCATGTGCACGAGGTCGCCGGGCTCGATCACCCGCTGCCGCGGTGTACCGTGGCCGCCGGCGTTGCGGCTGCCGGACGTGAGTTCCGTCGGGATCGCCCAGAAGTCACTGCCCGAACGCCGCATCGCCGCCTCGATCCCGGCGGCCAGCGCGATTTCGGTGATGCCGGGCTTGAGCGTGCGCCGGGCGGCGTCGAGGCCCGCCTCCGCATGGCGCGCGGCCTGGCGCAGCGCGGCGATCTCGCGGTCGGATTTCAGCCAGCGGAGCTTGCCGAGCGTTTCCGTCGCGTCGCCCAGCGGCGCCGGCGACAGCGCGTCCTGCAGCCGTTCGGCCAGTGCCTGGGTCACGACATAGGACTGGGTCTCGATCGCGACCGGATCGTCGCGCAGACCCTTTTCCTCGGCGGCCGCCGCAATCACCGCCATGGGGTCATCGACGTGAAGGTGATAGGTGCGGATGTCGTTCACCCAGGACGTTTCAGTCACCAGGGAGAGATCGACGTTACGCACAACGATGACCGGTTCGTCGTCATCGGCGAGACCGAAGATCATCGCCTGGGGACTGTTGACGGCGACCCAGCTGTCATAGCCGCCCAGATAGAACAGGTGCTCAGGCGCCATGATGACGGCGATCTCGAAGCCGGCCTCGCGCAGCGCGTGGCGCGCGCGTGTCAAACGCTGCCGGTGCTCGGCTTCCGGAAACGCGGCGAACTGGGACATGGATCCTCCCGTCGGGTCGACCAGAGGATAAGACGCCGACTGACGCGCCGGCCAGCGCGTTGATGGTTATCCGTGCTGGGCGAGCCCCGACGCATCCACTGACCGCACGCGCGTATCGCTGTCGGCGACGGCTTCCATTACGTGCGCGAGTTCCGGCGGCGGCGTGATTTCTTCGGGGATCAGGAAGAGGCCGCGCCGGCGCGCGGCAAGCCCGACACCCGGGCGCGCGGTAATCCAGACAAACGGGATCGAGAGCACGAGACCGATGACGACCGGCAACAGCCACCAGATGTAGTCGGGCGCCAGCATCCATACGCCGAACCCTGTGAGAACGCCGATGACCGTCGCCGCGATGTGCGGACGCGCGGCATCAGTCCAGGTCAACGCGCTGACACCTCGGACTTGCGCCTTCCAACCGACAGCGCTGCCGACCAGGACGGCGACCGAAAAGAACGCGTGGTGCACCATCATGATCGGCGCCAAAAGCGCGGAGAACGCGATCTCCAGGATCGTGCTGATTACGACACGTGGACCGCCGCCGAAGGCACGGCGCGCGGAACCGTCCGTGAGTGTCAGGATAAGGCCGAGGAGGCGCGGTGTCGCCAGCATCGCCATGGTGACGGCAAACAGCGACAACGTCTCTTCCGTCCGGTCTTCGGGCCAGTTCGGAAACAGGCTGTAACCTTCCGGAAAGTAGGCGTGGCCGACGATACGGGTGTAGCCGAGGTCGGCGAGCGACAGCACCAGGAAACCGAGCCACAACAGCGACGACAGGTAAGCCAACGCGCCCATGCCCAAGTGCAGACGGCTGAGCAGTGTCAGACCGCGAAGCCCGATCAGGCGCATGTGCTGCAAGTTACCCTGGCACCAACGACGGTCGCGCGTCGCGAAGGCGATGACATCGCCCGGCAGCTCTTCGTAGCTGCCTTCGGATTCCGGCAGCAGCCAGACCGCATAGCCGGCGCGCGTTAGGAAGGCCGCCTCAACGAAGTCGTGGCTGAGGATCTCACCGCCCAGCGGCGGTTTGCCAGGCAGATCCGGCAGGGCGCAATGGGCCATGAACGCGTCCAACCGGACAATGGCGTTGTGTCCCCAGTAGTTGGCGTTGCGGCCCTGCCAGAAGGCAAGCCCGGTCGCCATCAAGGGACCGGTGAGCCGATTGGCGAACTGCAGGACCCGGCCGAACAATGTCTGCTGGCCAACCGGCAAAGGCTGGGACTGGATCAGCCCGACCTCCGGGTTGGCCTCCATCAGGGCGGCCAGACGCACCATGGCGGAACCGGCCATGACGCTGTCGGCATCCAGCACCAGCATGAAGTCGTAGTCAGCGCCCCAGCGCCGGCAAAAGTCCTCGATGTTGCCGACCTTGCGCCGGTGATTGGCGGTGCGCCGTCGATAGACGCTGCGCCCCTCGCCGCGTGTGGCACGCTCGAACGCGGCAAAGGCGTGTTCCTCGTGGACGGCGGCATCGCCACTGGGCGTATCGCTCAACAGGAAGACGTCGAAACGGTGCCGCTGTCCCTCGGCGACGAGCGCGCGGTGCATGGTCATCAAACCTGCGACAACCCGATCGGCGTTTTCGCGGTAGACCGGCATGACCAACGCGACCCGCGCCCTTCCGGCATCCGGTTCGGCGGCTTTCAGCGGCGTCACCAAACGCGCCGGGACGACACCTCTCACCCGCGCCGCGAGTATCACCACACCGCCCAGGACCGCCGTCCAAAACGAAACGGCGATCCAACCGAACGTCACGACAAAAAGCGCCAGGATCAGGAGCTCAAGTTCGTTCACGCCCTCGTTCGCCAGGATGCTCGTCATGACCCAGCCGCCGGCAGCGACGCTGGTCAAGACCAGGGCTGCGAACATGAGCGGGCGCCACATCCAAAACGGCCGCTCTAGAGCAGGTTCACCTGCTCTACTCATAGATGGAGAGCGGATTCGCATGGTCAGGCGGAACCTCTAATCGGTTCCGCCTGACCATGATCCGCTTCAGGCCGGCGTCCATAGATAGCTCCAGGTTTCGGTCAGAATCTCGCCGTCGAGCTTCAGGAAACATCTGAGATCGGCAGGTGCACCGTCGGGTTCATAGATAAAGGCCGCCCGCCAGCAGCCGATCTCCGGCACCGCCTTCACGACAAGCGGTTCGACACGGCCGGCGCTGATCGTGACGTCGCCGGTCACCTGCTGTTCGGGCCGCAGCAGATCGAGATCGCCACCGGCAAAATCAATGACGAACTGGCGCGCGGGTCCGGTGTCTTCTTCCAGCCAGGGATTGGCTTTGCCGACCCTGGTCGCCGTGACCCGGCCGCCCGGCGGTTGGCCGGTCCGGCTTCCCAGCGTCGCGGTCAGGCGATAGTTGAAAGTCAGCGGCTGGCCGGCGAACACCGGTTCGTCGGGCACCCAGTAGGCGACGATGTTGTCGTGGATCTCGCGTTGACTGGGAATTTCGACAAGCTCGATCCGGCCCATGCCCCAGTCGTCTTGCGGTTCGATCCAGAGGCCCGGCCGGCGTTCATACTCTGCCTCGACATCGAGATAACTCTCGAAGTCGCGGTCGCGTTGCATCAGACCGAAACCCTGAGGTGGACCGGCGGCGATCGGCGTCACCGTCAGTTCGTCGCGGTTGACCAAGGGCCGCCACACCCACTCGCCGTTCGCGTGATGGATGGCAAGGCCGTCGGAATCGTGGACCTCCGGTCGAATATCGTCGACATCGACCCGGTCGTTCTCGCCAAACAGATACATGCTGGTCAGCGGCGCGACGCCGAGTTTGGCGACATCACGGCGCGGATAGACGACACTCTCGACATCGACCACCGTGTCCGTGCCGGGCGTGATGGTGAAGCGATAGGCGCCCGCGACACTCTGGCTGTCGAGCAGCGCGTTGATGACAATGCGGTCGGAGTCAGCAACCGGCTTTTCGATCCAGAACGCGCGGAAGAACGGAAACTCCTCACCGGTCTCACTCGCCGTGTCGATGGCCAAGGCGCGCGCCGAGATGCCGTAGATCTGCTCGCGGCCAAGCACGCGAAAATAGGACGCGCCAAGAAAGACCGCGACCTCGTCGTCATAGTCGGGCTGGTGCAAGGGGAAGTGCACACGGAAACCGGCAAACCCGGTGACCTGTGCCAGGCCTTCGCCGAGATCGTTGCCGCCGAAGTCGAACATCTCGCGTTCGTAGGCCAGCGGCATCGCCTCACCGTTCTCGACAAGACTGACATCGATCGGGCGCTTGAACAGAAAGCCCAAGTGAAAGAACTGCAGGCTGAAGCGTCCGTCGCCATGCCATGTGGCACCGTCGGGCATGAAGCGGATCTTGCGGTAGGCGTCGTAGTCGAGGTCGCGCAGGGGCTCGGGCAGCGGCGGATGGGAATCGTCGAACGGATTTGACGCCCGTTCGGCGGCCATCGCCTTGACGGTCTCGAAACTGAACGCAGACGCGGACACCGGACGGTGGCCCAGCGGCAACAACAGGGCAGCGGTGCCCAAACCCATACACGCACGACGCGACAACATTCCCGGACGAAACTCCCCGGTTCCGAGGCGCGCTCGACTACCAGCGATTTAGGCGGATCAATTTGGCGGAATTGAGGAGACGGCGGTGTTTTGGACGTGACCTACTTAGGCCCCATCGGCGCCGGCCCGCTCCCCCTCCCGGCCACCTATGGCAGCATCCTCGGGGTGGCCTCGGCGAAAACGCCTCTCGGCGTTTTGCCCCGGAGGAGGGGGAGCGGGCCGGTGATGCTACGCAAGCCGTGAACGATCTATGACCGCGGGCAGGCACCAAAGCGCCGCAGGCACAAATGCGTCCCGCGATCGACGAAGCCGTATTGCAAGAGACTCTCGAGCAACCCCGCGTGACCGCGGTCGAACGCCTCACCGCCGCTGCCGATCCTGTTGATGTGCACGGCATCGCAACCGGCATGGCGAGCGACTTGCGATAGACCTTCGACCGCGCAGCTTGTCACCTGGCTGACGGCAACACCCACGATGATGATGTCGTCGCCGATCAACGTGCGACCGCACATCAGGTCCGGCTGAACATGATAGGCGACCAGACCGTGAATATAGGCCTTGTCGTCTTCGACCGCGATCCAACCGGCGTTGTCGGTGTCCGTGTCGACGGACTCGTGGACGTGGCGGCGCCATCGTTCCAGGGAGACGTCCTCGAAAGCGATTTGGATCAAGGCGAATGCCTTGTCCAGTTGATCCGACTTTAACGGCCGAGCATGCAGGTTGTCCGTCACGCCTTCCACCGGCATCGTGCCCCAAGATAAGGTATTTTAGCGCTCAGAGATGCGTGGGAATTGACCTAAGTCAACGGTCAACGCATTGGATTTATGGGTCCGTCAGTCTCATATATAAAGGGAGAGGGAACCCGACTGGAGGGGACCGGTGGCGCGTTTCGATATCCTGCCACAACCGGTGGCGCATGTGGCCGAACAACAGCCTGCGCTGATGCCGTGTGCGGCGTGCGACGTCCGTGAACTGACGATTTGCGACGCCCTGCGCGGTCGCGAGATCGACCGCATGGCCCAGATCGTCACGCGCATACCCGTACCCGCCGGGCGGACTTTGTTTCAGGAAGGCGACGAGGCCGACCACGTCTACAACATCATCGATGGGTCGCTGCGCCTGTTCAAACTGATGCCCGACGGCCGGCGTCAGATTACCGGTTTCCTGTTCGCCACCGATTTTGTCGGTATCGCGCTGAAGAAACGCTATGCCTATAGCGCGGAGACCATCACCGACTCGGTCATCTGCCGCTTTCCGCGGGAGAAGCTGGAGGCACTGTTTGCCGAGCTTCCGGCGCTGGAGACGCGCCTGCTGGAAACCGCCGGCAACGAGCTGATCGCGGCCCAGGATCAAATGCTGTTGTTGGGCCGCAAGACGGCGGTCGAACGTGTCGCCTCGTTCCTGCTTCACCTGACCAGGCGACTTGAGGCGCGCGGCCTGAAGGGCAACAAGATCGCCCTGCCCATGACACGCACCGACATGGGCGACTATCTGGGCCTGACGGTCGAGACAGTCAGCCGCACCTTTACCAAGCTGCGCCGCGACGGCCTCATCACGACGCCGACACCGCACGAAGTCGAGATCTGTGACCTCGACGGTCTGCGGGAAGTCGCCGAAGGGAGCTAACGTCCCTTCTTGTCCTGGTCGGTGTCGTCGTTCTCGTCGTAGAGGATGCGCTCGGCCGCGCCGTCCAGGTCGTCGTACTGACCGCTCTTCAGCGACCACAGGAAAGCGACAAGACCGACAAGACCGAGCAGCAGGGCCGCCGGTATCAGGATCAGCAGGCCGCTCACGGCCGCTTTCTGCGACCGGCAAGGCGCAGGGCGTTGCCGACCACGATAATGGATGAACTGGACATCGCCGCCGCGGCAACCAGGGGCGTCACGAAACCCATGATCGCCAGCGGCACGGTGATGACGTTGTAGCCCGCGGCCATGAAGAAATTCTGGCGC
Organism: Alphaproteobacteria bacterium; assembly: GCA_028277285.1. Taxonomy (GTDB): domain Bacteria; phylum Pseudomonadota; class Alphaproteobacteria; order SP197; family SP197; genus JANQGO01. The sequence goes on along the minus strand of JANQGO010000492.1, from coordinate 18,392 downwards.
ACCAAACGGTTGGCCCGGCGGGCCACGTCCAGGACGGTCAGGACGGCATCCAGGCGGCCCCCCTGGAACACCGCGTCGGCCGCGGTCTGGCTGATATCGGCCGCGCTGCTCGGCGACAGCGAGACATGGGCGGCAGCAAGCGCCGGGGCGTCGTTCAGCCCGTCGCCGACCATAAGCACCTGCCGCCCCTGCCGCTCGAGTTCGGCCAGCCGGTCGCACTTGTCATCGGGCCGGCATCCCGCGCGCCAGCGGTCGATGCCCGCGGCACGCGCGGCCGCTTCGACGGCGCCTGTGCGATCGCCGGACAGGAGCTCGACGGCCAGACCTCGGCGCTTGAGTTCGGCAACGACATCACAGGCCCCATCGCGCAGGCGGTCGGAGAACGCGAAACGGACGGCGGTACCGTCGGCGCGCCTGAGCCACAGTTCCGGACCGTTCAGGTCGTCCTGCTCATTCGAATCGATATCACACCACGGGCGGTTCCCGAGCTTCACCTCGACCCCGTCGCGGGTCATGACAAGGCCGGAGCCCGGCACCTCCCGGACGTCCTCGGCCAGGGGCGCGACCGGGGCCGCGCGGACCAGGGCGCGGGCCAAGGGATGGCGGCTGGCGGCGGCCATCGAGGCAGCGAGCGTCAGGTCGGCGGCGGCGATGGCGTTACAGTTGATCAGATTCGGTTCGCCCTGTGTCAAGGTGCCCGTCTTGTCGAACACGACCGTATCGATCGTCGCAAAGCGCTCCAGCGCGGTCGCCGATTTCAGCAGGATGCCGCCGCGCATCAGCCGGCCGCTGGCGATGACCTGAACCGCCGGCACGGCGAGGCCCAGGGCGCACGGGCAGGTGACGATCAAGACCGCGATGGCGATCATCAGCGCGTCCTGCCAGGGCATGCCGCCCAGCACGAACCAGCCGAAGAAGGCACCGGCGGCCAGGCCATGGACAACCGGCGCATAGAAACGCGCGACCCGGGCGGCCAGTGCGACGTAACCCGCGCGCCGCTGCTCGGCGGCCTCCATCAGACGCACGATGTCGGCCAGCACCGTGCCTTCGCCGGTCGCCGTGACAGTAAGCGTCAACGGTGCGCCCAGGTTCAGCATGCCCGCATGCACGACATCGCCGGACTGGACACGCCGCGGCATCGTCTCGCCGGTGATGAGACTGGTATCCAATTCGCCGTCGCCGGCGATGACCTTGCCGTCAACCGCGACACGTTCACCGGTCGCGACCAGCACGTGCTGGCCCAGGTCGACATTGGCGGGGTGGCGCGCCTGGCGCGTGCCGTCGGGGTTGATCACCGTCACCGGCGCCTGACCCAGCGCCAACAGCCGCTCGGCGGCAAACTGCACCTTGCCGCGCGCGCGATGATCGAGATAACGCCCGACCAACAGGAAGAACAGCAGCATGACGGCCGAATCGAAATAGGCGTGATCGGCGCCGCGCATGGTTTCGGCCAAACTCATGGCCGATGCCAGGATGACGGCGAGCGAGATCGGCACGTCCATGTTGGCGCGCCGGTTGCGCAGCGCCGCGATCGCGGAGCGGAAGAACGGGCGCCCGGCATAGACGACGGCGGGCAGCGCGATCAGCGCCGAAAGCCAGTGGAACAGGTCGCGGGTCGCCGAGGTCATGCCCTCCACATGGCCCGACCAGATCGACACCGACAGCAGCATGACATTGGCGGCGGCGAAGCCGGCGACCGCCATGCAGCGCAACAGCATACGACCGTCTTGTTCGTAGGCACCGGACGCGGAGATCGGGTCGTAGGGCATGACGCGGAAGCCAAGCCCCGCGACCGCACGGGCGAACGTGTTGGCGCGCGCGGGCTGACCGCGCCAGCCAACGGCAAGACGCCGCGTGCTGAGGTTCATGCGCGCTTCGGTCACATCGTCAAAACCGGCGAGCGCGCCCTCGATCTTGCGCACACAGCCGCCGCAATGGGCGCCTTCGACCAGCAAGTGCAGGCGATGGCCGCCGTCATCGGCGTCTTGAACGAAGTCCGTGCAGTCCACCGCATCCGCATCGTTGGCGACATCCGCAAGCGCGGCCGACGAGGCGGGCTTCAGGTGGACGATGTCGCTCACGGCGACAGCCGCAACCGCTCGGCCGCGCGATAGATCTCGCCACCCCTGGCGATCTCAAACCGCAGGTCCCATTGGCCGGGAAGCGGCGCTTGGAACGCCGTGCGGTAACGGCCCGCGCCGACCTGATTGAAATCGACGTTGAAGTCGTAGCCTTCATGGGTCGGGCGGACAAACCTGCCGACGACGATCGCGCCATCGATCGGCGCGCCATCGGCATCGGTGAGAACGAGCTCGGCCTCATGACCATCGGCGGTCGTGTTGGTCGCGATGTCGACCGTCCACCCCAGCGCGTCGCGTGCTTCGGCCTGGGCGATCGTTTCGTTATAGGCCAGGCCGCGATTATAGGATTCGTCGGTGGTCAGGCCGGTCCATGTGCCCAACGCGATCCAGACCATCGTGCCGTTGGCGATGATCATGACAATGAAACCCAGCACGATCAGGCCGGGGATCCACCGGTCGCCACGCATCAACCAAGCTTTCGCACCCATCATCTCAAGGCCCTCTAAAGACGGTGGCACGCCGCACCGTTTCGGATGATTGCAGTTCGGTCAGTACGAAGTCGAAATCCTGCACCTCGCCCTGCACCAGATCGGCCGGCACGATCATGAACACACGATAGGTCGCCACCGTGTCCGGGTCGGCCGTCAGGCGCGCGATGTTCTGGCTCGCCGAATCCTCCTGGCCGACAACCGTCATCTCGGCATAACCCAGCCCCTCGAACGCGAGTTTGTAGACCTTCTCCTCGCGCGTCATGTTGAGGATCTTGATCGTGTAACCGTTCCGGATGCTGCCGTCCGACAATGTCACAAACAGCGGGTTGCGGTCGTGTAGAACGTTGATGTCGATCTGCGCACGCGTCGCCAGGCTCCACACCATGACCGCTGAGACGACGACCAACAGGATCGAATAAATGATGGTCCGCGGGCGGACCAGGCGATAGGCCAACGGCTTGCCGGCCGCTTTGTTGGCGACATTGCGGTCGGTATCGTAACTGATCAAACCCTTGGGCAGATCAAGGCGTTCCATGATCTCGTCGCAGGCATCGATACACAGCGCGCAGCCGATGCACTCAAGCTGCACGCCGTCGCGAATGTCGATGCCGGTCGGACAGGCGGCGACGCACTGTTTGCAGTCGACGCAGTGGCCGCGGCCTTCCCAACTCGATCCCTTCTTGTGTTTACCGCGAGGCTCGCCGCGCCAGCTCTCGTAGGTCACGATCATCGTGTCCTCGTCGAACATGGCGGATTGGAAACGCGGCCACGGGCACATGTAGACGCAAACCTGTTCGCGCGCCCATCCGGCCAACAGATAGGTGGTCGCGGTGAACAGCGCGAAGAAACCATAAACCTTGAGCGACGCCTGACCGGTCAGGATGTTGACCACGACGGTCGGCGCATCGTTGAAGTACATGATCCACGCGCCGCCGGTCAGCGCGGCGATCACCAGCCAGATGCCGTGCTTGGCGATCTTCTTCGTGACCTTCGATGACGATACCGGCGCCTTGTCGAGCCGCATGCGTTTCGTGCGGTCGCCTTCGACCAGTCGTTCGACCCACATGAAGAGGTCGGTCCAGACCGTCTGCGGGCAGGTGTAGCCGCACCACACGCGACCGAACAGGCTGGTGACAAAGAACAGGCCTACCGCGCCCAACAGCAGAATGCCGGCGAGGTAGTAAATTTCCTGCGGCCAGATCTCGATCCACAGGAAGTAGGCGCGCCGCTGCGGCATGTCGATCAGAAACGCCTGATCGGGCGCGTTCGGGCCGCGATCCCAGCGGATCCACGGCGCGATGTAATAGATGCCGAGCAGGATGATCAGGACCGCCCATTTCAGGCGGCGGAACGTGCCCGCCACCTTCTTCGGGTACACCTTGACCCGGCTCTGGTAGAGGCTCTCCTGCTTTTGTTCTTGGCGCGACTGGGCGTCCGCGTTGCCATAGATATCGACCATGGCGCCTTACTGTGACCTCGCGTCCTGTTATCGTTACGGTGACGCGCTTCTTACCGGGGCGCGCCCGTAGCTTATCGTCTTACTGTATCGTCTTACTGGCCGCCGCCCAACGTATGCACATAGACCGTCAGCATTTTGACGGTCTCCGGGTCCAGGCGTTCGAGCCAGCCCGGCATCACGCCATGCTGGGGCTGCGCGATCTGTGCCTCGATCTCGGCCTTCGTGCCGCCATAGAGCCAGACCTGGTCGTTGAGCGCCGGGGCGCCTTGCGTGACGTCGCCGACACCGCCTTCGGCATGACAGGCAACGCAATTCTCTTCGAACAGCACCTCACCGCGCGCCGCGGCCTCGCGGTCGACGGACTGGCCGCTGAGCGAGAGCACATAGTCCGCGACATCGGCGATCTGCGCGCCGTCCAGGATACCGTCGCCGAACGCCATCATCTCGGAATAGCGCGACTGGATGTCGTCGTTTCTGACGCCGTGCAGAATTGTTTCATGGATCGCATCCAGCGTACCGCCCCAGATCCATGCATCATCGGCCAGCGTCGGGAAACCCGGTGCGCCGGCGCCGCCCTGACCGTGGCAAGGCGCGCAGTTGTCGGCGAACGACGACCCGCCGCCGGCCATGGCGAAGTTCAGGAGTTCGGGATCGTCGCGGATTTCTTCCAACTGGGAAGCCGCGATCTTCTCAAGGAACACGGCCTGTTCGGCGCGCGCCGCCGCCATGGTCTGTTCCAGACGCTCGCGCGCCGGCTCCTGAAAGCCCTCGACCCCGGGGATCGGCGACGACCAGAAGTAATAGCCGATCGACCAGATGATGGTCGCCCACAGGATGTAGAGCCACCACTTCGGCAGCGGGTTGTTCAGCTCCTTGATGCCGTCCCATTCGTGGCCGGTCGTCTCCTGGCCCGTAACGTCGTCCTTTTCGATCTTGGTCGGCATCGGCTCAAGACTCCCCGTTGTCGTCGCGGAACGGGATCTTGCCCTGATCCTCGAACGATTTCTTGTTACGCGGCCGGTAGGCCCAGATGATGATGCCGACAAACAGCACGATCAGCCAAACGACCCAGAGTTCACGTGCGATGTCGGAGATTTCCTGGAGTGACATCGCGGCACCTATTGCTGCACCACATCGCCGGCATCGATGTCGGCGAAGTCGACCATGCGGCCAAGGATCTGCATATAGGCGATCATCGCATCGAGCTCGGTGAGCTCGCGCGGGTTGCCGTCAAAGTCGCCGACCATGGCATTGGGATAGCGCTCCAGAAGACCGCTGTGATCAGCGTCGGGGTTGGCCTGCGCCAGAAGATCGGCGTAGGCGTTTTCGACCATCGCCTCGTCATAGGGCACGCCGACAGCGATCAGGGTCTCCAGACGGGCGACGATGTCTTCGGTCTCCAGCTTGCGATCAGCCAGGAACGCGTAACCGGGCATGATCGATTCCGGCACGATCTCGCGCGGGTTCAGGAAATGCGCGACGTGCCATTCGTTCGAGAACTTGCCGCCGACCCGCGCCAGATCCGGTCCTGTGCGTTTGGACCCCCACTGGAACGGGTGATCGTACATACTCTCCGCCGCCAGGCTGTAGTGGCCATAGCGCTCGACCTCGTCGCGGAACGGACGGATCTGCTGGCTGTGGCAGACATAACAGCCCTCGCGGATATAGATGTCGCGGCCGCGCTGCTCCAGTGGCGAATACGGCCTGACGCCCTCGACACGCTCGATCGTGGTGTCGACCACATAGAGCGGCACGATCTCGACCAGACCGCCGATGGCGACGGTGATCAGAATCAGCACGGCCATCAGCGTGACATTGCGTTCGATACGCTTGTGGTTGATGAACATTGCCATGGTCCTACCCCCTATTCCGCCGGCTGCGTGGCGGCTCGCGGCGGCGTGGCAACCGCTTCATCCCGCACGTCACCGCGCACCGTGCGCCACAGGTTGTAAGCCATGATCAAGGCGCCGATCAGGAACAGGGCGCCACCGGCCGCACGCACGACGTAGAACGGATGCATGGCGACCACGGTCTCGACGAACGAGTACTGCAGGAAGCCGAGCGCATCGTAGGTCCGCCACATCAGACCCTGCATGATGCCGGAGATCCACATCACGATGATGTAGAGCAGAATGCCGATGGTCGAGATCCAGAAGTGCCAGTTGACCAGTTTGATCGAGTAGAGCCGCTCGCGTCCCCAGAGTTTCGGGACCAGATAATAGAGCGCGCCGAAGCTGATATAGGCGACCCAGCCGAGCGCGCCGGAATGTACATGGCCGATGGTCCAGTCGGTGTAGTGGCTGAGCGCGTTAACGGCCTTGATCGACATGACCGGGCCTTCAAAGGTCGACATGCCGTAGAAGCCGAGCGACACCACCATCATACGCAGAACCGGATCGGTCCTGAGTTTGTACCAGGCACCCGACAGCGTCATCAGGCCGTTGATCATGCCGCCCCATGAGGGCATCCACAGCATCACCGAGAACGTCATGCCCAGCGTCTGCGCCCAGTCGGGCAGGGACGTGTAGTGCAGGTGATGGGGCCCGGCCCAGATATAGAGGAAGATCAGCGACCAGAAATGGACGATGGAGAGCCGGTAGGAATAGATCGGCCGATCCGCCTGTTTCGGCACGAAGTAGTACATGATGCCCAGGAAACCGGCGGTCAGGAAAAAGCCGACCGCGTTGTGGGCATACCACCACTGGGTCAGCGCATCCTGGACGCCGGAGAACAGCGAATAGCTCTTCGCGCCCGTCCAGTCGACCGGGATCGCCAGGTTGTTGACGATGTGCAGCATCGCCACGGTGACGATGAACGCCAGGAAGAACCAGTTGGCGACATAGATGTGCGGCTCGCGCCGCTTCATGATCGTGCCGACAAAGACGACCAGATAAACGACCCAGACGACGGTCAGCCACAGGTCGGCCATCCATTCGGGCTCGGCGTATTCGCGGCTTTGCGTGACGCCGGTGACGTAACCCCAGGCAGCGATCACGATGAAGAAGTTGTAACCCCAGAACAGGAAGTTGCCGGCATGCGCGCCGCCGAACAGCGATGTCCGGCAGGTCCGCTGCACGCAGTAGAGCGATGTGGCAAAGAGCGCGTTACCGCCGAAGGCAAAGATGGCGGCGGAGGTATGAACCGGCCTGAGCCGTCCGAAGGTCGTCCACGGCAGGTCCAGGTTGAAGATCGGAAATGCCAGTTGCAGCGCGATATAGACGCCTGCCAGAAACGCCACGATGCCCCAGAACATGGTCGCGATAGTGAATCGCCGGATCACCGCGTCGTTGTACGCCACGGTTTCCCTGGGGACCGCTGTCCCGCCGGCTAGTGCCGTTTCGGCCATTCGTCATTCCCCCCATTCGGAACTGACACGCCACAGTCCGACCAACCCTCTATTCTGGGGGCCGGCTCGCTAAATCACGCGGTGCATACTCCAGATCGTTCGCAAGTGCAGCATTGATCTGAGTCAACCCTGCCCTGCACGCCGAAGATAGACAAACCAATAGACCAATCCGACCAGGACACCCCCGCCGATGATGTTGCCCAGGGTGACCGGCACCAGATTGTGCAGCAGGCCGGCCAAGCTCACGGCGTCGTAGGCGTCCGGTGTCGCCCCGGTCAGGCTCCAGAAACCGTCGACGGCGAAGGCTTTGACGATCATGGCCAGCGGGATGAAGTACATGTTGGCGACGGAATGCTCAAAACCGGCCGCGACAAAAGCCGCGATCGGGAATAGGACCGCCAGCAGCTTGTCGGTCGTCGTGTGGGCGCCATAGCACAGCCAGACCGCCAGGCAGACCAGCACGTTGCATAGAATGCCCAGAAAGAAGGCTTGTGCGAACGGCAGTTCAGCCTTGGCTTTGCCGATGGCCAGCATGGTCTGACCGACACCGCCGCCCGCCAGCTCGTGCTGACCGGCCAGGAACACCAGGGCCGCTGTACCGACGGCACCGATTATGTTGCCGACAAAGACGATCGCCCAAGCGCGCATCAGCGCGCCGAGGCCGATCCGGCGGCTGGCCACAGCGATCACCATCAGGTTGTTGCCGGTGAACAGCTCGGCGCCGCCCAGGACCACGAGGATAAGGCCCAGCGCGAAGACCAGGCCACCCAGCATGCGCGCAACGCCGAAGGGCATGACCGGTGCGACGCCGGTCCACATGATGGTCGCCGCCATGGCGCCCAAGCCGATGAAAGCGCCGGCCAGAACCGCCAGAACCAGCAGCGACAGGGCGTTCATGCCCGCCTTGGCGACGCCGATCTCCTCGGCCTTCCGGGCAATGGCGGACGGCAGCAAGGCGTCGAGCGTCACGGCCGCCTGTGGCGCCCGGTCCTTATCACCGCTGTCCTTCACCTCAGTCGACCGTCGTCCCGTGGCGCCGCGCGGCCATGGACACCCGCATCTCCTCCAGGTCTTCCGGCGTCAGCCGCTGGCGTGCCAGCGGCAGAACGGTGCCGTTCTCCCAGTTGAGATGGCGGCGCTGCAGAGCGGCAAACGCCTCCGCATCGCTCTTGAAGACATCGGGATGATCGAGCGGGCGACCATGCGCGATCGCATGAAGGGCGTCCTTGAAGCGCTGGTAAAGCACGCTGTCGGTCTCATGCTCGTGTTCAAGCTGATCGACAAGGTTCTCAAGGCCGTCCTCCGGCTCGCAACGCTCCAGAAGGCGCGGAAACAGGTCTTCTTCCTCATCGCGCAGATGGAGCGGCATGTCGGTATCGGCATAGTTGAGGATCAGGTCGGCCGTCTCGCGCGCATCAGGCGCCTCCGGCGATGACGCCAGGTGATCCAAGGCCGCGCAGATCACCAGTTGGCGGTCGTGCTCGCCATACAGGAACTCAATGGGGTCCGATATCCGCAGCACGCCGAGCCCTTCGGTGCTGGCGCCCGAATCGTTCGTGGTTCGGACCATGTGACGTCCCCCTGCCGCCTTGTCCGAAAAGCATGGCGCCGACGTGGCGGCCGACGCATTGACCTGAGTCAAGCACGCCTGACGAGCGATTCGGCCCGAACAGGTCCGAACGTGACGGGTGTCACAGCAAACGAGGTCGCAACCCAGCCATGCGCGCGCCACATGATTTTTATGGACGTGGGCGCCATGGCCCACAGGGGGAAACAAGATGACCAAAATCAACACATACAACGTGCGTCAAGTAGCCGGGACGGCGACCGTCGTGGTGGCGGGCCTCGTGATGTCGAGCCCCTTCATGGCCGTCGGCGCGTTTGTGCTGCGTCTTTACTGAGCTCGACCTGCATGTGTCGGCGCGCGTGGCCCCGAAGAGGCCAAGCGCGCGGGCGCGGCAAGCGGCGCAAGATCAGGGCGCAAAACCTGTTCACCCTATCCAAAAGATAGTAACCTGAGGCATCATGGTTCGCCTTGGTTTGCAACCTATAGCGGTCGATGCTCGTGGCTAGAAAGGCGTCATGAGCGGCCTTCTCATCATCTCCACCGCCCTGTTGCTCGCTTCGCTCGCGGTGGCCGGCGTCATTGTCTGGCGCCACCGCAGCCTTCTGACGGCGGCTCTGTTCGCGCTGATCGGTTTTGTTGCGCTGCAGTCGGTTGTCCATCTGCTGCAAACCCAGTTCCAAGCCGATCTTTCGACGTGGCTCGATTGGATGATCGCCGGCGATGTCGCCGCCCTGCTGGCGGCCGTCGCCACCTTCGCGGTCGTCATCATCCTGGGCCGCCGCCTCGACATTCATTATGCCGACAAGCGCAGGCTGGCCGAGGCCAATGCGCTGCTCCATGACGCCGCCGAACTTGCCGGCGTCGGCTACTACACGTTCAACGAAACGACGGAACGCTACGAAGAAGTCTCCGAACAATTCGCCAGGATCCACGGCTACACGCGCGACACCCTGCCGCTGGCATGGGATGACGATCTGTCCTTCGTTCACCCCGACGACCGCGATCGAATGGAGAAGGTGTTCGACCGGTTTGCCGAGACCGGCGAGCCCTACAAAGTCGATTTTCGCGTCGTTCATCCCGACGGGACGGTTCGCTATGTGCGGGAGTCCAGCCGTTATCTGATGCGCGACGGCAAGCCAACCAATCGGTCGGTCGGCTCCATCATGGACATCACGGACTTTCAGGAGCGCGAAGCGGCGCTGAGTGAGAACCAAGCCATCCTGGCAACGGCACAGCGCATCGCCCGGTTTGGTCACTACGTCTACGATGATGATTTGAACCGTGTCGTCTCCTACTCCGACGCTTACGTCGAGATCGCCGGCCTCTCACCGGACGAGGCAACGGTGTCATGGCAGCGCACCATGTCGCTTGTTCATCCGGACGATCGCGCCGCCGTCGAGCAGGAGTTTCAAAGCGCGGTCGACGAACGGCGACCGTACTCGATCGACTTCCGCCTCGTTCATGCCGACGGTGATGTGCGCCACGTTCGTGAGTCCGGCGAGTACATCGTCAAGGACGGCCGGGCGACGGCACGATCGATCGGCACCTTGATCGATTTGACCGACATACGCGTCGCCGAACAGGAACTGCAAGACAACCGGCTTACCTTGGCCTTTGCACAGCAGGTCGCCCGCTTCGGCCATTATGTTTACGACCTCGAGAGCAAACGCTTCACATATGTGTCGAAGAGCATGATGGAGATCGCCGGTTACACGGTCGACGAACTCAACGCCTTCGGCGACGGTTTCGCGACGGTCGTGCATGAAGACGACGTCGACGACGTCATGCGGATGTTCCGCAGGATTGTCGCGGAGGGTACTCAGGGCGAGGTCGAATACCGACTGATCTGTAAGGACGGGCGCCACATTCGCGTTCGCGATATCAGCGCCGTGCTGGATGCCGGTCCCGGCAAACCGGCACGCGTCGTCAGCGCGGTCATCGACGTCACCCGGGATCGTGAAGCCGCGGAGCAACTCAAAGAGACAGCGATGATCCTGGCGACAACCCAGCGCATCGCCCAGATGGGCACGTTTGTCTTTGACGACGCCGGGAACCGCTTCGTTCACGTATCGCCGGAGTTCGCCGCCATCTACGGCCGGTCCGAAGAGGAGTTGTTGTCCTATGACGGCGCCGAATACAGCCTGGCCCATCCCGACGATCGCGACCACGCGATCGACGTCATCGAGGCGGCGAAGGTGTCACGCGAACCCTATGACCTGGAGTATCGCATCGTTCGACCCGATGGCGGGGTCAGGTGGGTACGTGAAATGGGCGAAACGATCACCGGCGACGGCAAGAACGCGCAGCGCGGCATCGGCGCGGTTCTTGACCTGACCGACATCCGGCGGACCCAACAGGATCTTGAAGAGCAGCGTACGGTTCTGGCCGTCGCACAAAGCGTCGCACGGGTCGGCCATGTGATCTATGACCTCGACCTCAATCGGGCCGTCGATTGCTCGGACGTTGCCGCCGAAATCGTCGGTGTCGAGCGCGACGATATGCTGCTGCCGTGGCAAGACGAGATAAAGCTCTACGTCCACCCCGACGACCGCGACTATGTCGCTGAGGCCTATCGAAGCGGTGAGGCGACCGGCAAGCCCTTGGATATCGAGTACCGGATGGTGCGCGGCGACGGCGAGGTCTGCTATGTCAACGAGGTCGTTCATCGCCTGGAGCAGGACGGACGTCCGTCGAACCGGGAGATCTCGACCATCCAGGACATCACGGCCCGCAAGCAGATCGAGCAGACGTTGCGCGATCTGAAAGAACAGGCCGAGGCGGCGAATGATGCGAAGTCGCGTTTCCTGGCAACCATGAGCCACGAAATCCGCACGCCCATGAACGGCATCCTGGGTATGGCGAACCTGTTGTCCGAGGCGGACCTTGACCGTGAACACGCGCGCTATGTCAGCAACATGCGTCAGTCGGCCGAAGCCTTGCTCACGATCATCAACGACATCCTCGACCTCTCCAAGATCGAAGCTGGCAAGATGGACCTGGAAATCGCCGCGTTCGAACTGGAAGACACGGTCACCAGCGTCATCGATCTGCTTTATCCCATCGCGTCGGCCAAAGACCTGGTGATCGGCGCTCACATCGCATCCGACGTCCCGGCGATGTTGTCCGGCGACGCGGGCAGGGTTCGCCAAATTTTGCTCAACCTGCTCGGCAACGCGCTCAAGTTTACCGAGAGCGGCGGCGTGACCGTGGATGTGTCGACAACCAGCAGCGGCGAAGGTGATCAACGCACGCTGCGGTTTACCGTTACCGATACGGGCATCGGCATTCCCGATGACGCACGCGAGCGCCTGTTTGACATGTTCACCCAGATCGATCCGTCCTCCGGCCGCTCGCGCGGCGGCACGGGACTGGGACTGGCGATCTCGCAACGCCTTGTCAGCATGATGCATGGCGATATCGGTTTTGATTCGACGCCAGAGCAAGGTTCGACGTTCTGGTTCACCGCCAAGTTCGACACGGTGCCTGATGCGCCGGCAACAAAGCACAAGCCGCTTGCCGGTCGCCAGGTGTTGCTGATCGACGATACCGACGTCGGCAGCGCGCTGATCAAGCGGCAACTCGCTACCGCGGGCGCCAGCGTCGACGTGGCACGTTCCGGCAGCGTCGACAAGATTGGCGCGGGGAGCAAACGTCACAACGCGATCTTGATCGGGCATCTTGCCGCCGATGTCGACGTCGCCGCCGAAGTCCGGCGCGTCAGCGCCTTGACCGATCACGCCAGCGCGCGGCTGGTCAGCGCGGTGCCCATTGGCGTCAATGTCTCATCGCAAGACGGCGCCGATGGCTTCGTTCAGGTGCCCGTTCATCAACGCGATCTGATCCCCGCCATTCTGGGCACCGATAGCGCCGCCAGCAGACAGGCGCGATCGGAAGCCAAGGCCGCCGACAAGGCACAGCCCGGCAAGGGACGCCGCCTCCTGCTGGCCGAAGACAACCGGGTCAACCAGATGGTGACGGTCAAGATTCTCGAATCGGCCGGCTATCGTGTCGACATCGCCAACAACGGCCTGGAAGCGCTGGACGCCGCGCGCAAGCAGCCATACGACCTCGTCTTGATGGATTCCAGCATGCCGGAAATGGACGGTATCGAGGCGACGCGCCGGATGCGCCGCTTGGGCAATACCTTTGCCGACATACCGATTATCGCGCTGACCGCCGATGCCTTGCGTGGCGACAGGGCGCGTTACCTGGAGGCCGGCATGTCGGATCATCTATCCAAGCCGGTCCGCAAGCCCGAGCTGCTCGCCGCCATCGCGCGTTGGCTGCCGCCGCAGCCCGCAAGCGAGCACAACCGGCCCAACGCCCAATAGACCAGGCCTGTCGGACGTCTCAAGCCTTGCTGACGACGACCCCGGGGAACCGGTCGCTAAGGGCCGCGAGCGCCTCGTCGATCATGTCATGGAGATCGGACGTCTGGGCCAGGGCACGGTCGGTCTCGTTGCCGCGACAGTCCAGCATGATGCTGCGCGCCGCAGCGCCCAGACGCATGGCGCCGAACGTCGTGACCATGCCGGCGATTTCGTGCGTGGCCCGCTCCAAGCGCTCCATGTCGACGCTCTTCTGGGCAGCCGCAACCTCGTCGGCGAGGCGCTCGACCGCGTCGACAAACTCGCTGATCAGCTCGACGAAATCGCTTTCGCTGGTGGAGCGGTAAATCTCCTCCAGAACCGATGTGTCGAGTGTTGGCTCCGTATCCTCTGGCATGGCCGCGATCCCAATCGCCGAACCTTACCGCGCTCGCCAACCATCTGATCATCACAGGTTGGCGATTTCAAACACTCAACGACGCAAGACCGCCATCGCGCATCGTGCTCAGATCCGCGACACCGACACGAACAGCATCACCGCTGCGTTCATCGCAACGGTGGCGATTGAGAATCTAAGTTTACGGTGAAGAAACCGCGCGGCGGTGCGAGACGTCGCGACAGACCGCCGCCACGGCACGCTATAGCGGATCATGGTTAGCTGGAACCGCTCGCCATCTATGAGTAGAGCAGATTCGCCTGCCTTGACGGAATCGCAAAGCGATTCCATCAAAACAGGATCTGCTCTAGTGGATCGTGTGGGTGGTTCCGGTGAGGAAGGCGATCAGATCCAGAATCGATTCGGTGCTGGTACCTTTGCGCACAAGCGCCCAGGCGCCATCGGGAAGCGCACCGATGGGAAGCGCCACACTGGCGTTTTCGCTGATAAGCACCACCGTCGTTCCCGGCGTGTCGTCACGCGCCACGCCTTCCTCGACCGCTGCCGCATGAGCGCCGTCGCCGGCATCGATCAAGACCATGCCGCAATCGCGTCGGTGTTCGCCATGGGGGCCGCCACGGCTTGGATGGAGCGCCGGCTGGGTGACGTCATAACCGGTTTGCTCAAGCAAACCGATCAGCTCGCCACGGACCTCGTCGCTCATGCCGACGATAAACGCACACGGTGGTACCGACATAACCTGAACTCCCCACTGAGCGTCGATTGGGATTGGAACAATCCGAACCTTCGCCCTGGCTACCTGCGCCCTTCCGCAGTGGCCACGTCTCGCGGCCTGCCTGTTAGGTATGGGGTTGGCCTTCCCGGGTTGCTGCTCAATCGCTCAAGACGCCTGTGCATCGCGCCAACGGAACGCACCGGTTCAAAGTGAGAAATCGCGCGCGACGAATTGAGGAGGATTGACGCCTGGCGCGCGTGTGCGCGATCACAGTTCGATGGTTTTGCCAGTCGGCGGCCCGAATGTTGCGTGGCTGGCAAGGCGCCACACAGGCGCAGAACGTCAAACTGTTCTAATGCTGTTTCGGCAGGATTCTGTCCTGCAGGACGCCGACCATGTCGTTGTAGGCGTCGACATATGCCTTAACGGCACTCTCGATCTCCTCGTCGCCGAAATACTCTGCCGTTTCCATGAGCTTTAGAATTTCGGTCGGCGAGAGATTGCGCGCCATCTGGTAGATGGCGTTAAGGCCCTGCTTGGTCTTGGACAGATCGAACTCGATACCATCGCAGAACTTAAGGCCGAACTCCGTGCCGCTGCTTTTCCAGACGACGTCGCACTGGAACTCCTCGCCGTTGCTGAAACGCAGCGACACGCGATCGGGAATCTCGACCGGCGCTTCGATGACAAACTTGGCGCCATTATCGGAAATGTTCCTGACCAGGCCGCTTACGCTCGAGGCACGGTTGTTGAACACGAGATCCGCGCGCTTCAGCGATTTGCGCCGCTCGTCGGTCCGGCGATTAAAACTCTCACGTTGTCCAAACGTCACGACACATACTCCTGGCTCACAAGCCCCCACAGGGTGACTTGCAGCTTTCCTCCACTCCACCGAGAATTGGTGGCATCATACCGAATTGTCCACACCGATGCGTTCTCCGCCTGCGAAATCAGCCGTTTAGGCGCTGATTGCGCGGAAAACGCGACCACGGCGGGTTACGGCCGTTACGCACAAGAGGATACACCTTTAGGTGTGCTGTCGGCACGCAAAACGCCGGTAAACCAGCGGGAGTATGCAAACCCGTTGGGGATCGTTAACCCAACATGGCGACGTTCTAGAGAATGACGGGTTCGGCGCGTACCCGGCCTGTAACCGGTTCCGGTTCCGGTGCCGTGTCTTTTTCGGCCTGGCCGGCGCCCACTTCTTCATAGATCGCCGAGAGCCACAAACGCAGCTCAGCGCCCACCACAAAGATGCAACCGGCAAGGCCAAGACCGGCGCCAAACAGCACAAGTGTGACCTTGGCCACCAAACGCTCGACCTCGGTCGACTGACCGCCGGGCGCCATGCCGGTCATCAGCACGCCGGATACTGCCGCGGCAATACCGACGATCATCAACAACCATCCAAAGAACTTCATCGCTTTCCCCAATCCGCGACCCCGAATTCCGATCGTCTGTTGACAGCACAATTGAGGCGGCAAAAGGGCAGAACTGGTCGGGAGGCGCTGCTGGAGTATTAATAGATCGTTAACCGAATCGATTAAATGTCAAGGATTTGGTAAGGTTTTATTTACGCTCTCACTTATATTTACTTCCTTAGTTGTAATTCATGACGACGAACACAGACGGCCGCCAACTCCTATTCCTATATTCGTCGCAGAGCCTAGCTCGACAAGGGGATCAGACATTGGAAACAGGAGACACCACACGTTCGGAGATACCCATGGCTGGCAAGTCCAATGAAATCTGGGAAGTCGGCGGTCAGGCGTTCACGCTGCATGTCAAACCCGGCGACTTTTTTGTCGTCGACGAGAACGGTCGGCTTTGCCTTCAACAGGAACGCACACCCCTTGCAATCGTCAGCGAGCCTGTCGACATCCCGCGCGAGAAGGGCGATGTCGTGGTCGGCGTCGCGCCGCGCGAGATGAAACCGACGGACCGGATCTTTGAGATCGATCCGGGCAGAATGCGCCGGCCGTTCCCCTCACCCGTTGCGATGTCGCGACCGACCTAAGAGCAGCATTTTAAGCCAAACCCAACAAAGGCGGCGTTCCACACCAAGGGGAACGCCGCCTTCTCTTTTGTCGTCCGGGTACTGCGCCAGTTATGGGCCAGTCATGATGGCGACGTGGCCGGGCGGCCGTCGTGTATTGGATTTTCGGAACGGGCGAGCCCGCGAGCGGCGGGTGTTGGAACGAACGGCTAGGACTGTTGCGGCAGAATGCGGTCGCTGTAGATCTTCACGACCTGATCATAGGAGGCGATGAAACCCTTCATGATCGACTCGATCTCTTCGTCGCCGAAGAAGCCGACCTTCTCCATTAGCTGATAGAGCTCGCGCGGCGACTGGCTCTTGGTGAAGTTGTGTACGGAATCGACGCAGTCCTTGGTCTGCGACTTCTCGAACTCGTTCGTGTCCTTGAAGTGCAAACCGAACTCGGTGCCGCCGACATCGCGCACGACCTCGCAGTCAAACTCATCGCCGTTGCAGAACTGCAGGACGACGTCGCGCGGCAGATCGAGCGGAAAGTCGACGAAGAAGTTGGCGCCGGTGCGCGAAATGTTCCGGACCAGGCCGGTCGCTCGTTGCGAGGTCTCGCCATAATAGATCGCCGCCTGGCTCAATACCTCGCGGCGCGGCTCGCGCCTTCTGTCGTCTCGTTCGCGTCGTCCAAACGACATCACCAATCTCCTGCTTCGCCGCGGCGGGCCCGGCATGGCGCCATGCGCCGCTGCCTTTCGGCCACCACGTCCCCTCGACCGTTTTGTCCCTGCATCAG
Organism: Alphaproteobacteria bacterium; assembly: GCA_028277285.1. GTDB lineage: Bacteria > Pseudomonadota > Alphaproteobacteria > SP197 > SP197 > JANQGO01. The sequence continues at coordinate 1,225 of JANQGO010000492.1, read as the reverse complement.
ATTGGATCATTTTGCCCGCAATGAGAGTGACCGGCCGCACAAATCTGCGCAGGACGATCGGAACGTGGGCGCAAGCGCCCACGATGCTGGCGGAAAAATTGCAGAAAACTGCGCCTTCCGACCCATTGACCATGGGGCATGGACGACCGTCACAGATGAGCTTGATCAATATACTAAAACTTTAGTATATTGCCGCCATGACGACGCGCTTGCTGATTCTCTGGTTGCTCAGCGAACACCCGCGCCACGGCTATCAGATCAAGTCGATCCTGACCGATCCTGGGCTGGCGTTCTGGTTTCCGATCGAGGACGCCTCGATTTACGCCATGTTGCGCTCCCTGACGAAGCAGGGCCTGGCACGTGTCGCCGGCGAAGAGCGGGTCGGTAAACGGCCAAGCCGGACGCTTTACAAGATCACGCCCGAGGGCCGCGCAGCCCTGGCCGCCGAACTGGCGGACGCTTGGGGCGGGGTGCGCGAAAACGGCCGGCCCATCCATGCGGTCCTGGCGGCGCGCGACGAGTTTGAGCCCTATGAAATCCGCGATGGCCTCAAGGCGCGCCTCGATGCCCTGTGTGCCCGGCGCAACCGCCTCGACGTTCTGGCGCCACGGGCACCCAGCCCCTTTCTGGCGCGCCGCGAGGCCGCCCTGCTGGACGCCGAGATCGCCTGGGCCGAGCGAGAGATTGCCGATCTAACAACGACAAACGTGGGAGCAAGACCATGAACGACAAACCGGTGGATACCCAGGTCATCGCCAACCTGGTGGTGCGTGACGACCAAGGCCGCGTGCTTTTCGTGCGCTACGATCCTGAAAACGAGAAGTGGTGGCTGCCCGGCAACGATGTCGAGCCGTTCACCCATCCAGACGACACGGCCGCCAAGACGCTGGCCGACCTGCCAGGCCTCGATGCCGGCGCACCGCGGCTGAACCACGTCGAATCCTTCCGCGGCCGGCGCGGCTGGCACCTGGTCTTCCACTATGATGTCACCGCCTCCGGGGACTCCAGCGGCGGACCGGAAGCCGCTTGGTTCGCCAGCGACGATCTGCCGCGCACCATGCACGGAGGCTGGGAAAAGCAGGTCGTCGCCACGGTGCTGGGTATCGACTGAACCCCTGCCATTGCGGGCAGGGCGATTGCATATGGAAAAATGTTTGAATGGGCGCGGAGGTATCGGGTGCGATGGCCATCGAGATCGAACATGCGTACCGGATTTGATTCGGGT
>JANQGO010000247.1 GCA_028277285.1 Alphaproteobacteria bacterium | reverse complement strand
TGACCTCATCCATGCGGCTGCCGGTATCGATCAGCGCGGTGGCGATGATGGTCAGCGACCCGCCGCCTTCGATGTTGCGCGCCGCGCCGAAGAAACGTTTCGGGCGCTGCAGGGCGTTGGCGTCGACACCGCCGGTCAGCACCTTGCCCGACGACGGCACGACGGTGTTATAGGCGCGCGCCAGGCGCGTGATGGAGTCGAGAAGGATGACGACATCCCGCTTCTGCTCGACCAGGCGCCTGGCCTTTTCAATCACCATCTCGGCGACCGCGACGTGACGGCCGGCGGGCTCGTCAAAGGTCGAGCTGATGACCTCGCCCTTCACCGAGCGCTGCATGTCGGTCACCTCTTCCGGGCGCTCGTCGATGAGGAGCACCATCAAGAACACTTCCGGATGATTGGCCTCGATCGCGTGCGCGATGTTCTGCATCAAAACCGTCTTACCGGCACGCGGCGGCGAGGTGAGCAGCGCGCGCTGGCCCTTGCCCAAGGGCGAGACCAGTTCGATGATCCGCGTCGAAAAATCCTTCTTCGTGGGATCATCGAGCTCCAGGTTCAGCTTTTCTTCCGGGTAGAGCGGCGTCAGGTTGTCGAAGGTGACGCGGTGGCGCGTGGTCTCCGGCTCCTCGAAGTTGATGTTCGAGACCTTGAGCAGCGCGAAGTAGCGCTCGTTGTCTTTCGGGGCGCGGATCTGGCCCTCGACCGTGTCGCCGGTCTTCAGCGCGAAGCGGCGGATCTGGCTGGGGCTGACATAGATGTCGTCGGGACCGGGCAGGTAATTGGCTTCGGGGCTTCTCAGGAAGCCGAAACCGTCCTGCAGCACCTCCAGCACGCCTTCGCCGAAGATCGGCACATCCTGGTCGGCATACTCCTTCAGGATGGCGAACATCAGGTCCTGTTTTCTCAGGACGCTGGCGTTCTCGACACCCAACTGCTCGCCGTATTCGAGCAGCTCTTCGGGTTTCTTGTTTTTCAGTTCTTGAAGATTGAGCTGTTCAAGCTCAGGGGGGCTTTTTGCTTCTGCTTCGCTAGCGGCCATTCTTATGCCTGATGCGGCGATCCTGTCGGAACGCCTTCCATGGAGGGTTGGGAAATCTTGCTCAGCCACCGCCTCGTCGCGGCTTAATCGGACATCTTTCAGGCCAAGAACGGCCTATGTCGGGCTGCTTTAGATAAGATATCTAAGAAATAGGGGCGGCTGGGCGAAGAGTCAAACAACAATCGTGCAACAGTGCCGCGCCGCGATCAGAAAGGTTTAGCGACCGCCAGAAGCACAATCGCAATCATCACGAGTGTCGGCGCTTCGTTCATGAACCTATAGAACCGCGCCGGGTGGGTATTACGATCCTCCGCGAACAGGCGGCGCCAGCGCGCGAAAGCCATGTGAAGCGCCGCCATGATGATGATCAGCAAGACCTTGGCGTGCCACCAACCATCCTGCCAGATGCCTGGGCCGCTCGCGATCATCAGCAGGATGCCAAAGACGAATGCCGCGATCATCGCCGGGTTCATGATCGCCCTCAAAAGCCGCCGTTCCATCACCTTGAACGTTTCCGACATCGCCGAACCGGGCTCCGCCGCCGCGTGATAGACGAACAGGCGCGGCAGGTAGAGCAGCCCGGCCATCCAGGCGATGACGGCGATGATGTGGAGCGCTTTGATCCACAGGTAATGGTCGATCAGAAAGTCCATCCTAGACCTGCCGGCAGGGACACTTGGCCCGATCCGCCGGGCATAGGCGCGAACCGGTGTTGCTTGCCGGATCGTCGTTGCGCACGAACGCCGCGCCAACGATGTCCGCCAGCCCCTTGATGAAAGCCGGTTGGGTTTTCACCGCGGGCACGCGGATGTAAGTCTTCACACCGGCCTTTTGGGCAAGCTCCGCATACTCGATATCAAGCTCCACCAGCGTTTCGGAGTGCTCGGAAACGAAGGCGATCGGGATGATGACGACGCCCAGGCTCTCTTCGCCCGCGCGCCGGATCTCATCGTCGGTCGACGGTCCGATCCAGCTCAAGGGGCCGACCCGGCTTTGATAGCAGACCTGCCAGTCGAGCTCGGGACGGCCGACCGCGTCCATGACGGCGCTCGACGTTTGCTCGACCTGCCACTGATAGGGGTCGCCCTCCTTGATGATCTTCTCCGGCAGGCCGTGCGCTGAAAACAGCAGGCGAACCGGCTTGTCCGCGGCCTTCTCCAGCGCCTCGTTCACCAGTTTCGCCTGGGCCGCGATCAGGCCGGGTTCGGTCGGATAACAGCAGACCGTGTGGGTCGGCACGTTAAGGCCGGCCGCCCTTGCCGCCCGCTTCCATTCACGCACGGACGACGCCGTTGTCGTTGTCGAATGCTGCGGATAAAGCGGCAAGAGCACGACCCGGTCGGGCGCGAACTCCTTGACCTGGCCGACGACCTCCTCGGCCATGGGATGCCAATAGCGCATGGCGACAAACACCCTGGCATGCTCGTCGTTGAGCGCTTGTTGCAGCGCGCGCGCCTGATCCCAGGTCTGTTCCAGCAGCGGCGACTTGCCGCCGATCTGGTCATAGATCTCACGCGCCTGCTTTTGCCGGCGATGGCTGATCAGGTTCGCCAGAATCGGACGAAACGGCCACGGCAGCCCGATAATCGCGGGATCGTTGAACAGATTGGCCAAGAACGGCTGGATCGCATCGGGACGATCGGGACCACCCAGATTGAACAGGATGACGGCGGTGCGGGTCATGACGCCGCCTAAGGATCAGCCTGGCGAACGACCTCGACCAGCTCAGCAACATGGTCCGGCGGCGTCGGCGGCATCACGCCGTGGCCAAGATTGAAGATGTGCGGACCACCGCCCAAGGCCCCACGGATCGCGCGGATTTGCGCGGTCATCGCCTCGCCGCCCGCAAGCAACAAGACGGGATCGAGATTGCCCTGGACCGTGACGTTGCGTTGCAGGCGTGCGGCCTGGTCAAGCGGCACGCCGTGGTCGATCTGAAGGCCGGCGCAACCGGTCTTCTCGACATAGGTGCCGTAGAGATAGCCGGCGCCGCGCGGAAACCCGATAACCGGCACGCCCGGATGGCTTTGGGCCAAAGCGCCCACGATCGCAGCGGCCGGACGGACGCACCACGTCTCGAAATCCGCGGCCGAAAGGATACCGGCCCAGCTGTCGAACAGCTGAACGCAGTCAGCACCCGCGTCGAGCTGATGGCGCAGCATGTCGATGACCGCGCCGGTCAGCAGATCGATCAGTTGCTGAAAACTCTCTGGATCGCCCGCGGCCCAGCTTCGCGCCGTGGCGAAGTCCTTCGACCCGCCGCCTTCGGCCATGTAAGCCGCCAGCGTCCAGGGCGCACCGGCGAAACCGATCAAGGTCGTCTTCGGATCAAGCTCGGCTTTCACCCTGCCGACCGTTTCGAAAACCGGCGCCAGATGGCCCGCCAGACGATCCGGTTGCAGCGATGCCACGTCACCCGGACCGATCGGCTCGAGCATCGGCCCTTCACCCTTCGCAAACTGCACTGACTGGCCCAGCGCATCGGGTATGACCAGGATGTCGGAGAACAGGATGGCTGCGTCCAGCCCGAAACGCCGTATCGGCTGTAAGGTGATTTCCGTCGCTAAATCAGGCGTATAGCAGGTCGTCAGGAAGTCTGGCGCACTCTCGCGCAACGCCCTGTACTCCGCGAGATAGCGGCCTGCCTGGCGCATCAGCCAGATCGGTGCGGGCGACACGGCTTCGCCATCAAGCGCACGCAGGATGGGCTTGGCCGGTTGGGTCGATGGCGATGGATCTGATGTACTCACGGGGCGGGGATACACCATCTCACTTCAATTTAGAATTTAAAGAAAAGGTGGTTGTTGTAGTGAATCCACCTGGATAGCGGGGATAGATCAAAAGCGCCGGTTTATCCCTATTGCTGTCCCCATACGTGGATGGTCACGCCGTGGATCTGGGGAATGGGTGAACGATGGATACCGACTCGCCGGAACACGGCGATCCGACGCCGGGACAACTTTGTGGGTGAGTAGTCCATGACGGCGGCTGAGGCAAGCTGTCCGGTTTAACCGATAACGTTCTCCCCAGGGGGAGCAATCGCCGGACCATTTCTGGTTCGCGGGCAAGAAATTTGTTATGGCGTGCGCAAGCGGCCAGTTATCCCCACAGGCGCAGAAACCTTCCGGACCGAATCGGCGTGACCAAAGACTTCCACTTCCACCTGGTGTCCGATGCGACCGGCGAGACGATCCTCTCGGTGGCCCGTGCCGCCGTCGCCCAGTTCGAAGCTGTCGAGGCGCACGAACATGTCTGGTCGCTGGTGCGTTCGGAGCGTCAGCTCAAACGCGTTCTGTCCGGCATCGAGGCCAACCCGGGCGTCGTCATCTATACGATGGTCGACCAGGCCCGGCGCGATCAGCTTTCCATGGGCTGCCAGCAGATCGGCGTGCCCTGTGTGCCCGTGCTCGATCCGGTGCTCGGTGTGTTGTCGAGCTATCTCGGCAAGCCGGTCAAGGGGACCCCGGGCGGCCAGCACGCGCTGGATGCCGAATACTTCGCCCGTGTCGATGCCATGCACTTTGTCTTGCAGCATGACGACGGACAGTCGCCGCATGATCTGAACGAAGCCGATATCGTCGTCGTCGGCGTGTCGCGAACGTCGAAGACGCCGACCTGTTTCTATCTCGCCAATCGCGGACTGAAGGCCGCCAACGTGCCGGTGGTCCCAGGCGTCGCCCTGCCGCGCGAGCTCGAACACCTGAAGCGGCCGCTCGTCGTCGGCCTGACGCAAAGCCCGGACCGTCTGGTCCAGGTCAGGCGTAACCGCATGACCATGCTGAACCAGGACGGCAAGACCGACTACATCGATCCCAACATCGTGCGCGACGAGATCGCCCACGCGCGGCGGCTCTTCAAGAAGCACGACTGGCCGGTGATCGACGTGACGCGGCGTTCGATCGAGGAAACCGCCGCCGCCATCCTGCAGCTCTATGACGAACGCATGGGCGTCATGCCATGAGCGATGCGCCCGCTCTGGTCCTGGCCTCAAAGAGTTTCGGGCGGCGCGCCATGCTTGAGAATGCCGGCGTGCCATTTGTCGCCGATGCCGCCCAGGTCGACGAAGCGGCCGTCAAGGATGCGCTGAAGGCCGAGAACGCGACGGCCGAGCAGGCGGCCGAGACCTTGGCCGAGCTGAAGGCCAAACGTGTCGCGCCCCGTCACAGCGGCGCCCTGGTGGTCGGCGCGGACTCGATCCTGGATCTCGACGGCGAGTGGTTCGACAAGCCGGAGGATATCGCCGGCGCGCGCGACCATCTGATGCGCCTGCGCGGCCGCCGTCACCGCATTGTCTCGGCCGCGGTGCTGGTGCGCGACGACGCACGCCTGTGGCACCAGACCGACGCGGCGACACTGGAGATGCGGGCATTCTCAGAGGCGTTTGTCGACGACTACCTGGCGCGCGTCGGCGAACGCGCGACCCAAAGCGTCGGCGCTTACCAAATAGAGGGTCCGGGCGTGCAGCTCTTTTCGCGTATTCAAGGCGACCCCTTCACGATCATCGGCATGCCGCTCCTGCCGCTGCTCGAAATCCTGCGCCAGCACGCGGTGATCGTGCCGTGATCGTCAGTGGCGCAGCGCGGCTTGCCGGCGTGATGGGCTGGCCTGTCAGCCATTCGCGGTCGCCCAGATTGCACGGCTTCTGGCTCGACGCCTATGGCATCGACGGTGCCTATGTGCCGCTCGCCGTGCCGCCGGAGCGTTTCGAACAGGCCCTGCGCGCGTTGCCGTCGCTC
>JANQGO010000241.1 GCA_028277285.1 Alphaproteobacteria bacterium | reverse complement strand
TGCGTACCGGATTTGATTCGGGTTTGTTCTGCTCTGCGTCCCTCGACGGACCGCCAAGATGGAAAGCACACGGTGTCTATGGCCCACCAAATTGTCGTGCGAGGCCATATGCAATTGCCCTGCCGGGAGGGGGAGTGGGCCGGTGATGCAAAACACATAGTCCCCTACCAGGGGAACAGATGCCCCTCGTGGTGGTAGAATCGGCCGGAATGCGCGAGGTCGGCACCGGCGATAACCCGGCTCATGCCGGCAACGCTCTCATCGGCGGTTAGCTCCGCGCCCGGACCGCCCATATCGGTGATGACCCAGCCCGGGCAGAGCGCGATCACCGAAATGCCGCGCTCGGCAAGATCGCGCGCCAGATTAACCACCACCATGTTCAGCGCCGCCTTTGACGAGCGATAGGCGTAGCTGCCGCCCGACCGGTTATCGGCCAGGCTCGCCATGCCGCTTGAGATGTTGGCGATGCGTTTCATGTCGCTCGCCGCGACCCGGTCCGCCAGGGCCTCGGCGACCCGATAGGGGCCGATGACGTTGGTGCGCAGCACCAGCTCCCAGTCGTCATAATCCGTGTGACCAAAACGCTGGGGTCCGGCGCCGCCAATGCCGGCGTTGTTGATCAGGATGTCGACCGGTTCATCATCGATGGCGGCCGCCAGATCGTGGATCGAGGTCATGTCCGTCACGTCGAGCGGATGCACCACGACGTCGCCGGTCATGGCCGTGTCGCGCAACGCCGACGCGTGTTCGGGCGCGCGGCAGCAGGCATGGACCCGGCAGCCGGCGCCGGCATAGTGGCGCACGAAGGCCACGCCAATGCCCCGATTGGCGCCGGTCACGAGGACGGTCGTCTTGCTCATCGGCCGCTACCAGGGAACCGTCTCGCCGTTATAGCGGCGAAACGTTCCGGTCTCGGCGGGGGTCAGGGTCTCGATCAGCCCGCGCAAGGCGCCGATGCTTTCAGCGGGCGTAAGGTCCGCATCCGGTCCGGACATGTCGGTGGCGACGAAGCCCGGCGAAAACGCGACGACGACGATGCCGCGGTCGGCAAGGTCGACCGCCATGGAGCGGGTGATCATGTTGAGCGCCGCCTTGCTGGTGTTGTAAGCGTAGTCGCTGACATTGGCGTCCCAGGCCAGGCTGCCATTGCCGCTGGAGATGTTCACAATCTGCTTCCTGTCGCTCGCCGCGACGTTGTCGACGAAGGCTTCGCACATCGCCATGGTGCCGAAGACGTGGACGCGAAACTCCTCCATCCACAATTCGTCGGTGACACGGCCATAACCCTCGTCCTCGCCGGCCCACAGACCGGCATTGTTGATCAGAAGATCGATCGGCTGACCCGTCAGCCTGTCCGCCAGCGCGGCGATCTGGCCCCGGTCTGAGACGTCGAGGCGATGGCAATGGACGTCGCCCAGCGTCGCGGCCTCCTGCAACAGAGGTGCGGCGTCGGGATCGCGGGCGCCGGCGTGCACGGTCCAGCCGGCCGCGGCGTACTGGCGTACGAACTCAAGCCCAAGTCC
>JANQGO010000235.1 GCA_028277285.1 Alphaproteobacteria bacterium | reverse complement strand
GTACCGCGCCCTGCTCGACGCGTCGGCCACGCCGCGCGAGATGCAGTGGGCGGTACTTGCGACCCTGGGTCGCCGCCAGCACCGCCTTCATGACCGCGTGGGTCAGCGATTGGGTAAGCGGGGTCACGGCCCAACCTAGCCGTTCTCGATGCCCCGGCGAAACGGCGTTGCCATCTGCGCGGAAAAGCCGGTCGGATAGTCCCGGTTGGTCAGGCCCAGCGGGCCGACCTCGCGTTCGCGCGGCAGGAAGCGCGTGCCGAAGAGGAGATCCCAGACGATCAAGTTGTTGCCGAAGTTGTTGTCGGATTCCTTCTGCAGCACCGAGTGATGCCAGCGGTGGAGTTCCGGACCGGCGACGATGTAGTTGAGCGGGCCCAGGCTGACGCGGCAGTTGGAGTGCTGGAAAATGCCGTTGATCGCGAAGAAGACGAAGTAGGCGGCGAGCACCTCCGGTGACACGCCCAGAAGCGCGAAGGGCAGGGCATCGACGGCGTACTGGATGGCTTTTTCGATGGGATGAAAGCGCCCGACATTGAGCCAGTAGAGCCGCTTCGGCGAATGGTGGACCGCGTGGAAGCGCCACATCGGGATGAACCGGTGGAACGCGCGGTGCAGCCAGTAGCGGAAGAAGTCGGCGACCAGCAGCATGACGATCACCTGCACGATGACCGGCCAGTCATGGGGCCAGATGCCGTGCACGTACATTCCGGTCGCGTCGAGATAGTCGGCGATGGCGACGACCACGGTGATCGCCAGCAGCAAAGGCAGGGCGATCTGGACCAGCACCATGAAGACGGCGTCGGTGCCGAGCTCGCCGCGTTCCGGTTTCCATTCCCGGCGGTAGGGCAGGGCGATTTCGTGCACGGTGATGAGCGCGGCGCAGACGAGAACCGCGCCGTAAGAAGCAAGCGTTACGGAGACGCCGGCGCTCGTCGCGACGCCGTAGAGCACGAAACCCAGCACCATGATGGCGGGGTACGACAGGGCCGCGACGAACCGCGCGGCAAAACCGCCGGTTTCTTCGCCCATCGACTGGGACACGTTGAGCCGCCTTGCGCCCACCTCACGATCCTCGCAACGCCAGTATGATGACCTGGGTTTGGCGCGGCGACTTTCAAGGGTGACGGCGTTAACGGTTACCGTCTTGAAACAGACCGAATCGTCGTTGTTCTAGGCCGGCAGCGCCACGTCGGCGGGCGGCAGCGGGGCGCGGCCCAGGATCATGTCGGCGGCTTTTTCGGCGATCATGATCGTGGTCGCGTTGGTGTTGGCGTTGACGATGCTGGGCATGACCGAGGCGTCGACCACGCGCAGGCCCTCGATGCCGTGCACCTTCAAGGTCGGATCGACCACGGCCATGGCATCTCCGCCCATCTTGCAGGTACAGGCCAGATGGAAATCGCCGGCGACGTTGTCGCGCAGGTAGTGATCGATTTCCTCGCGACTATTGATGGCGGGGCCGGGGTCAACCTCGGTGACGCCGTGGGCCTGGTGCGCCGGTTGGGCGGCGATCTCGCGGCCGATCTCCAGCGAGCGGCGCATCAGATCGAGGTCGTAGTCGGTCGCGAGGAAGTTCGAGAGGATGCGCGGCTTGTCGTCCGGCTTGTCCGAACGCAGCTTGACCCAGCCCGTGCCCTTCACGCGGGTCGGGCCGATGCAATAGGTGAAGCCGTGATCGCCGGCGGCGACGTTGCCGTCGTGGTCGAGCAGGACGGCGAGGAACTGGATCAGCATGTCCGGGTGCTTGACCGAAGGATCGGAACGCAGCCAGGCGCAGGTCTCGACGTTGTTCGACGCGCCCGGCCCGGTATGGGTCGTGAGCCAGCGCGCGCCGGTATAGAGCATCATGTCCTTGCGCATGTACTTGCTGATCGAGACCGGCTTGGTGGTGCGCCACTTCATGTAGACCAGCGGGTGGTCCTGCAGGTTCTGGCCAACGCCGGGCAGATCGATCGCGACATCGATGCCGTGAGCTTTGAGCTCGTCCGCCGGGCCTATGCCAGAGAGCATCAGCATGTGGGGCGAACCGACCGCGCCGCCACACAGGATGAGCTCGCGGTTGGCGCGCACGGTCTCGGCCTCGCCGTTGGCCTTGCGGCAGACGATGCCGGCGGCGCGGTTCCCCTCGATGGCGACGCGCGTCACCATGGCGCCGGTTTCCACCGTCAGGTTGGCGCGGTCCTTGTTCGGCCGGATATAGGCTTCCGCCGTCGACGCGCGCACGCCGTTGTGAATGTTCATCTGGAACGCGCCAAGGCCTTCCTGGTGTTCGCCGTTGATATCGTCGGAGCGCTGGTAGCCCGCCTGTTCGCCGGACTGAAGGAATGCTTCATAGAGCGGCGAGGGATAATCGCCCTTGCACACGTGCACGGGGCCTGAGCCGCCGCGATAGGCGTTTTCGCCGTCTTGCCAGGTTTCCAGACGCTTGAAATAGGGCAGGACTTCGCGCCATGACCAGCCGTTCGCGCCCTCGGTGACCCAGCGTTCGAAGTCGAGCGCGTGGCCGCGGATGAAACACATGCCGTTGATCGAGGACGAGCCGCCCAGGATGCGCCCGCGTGGCTGGAAGATGCTGCGGTTGTGCATTGTCGGCTCGGGCTCGCCGTCGAAGCTCCAGTTGTAGCGGGGGCTGCTCCACAGGCCGCCGAAGGCAGCCGGCATGTCGACGCGCCAGTTGTCGAACATAACGCCGCGCGGCGGCCCAGCCTCCAACAGCAGCACCGAGACGTCTGGGTCTTCGGAAAGGCGGGCGGCCAGCGCGCAACCGGCACTGCCGCCGCCCATGATGACATAGTCGTACTCGCGCGCGCCCGCCATCTCGCTGCCCTCCGCCTACTTGGTTTCGCCGCGGAAGACCTTGATCGAGGCGGCGAACTCCTTGTCGCCGAGGCCGCCCGCGACAGCATCGCCATAGAGCGAGGCCAGCATCTCGGTGAAGCGGGTATCCAGCCCGTTCTGTTCGGCGCAGCCCAGCAGGTGCTGCATGGCGGCGACGTGGACCTCGAGCGTCGCCTGGTCACCCTCATAGGCGTCTTTGGCGATCATCTCGTCGTATTCCTTGGCCGCGTGTTTGATTTCCGGATCGAAGGACGGCATCGCGGCGAAGAACGCCTTGGGATCGATGCCCAGGCTGCTGCAGAAGGCCGCGCCCTGGAGCAGGCCGGACGAGACGCCATAGAGCAGGCTGAGCCAGCCGAGATCCATGGCGGCGGCGCCCGTCACCTTGTCGGAGACGAAGGCGTTGCGCCCGCCCAGCGCGTCGAGCACGGGCTTTGCCTTGTCGTGGGCCGCGCGGTCGCCGGACATGAAGATGGCGGTCGCCGGCGCGCCGATGCGGCTGGGGAATGTGGCGATGGCGCCGTCGATATAGGCGATGCCGCGTTCGTTGGCCCAGGCCTGCATGGTCAGGGCCTCTTCCGGTGCGCAGGACGAGAGCTGCACCATGGTCTTGCCGGCCCAGGCATCGTCGGGCACGTCGGCATAGGCCGCCAGGCTGGTGTCGTAATCGGGCAGGCAGACGACGATCAGGTCGGCGGCGGCGACCGCCTCGGCGATGGTGTCGTGGGTCGTGCAGAACCCGGCAGCGGCCTGGCGCGTCGCCTCGCTGCGCGACCAGCCGTGGGTGTCGTGACCGGCGTCGTGAAACGCT
>JANQGO010000144.1 GCA_028277285.1 Alphaproteobacteria bacterium | reverse complement strand
TCGCGCTGGAAAACGACGACCTCGTCGGCACCATCCGTTTCTGGCCGGTGATGATCGGGGCCGGCGTCAAGGCCATCCAGCTCGGCCCCGTCGCGATCGAACCCAGCCATCGCGGCCGCGGCATCAGCCGTCTGCTGATCCGCTACGGCCTGGAACGCGCGCAGGCCCAAGGCCACCGCATCGTTGTCTTGATCGGCGATCATGCGATCTATGAGCGATACGGCTTTCTACCCGCCGCGCCGCTCGGCATCACGCTGGCCGAGTACGAAGACCGCGACCGCCTGCAGGTCATGGGTCTGGCGCCCGGCGCGCTCGACGGCCTTCGAGGCTGCGTTCGACCAGACGATACCTTTGATGCCGATGACCGGCGGTTCGCCTGACGCTTTCAGTTAACCGTCGTCGAGTTCGCGGCGCATCGTGTTGATGAAATCGCCGAGACCAACCTGACGCTCCCGGTGCAACCGTTCGGCATGCAGGATTGTGCGCACGCTATCGACGGAATCGTCGAGGTCACGATTGATGACGACATAGTCATACTCGATCCAGTGAGACATCTCGTCGCTGGCCCGGCTCATACGGTGCAGCACCACGTCTTCCGGATCCGAGGCCCGGCTTCGCAGCCGGTCGTGCAATTCCGAAGCCGACGGCGGCAGGATGAAGACCTGAACAAGATCCGCCGGCATGCGATCGCGCAGTTGCTGAGCGCCCTGCCAGTCGACATCGAACAGGATGTCTTGACCACGTTCGAGCGCGGCCTCGACCGGCGCACGCGGGGTACCGTAGCGGTGACCGAAGACGTTGGCGTGCTCCAACAGCTCGTTGCGCTCGACCATGCCCGCAAACGCGCCGGCATCCACAAAGTGATAGTGCGTGCCGTCAATTTCGCCGGGCCGCTTCGGTCGCGTGGTCGCGGAAATCGACAGGACGAGGTTGTCTTCGCTGTTGAGCAGAGTCGTCGCGATCGTCGACTTGCCTGCGCCCGACGGCGACGACAGGACCAGAAGCAGACCACGGCGTTGGACGAGATTACCGTTCATCATTCCACATTCAGGACCTGTTCGCGCAAGCGGTCGATGGCGACCTTCATATCGAGCCCGATCGCGGTCAAACCGCTGTCGGAAGATTTGGAGCACAGCGTGTTGGCCTCGCGCAGCAGTTCCTGGCACAGGAAGCCGAGGCGGCGGCCCGGCGCCTCGTCGCCGCCGAGCAGGTCGCGAAACGCCGTGATGTGGCTGTCGAGGCGATCCAACTCCTCGCGGATATCGGCCTTGGTCGTCAGAAGCGCGATTTCCTGAGCCAGGCGTTCCTCGGGAACCGGCGTATCGGCGCCCAGCAGTTCGTTCATCTGCTCGTGCAGCCGGTCGCGAATCGCCTGCGGCTGGGCCGCCTCGTGCTCGCGGGCCTGCGCAACACCCGCCGCGATATCGTCGAGCAGGCCGTCCAGCACGGCCTTCAGGCGCGCGCCTTCCGTGGCGCGGGCTTCGACCAGTGAATCCAGGAGTTCGGTCAAGGAGCCGACCATGGCGGCGTGGCGGGCGTCACGCGCTTCGGGATCTTCCGACGTGTCGGTCTCCAGCACGCCGGGCAGTCGCAACAGACCGTCGACGCTGGGTGGCGAGAGCGATTCGCGCTTGGCGACGTCGCGCGCCACCGCCAGTACCGCGTCCAACGCATCCCGATTGACCGTCAACGGCGTCGCCGCACGGTTGGTGTCGACGCTCAGCGTCAGCGAGACGTTGCCACGGTTGAGGCGGCCGGTCACCGCTTCGCGGGCCTGCGGTTCCAGGACGTCGTAACCGGACGGCAGGCGGCAGCGGACATCCAGGCCCTTGCCGTTCACGGTGCGCGCTTCCCAGATCCACGTCACCGTGCCGTCGCCGCCTTCGGCGCGGCCAAATCCTGTCATGCTTTGCAGTGCCACGGCTGTCCCCGTTCGCCGCCGACGGATGGGTGGGTGCCGGTCGCCCGGCGGCACCTGTATATACTCAGGCGCCATGCACCAACAAGACCGCCTGCCCCGCCCATGCCAGCCATCCTGATCACCGGCGCCAGCAGCGGCATCGGCGCCGCCCTGGCGTTCGCCTATGCCGAGAGCGGCACGACGCTGTACCTGGGCGGCCGCGACGCCGAGCGCCTGAACAAAGTCGCCGTTGCTTGCCGGGGAGACGGCGCGGCCGTTGAGACGGCCGTCCTGGACGTTACCGACCGCGATGCCATGGCCGCGTGGGTGCGCGACTGCGACGCTTCCACCCCGCTCACGCTCGCCATCGCCAATGCCGGCGTGTCGGCGGGCACCGGCGGCGCGGGCGAAGGCGCGGCCCAGGCGCGCCACGTCTTCGCGGTCAACGTCGACGGCACCCTCAACACGTTGCTTCCGGCGCTCGACGCCATGCGCCCACGACAATCAGGGCAA
>JANQGO010000084.1 GCA_028277285.1 Alphaproteobacteria bacterium | reverse complement strand
CCGGTTCCGGCAGGGCGGCCAGCTCCGGCAGCGCCTCCGGCTCGGGCAATTCGATCGGCTCCGGTTCCGGCAGCGGCTCGGGCGGCGTCTCCTCGAGCGCCGCGACGACCGGCTCGGGCTGGGGCGGCACCGGTTCGGGCTCCTCCGGCTCGACCACCGGTTCGGGCGGCGGCGCGGCACTTTCCTCCGCGATGGTGATGATCTCCACATGCACCGCCGCTTCGGCCAAACGATTGTCGTCCCACCATTGGGGCAGGCCGAGCACCGCCATCAAGATAACGATGACGTGAAGCCCGGCCGACAGCACCATGCCGAGACGCGGTATCATGTTACGGCTCGCCCACCGTCGGCAGCCGCGTGATCAACGCCACGTTGTTGAAGCCTGCCTGGTTCAACGCACCCATCACCGCCATCACGTTTCCGTATTCGATCGCTTCGTCACCTCGCACGAAGATCCTGACGTCCGGATTGTTCTGGCTAATTGCGACAAGACGAGGGCCGAGTTCCTCCAGCGCCAACTCGGTATCCTGCAGGAAGATGCGGCCTTGGGCATCGATCGAGACGGCGAGCGGCTCGTCGCTGCCCTGGACTTCCGGCACGTCGGCCTCCGGCAGGTCGACTTCGACGCCGACGGTCAACAGGGGGGCGGCGATCATGAAGACGATCAGCAAAACCAGCATGACGTCAACAAATGGCGTCACGTTGATCTCGCTCATGGGCGGGCGGCGGCGGCGCGCCCGGGCGCTGCGTTCACGCCCGCTGGCGTGGGTGAATTGGACCGCCATCAGCCGCCCTTCTCGTCAAGCTGGCGCGACAGCAGCGAATGGAATTCGGCCGCGAAGTTCTCAAGCCGGCTGGCATAGCGGTCGAGGTCGGCGGAGAGTTTGTTGTAGGCGACCACCGCCGGGATCGCGGCCAGGAGACCGAGGGCTGTGGCGAACAGAGCCTCGGCGATGCCCGGTGCGACGACGGCAAGCGACGTGTTCTTCGATATCGCGATCGCGGCGAACGCGTTCATGATGCCCCAGACCGTGCCGAACAGGCCGACGAAGGGCGCCGTCGAGCCGACCGTCGCCAGGAAACCCATATAGCGTTCCAGCCGGTCCATCTCGCGATCGACCGTGACGTTCATCGCCTGGTTGATGCGCTGTTGCAGGCCGGCGCGCAGCCGGTCGTCGGACAGCACGTGCTGTTTCTGGATGCCGCGTTTCAGTTCCTGCATGGCGGCGGCGAAGACCGAGGCCAGCGGATGGCCGGGCCGGCGACCGACGCGGTCGTAGAGGTCTTCCAGGGAGCCGCCGGACCAGAAGGATTCCTCGAACGTCTCGGCCTGGCTGCTCAGCCGCCGGATGCGCACGATCTTGTCGAAGATGATCGCCCAGCACCAAAACGACGAGAACAGCAGGACCAGCATGACGGCCTTGACGATCAGGTCGGCGCGCCAGAACAGGCCCATAATGGACATGTCGACGTCGTTGACCGATCCGGCCAGTGCCGCGGATTCGAGGTCTTCGGTTTCCATCAAGTCTTTCCCTGAATTGAGAACGTCATGGGTTGGCGCCCGCCGAGAGGACCTGGCGCAGGTGATCGGGCATGCGGTAGGGGCGTCCGTCGGAGCCGACAAACGCGATCTTCAGTTTCATGCGGACAAGCGGTTCATCGCCGCGCAGCACGTCCTGTTCCAGGTTCGCGCTGGCGCCGCCGGTTTTGAGAATGCGGGTCTCGACCTCCAGAAGATCATCGAGCAGCGCGGGTTTACGGTAGTCGATCTCGCACCGGGCGACGGTAAAACCGGCGCCATAGGCGTCGCGCAAAGTCGTGTGGTCGTAGCCGAGGTCGCGCATCCATTCCGTGCGGCCGCGCTCGGCGAAACGCAGATAGGCGCTGTGATAGACGATGCCGCCGGCATCGGTGTCCTCGTAATAGACCCGCACCGGGAACCGATGTGACGGCGTCTCAGCCATCGCCCCCGTCTGCGCCCCCCTGGCCGTTGTCTGAATTGCCCGGCTGGTCACCGGCAAAGATATCGAGCTGGTCGCGCAGCGCGCGCGGCATGGCAAGGCCCAGGTGATCAAAACTCGCCTGGGTCAAAAGCCGGCCGCGCGGTGTGCGTTGCAGGAATCCCTGCTGAATCAGAAACGGTTCGATCACGTCTTCCAAAGCATCCCGATGTTCGGAAAGCGCGGCCGCCACGGTCTCGACCCCCACCGGCCCACCGCCATAGTTCTCCGCAATACAGGCCAAATAACGGCGATCCATGGCATCCAGGCCGCATTTGTCCACATCCAGGCGCTGCAGCGCCGCATCGGCGGCGGTGGCATCGATGGTCGCGTGGCCACCGACGGCGGCGAAATCGCGCACCCGGCGCAGCAGGCGCACGGCAACCCGCGGCGTGCCGCGGGCGCGCGTGGCGATCTCGCGCGCGCCGTCGTCGGTCAGCACCACATCCAGCACCCGGGCGCCGCGCGATACCACGGTGGTCAGGTCGGCGGCGCCATAGAAATTGAGGCGGAGCGGGATGCCGAAGCGCTCGCGCAGCGGTGTGGTCAAGAGGCCGGAGCGGGTGGTCGCGCCGACCAGGGTGAACTTAGGCAGGTCGATGCGCACCGAACGCGCCGCCGGCCCCTCGCCGATGATGAGGTCGAGCTGATAGTCCTCCATGGCCGGATAGAGGACCTCCTCGACCGCCGGATTCAGGCGGTGAATCTCGTCGATGAAAAGCACGTCGCGCTCTTCCAGGTTGGTCAAAAGCGCGGCGAGGTCACCGGCGCGCGCGACCACCGGCCCGGATGTCGCGCGGAAGCCGACGCCCATCTCACGCGCGACGATCTGCGCCAGCGTCGTCTTGCCGAGCCCCGGCGGCCCGTGCAGCAGCACGTGGTCGAGCGCCTCGCGCCGGCTGGCGGCGGCCTTCACGAAGACCCGCAGGTTGTCGCAGACATCGCGCTGGCCGATGAAGTCGGCGAGCGTCAGGGGGCGCAGCGAGCCGTCGAGATCGTCCTCGACCGCCCCGCCGTCGATGACGCGCACGTCGCTCACCGCGCCAGTTCCTTCAGGCCGTCACGGATCAGCGTTTCGACCGCGGCCTTGTCGCCCAGCGTCTTGCGCGCGGCCGCAACGGCGCCGAACGCCTCCGACCGGCCATAGCCGAGATTGACCAGGGCCGAGACCGCGTCCGCATCGGGTCCGGCCTCTGCGGCCGGGACGGGCGCCAGGGCGGCACCCGGGCCCATGCCGATATCGCCGACCTTGTCTTTCAGTTCCGCCACGACGCGCTGGGCGAGTTTCGGCCCCACACCCTGGGCACGCGCGACCGCGGTCTTGTCCTGGGCCAGGATCGCCTGGGTCAGCTCGTCGGCGGTGAGCGCGCTCAGGATGGCCAGCGCGACGCGGGCTCCGACACCTTGGACGTTCAGCAGCAGGCGGAACCAGTCGCGCTCGCCGGTCTCGGCGAAACCATATAGCTGCATGCGATCGTCGCGGATGAAGGTCTCGACATAGGCCGACGCGGGCTCGCCGGCCGAGCCCAGGGCGCGCAGGGTCGAGGCCGAACAGGCGAGCTGATAGCCGACGCCGCCGACATCGATTAGCGCCCAGTCGTCGCCCAGGCTGTCGATCACACCGGTCAGCTTGGCGATCACGCGTGGACCTCCCGGCGTTGCGCCACGGCGGTCGCCGCGTGATGGGCATGGCAGATGGCGACGGCGAGCGCGTCAGCGGCGTCCTCGCCCGCGATCGCCGCGCCGGGCAACAGGACCGAGATCATCATGCCGACCTGGCCCTTATCGGCCTTTCCGGTGCCGACCACCGACTTCTTGACCAGCCGGGTCGCGTATTCGTGGACCGGCAGGCCGGCCAGCGCCGGGGCCAGCAGTGCCGCGCCGCGCGCCAGACCAAGCTTCAGCGTCGTATCCGGGTTCTTGTTGACGAACGTCTCCTCGACCGCGGCCTCGCGGGGGCCGTGGGCGGCCAGAACCTCGTTGAGCCCCTCGAAGATGAAGCGCAGACGGTCGGCCATGGCGCCGTCGCGCGGCGGATCGATGGTGCCGTTGGCGACGTGGCTCAGCCGGTTGCCGTCGACGTCGATGACGCCCCAGCCGGTGTGGAGAAGACCTGGATCGATGCCCAGGAGGCGCATCGATCCCCGGCTCACGCGACCAGGCGCTCCATGACGTCGTCCGCGATCTCGAAGTTCGCGGAGACGGACTGGACGTCGTCATTGTCTTCCAGCGTATCGATCAGCTTGAGCAGGGTACCGGCCTTGTCCTCGTCGACCTCGACCGTGTTCTGGGGCCGCCAGATCAGGCCGGCTTCCTGGGGCTCGCCGAACTGGTCGACCAGCGCGTCGCTGACTTGGCCGAAATCGCCGGTGTCGCAGATGATCTCGTGGGTCTCGTCGTCGGAGACGACATCGGTGGCGCCAGCCTCCAGCGCCGCCTCGAACATGGTGTCGGCATCGGCGACGCTTGCCGGGAACACGACATGG
>JANQGO010000034.1 GCA_028277285.1 Alphaproteobacteria bacterium | reverse complement strand
GCCCGACCACACGGTCTTCAGCGCGTCCAGGCCCGGTGCCGTGTCCTCGACCTCCGAATGCATGATGCCGGCGGCGGCACCGCCGTCGGCCATGACGCGCTCGGCGAACGGGACGAACGGTTGACGTTCTCTCTCCGCCTCGCGCAGTGGCGAACTGGACGGGCCCTCCATGCTGCGCTCATTCGGAAAGGTGATCATGCGACCGTCCTTTTCGTGCACGCTGAACCCGACCCAGACCGGCAGGCCGGTCGCACGGGCGGCGTCGACACAGGCCTCCGCGTGGCCCGCCGTCATCATCATCTCGCACAGGATGACGTCGCAGCCGCCCTCCGCCAGCGTCTCGGCAAGCCGCCGATAGTCGTCCGCCGCTGCCTCAGGCGACGGTGTTTCATCGACATGGGCCAGCGCCGGCATGGTCGACATGGAACCGGCGAGCGCGATGTCGCGACCGGCATCGTCACGCGCCTCCTGGGCCAGGCTGACGGCGGTGCTGTTGATCTCCACGAACCGGTCGGCGAGGCCCGCCGGTTCCAGGGTGTAGCGGTTGGTGCCGAAGCTGTTGGTCGTAATGACGTCGGTGCCGGCGGCGATGTAGTCGCGGTGCATGGTGCGCACCGCATCGGGGTGCGACAGGTTGGCGCGGCCGCACCACGCATCGTCGTCCATCGGCACGCCGCGCCGCTGCAGCTCGGTGCCGATCGCGCCGTCCAGCAGCAGGACGCCGCCTTCCGCCAGCTTCTCGTCGATCCAGGTCATCGCTTCCTCCCCCTTGGCTGTCATGGGGCCATCAGGCCACGGCTCTTGATCGATGGACCCGATTCCATCGTAAACTTGCCTGACAAGTCTACGCCGCCCGGTCAGGAGAACCAGGATGACGCTCACCACGCCGCCCAGGCCAAAGCGCGCCGAGCAGCTTCTTCCCAAAGAATGCTACATGTCGCCGGAATGGTTCGAGCGAGAGCAACAGGAGTTGTTCAGCCGCGCCTGGACCTTTGCTTGCGTCGCGCAGGATGTGCCGGAACCCGGCGACGCCTATCCGGTGCAGATCGGCCGTTACCCGATGTTCGTGATCCGGGCCAAGGATGGATCGCTTAAGGCCTATCACAACACCTGCCGTCACCGCGGCACGAAGATGCTTGAGGAAAAGGCGAACTGCCGTCACGGCATCGTCTGTCCCTATCACGCCTGGACCTACAATCCCGACGACGGCGCGTTGCGCGGCCTGCCGAAAAAGGACCTCTGTTTCCCCGACCTCAAGATGGACCAGCTCGGCCTGCACAAGGGCGGTATCGGACAGATCGGCGATCTCGTCTTCGTCAACCCGCAGGAACAGCCCGACGAGGACTTTGAGACCTGGTGCGCCGGTGTCGAGAAGACCCACATGTGGCCGCACGACATCTCGATGCTGTCGGAAAAGCGGCCGGTCCGGTACGACATCATGGCGAACTGGAAGGCGTTCTGCGAGAACGCCATGGACGGCTATCACCTGTCTTACCTGCACGACAAAACGCTGATGGGCCCGGATGTCGAGAACCAGGACTGGGACGATGTCGGCCGCCATTGGGTCTTCATCAGTCACGGCGAATCGCCCAGCCGCTCGAACACGCACTTCACGCCGATTCCGGGGATCGACACGTCGGGCCGCCACCCTGTCGTCTGGCAGCTTTTCCCGAACAGCGGCATCCTGGCGTCGTCGATCTTCTTTTCTGCCTACACCATCGTGCCGGTCGGACCGGAGCAGTGTTACCTGGAACTCAGGACCTGGATGATGCCGAAGGAAACCCGGGACCCTGCCAAGACGCCGACCAGGCCGTCGGGCACCTCCGGCCACGGCCACATCATGGCCGACGGCAAGCGCTACATTTCGCTGGAGACACTGGGGTGCCCGGCCATGGAGTCGCTCGACTTCCAGATCGAGGACATGTGGGTCTGCGAGCAGCAGCAAAAGGCGCTGCAGTCGCCGCTCTTCAAGGTCGGCGCCCTGGCCGATCAGGGCGAAACCTCGCTCACCTTCTTCCAGGCGAACGTCCTGGACTTCGTGCCGCTGGAAGGCCCGGGCGTGAAGCTGGCGGCGGAGTAACCGCGCGTTCGGCGTCTTGACGCGGTTCGGCGGGTTATTGTACGTTCATTCAATAAACGCCAATCTGGTGAGGAGACTGGATCATGGCCGCGCTTGCCGCTGAAAAGATCACCGGTTTCGATGTCGATCCCGAGCGCTCGCAAACGCTCGACCGCACCTATTACTTCGATCCCGAGGTCTACGATCGCGAGAAGAAGGCGATCTTCTATAGGACCTGGCAGTATGTCGGGCACGTGTCGATGGTCGACAAGCCGGGCGCCTACCTGGTGCGCGACATCTTCGATCAAAGCGTGCTGGTGATCCGCGACACCAAGGGCCAGCTGCGCGCGTTCTTCAATGTCTGCCAGCATCGCGCCCATCGTCTTCTGGAAGGCGAGGGCCGGGTCGGCGGCGTCATCACCTGCCCCTATCACAGCTGGGCCTACGGCACGGACGGTTCGCTCAGGAGCGCGCGCGGCAGCGAGAAGCTGGCGTCGTTCGACGCGGATGCGCTGTGCCTGGAGCCGGTCAGGCTGGACAGCATTCTGGGCTTCCTGTTCGTCAACCTGGACGGCTCCGCCCCGCCGCTGCAAGAGGTCGCCGGACCGCTGGCCGACGAGGTCGCGGCGTTTTCGCCGCACGCCGCCGAGCTCAAATGCGCGCACCGCGCGGACTACGCGTTGAATGCCAACTGGAAGAACTCGGTCGAGAACTACAGCGAGTGCTTCCACTGCCCGAACCAGCACCCGACGCTGATGCAAAACGCGATCGACTACGGCTCCTATCGCATCACCACGCACGAAAACCACCACAGCCACTACTCGGTCGGTGTCGGCGACGCGCAGGGTTATACGACCGCTACCGACGGCGCCGAAAAGCAGGACGAGTTCGGCAGCTTCATGCTGTTTCCGAACTGGTGCATCGAGGCCTATCCCGGCGGCAATCTGACCGTCTTCCACCACGAGCCGACCGGGCCGGAAACCACCGTTCAGCACTGCGAGTACTACTTCACGGGCGACACGCCGACCAAGGAGGAGATGGAGGTCATCAACTTCGTCCACGAGGTCAGGCTGGAAGACATTCCGCTGTGCGAAAGCGTGCAGAAGGGCCTGCACAGCCTGGGCTACCGCCAGGGCCGCTTCATCGTCGACGGCGAGAGAAGCGAAATCAGCGAGCACGCCGTCCACGACTTCCAGCACAAGGTGCGCAAGGCACTCGGCGAAGCCTGAACATGCGACGGCCGGGTTCGCGCCGGCCACGTCAGGCCCCGCTACGCGTCGCCGTTGCACAAGCGTGTCGCGGGGATGACTGCCCGTCGCTTTGCCAACGCCCCCAGGCCGCGTAACGTGGCCTGGGATGCGTCGATCGAGACTGTCCACCAACAAGGCGCTCCCGCGGCGTTACGCTGCCTGGTGACAGGCGATGACAGTCAAGAAGGGCAGACCGGAGGGGCAGATGGCACTGAGACGGTTCATCATCGAACGCGAGATCCCGGAAGTCGGGAGTTTCGAACGCGAGCAGCTCAGAGGCGCGGCGGCGAAGTCGAACGAGGTTCTGGCCGAACTTGGACCTGACATACAATGGGTCGAGAGCTTCGTCGCCGACGACAAGACATTCTGTGTCTACCTCGCCGAAGACGAGGCCATCATCAAGAAGCACGCGGAGATCAGCGGTTTTCCCGCAAGCACGATCACGGAAGTCCGCAAGATGATCGACCCGACGACCGAGAAGGCAGGCTAGCCCAAGCAAGGGCCGACCTGCTGACAGCCGGCCGGGCATAGCGTTCGCGACCAGCGTGCGAGTGACGGCACCTTTGCGCTAAAGCGGATTCACCTGCCTTGATGTGATCGCGAGGCGATTCCATCAAAACGGGATCTGTTCTAGGGTGTGAGACAGTTTTGTCCCATCCTGGTCTCAGGTGTCAGTCCTGGACCAAAGCGAAATCCAGGTCGGCATCATGAGTGAAGCCAGCCAAGCGCCGCGCGCCGAGCTAGCCGGCAGCCTGAAGGACGAACTCCGGCTGCACCGGCGCATCGCCGTGCCGATCGTGGCCACATTCCTGGTCGAGTTGGGCATGTGGTACACCGACACCATCATTGTCGGGCGTCTGGGCACCACACCGCTGGCGGCGGTCGGCCTTCTGGGCGGGCTGTTCTGGGAGCTTCTTTTCGTCGGTTTCGCCGTCTTGTCGATCACCGGTGTTTTCATGGGCAACGGCTACGGCTCGGGCGACGCCGGCCTGGTGCAAAGGGCGTTCCGCCACGGGCTGTGGCTGGTGACCCTGTTCGCGCTGCCGCTGATGGCATTCGGCTGGATCATGGCCGATCTGCTGGCCCTGACCGGCCAGGACCCCGGCGTGATCACCGAGGGCAGGATCTACATTCACGCGGTCCTGTGGTCGGCGCTGCCGACACTGTGGTTCGGTGTCATGCGCAATCTGGTGACGGCGCTCTCCAGACCCGCGATCGTCACGGTCATCGCGATCGCCATGCTGCCGGTGAACGCCGGGATGACCTGGTGGTTCGTCTTTGGCGGCCTGGGGCTGCCGGCCATGGGCGTGGCCGGCGCGGGCTGGGCGACCACCATCACGACCTGGCTCTCCTTCGCCGCGCTGACACTCTGGGTCGCCCGGGTTCGCACGTACCGTCTCTACCGGCCGTTCGCCGATCTCATGGTCATGGACGCCGCCATGTGGAAACGCATCTTCCGACTCGGCCTGCCGGTTGCCGGCGTGCGCCTCATCGAAGGATCGTCCTATCAGGTGGTGATGATCCTGATGGGCCTGTTCGGCGCGTCGGCACTGGCCGCCCACCATGTCGTTTCCGCGATCGCGGGCTTCAGCACAACGTTGGTCATCGCCATCGCGCACGCCTCGATCGTGCGCGTGTCCCAGGAAATCGGCGGCGGACAACCGGCAAGCGCGCTGCGCGCCGGGTGGGTGGCCATGGCCGTGGCGCTCTGCCTGGCGACGCCGGTGGCGCTGTTCCTTTGGCTTGCCCCCGACGGCGCGGCGTTCATCTTTCTGGATATCGATGATCCGCAGAATGCCGCGACCCTTGCGCTGGTCGGCGTCTTGGGACTGATCGCCGCGCCGCTGATCCTGTTGGAGGCCGTCCACATTGTCGCCGCGCGCTCGCTGCGCGGGCGCCAGGACACCTGGATCCCCATGTGGATTTCCGCCGCCGGCGCGTGGATCATCGCCTTCCCGATCGCTGTTGTGCTCGCCTTCCCCATCGATCTGGGCCCGGCCGGGTTGTGGTGGGGCATGGTCGCCGGACTCGTCGTCTCGGCGGCGCTGTTGACCCGGCGATGGGCCCGCGGGCCCTCGATGATGCCGCCCGGGCCGTGATAGCGGTTTGTTCATGCTCCCTTGGGATAGCTGACCCACCTATTCTCCAAACGCGTCGTCACAACGATGCGCTAGTCTGTTGCGCAAGGTGGCGCGCCTAAGAAGCGACGCCGCCATCATCGCGGCAAAGACTGCGGGTGAACGGTGAGGAAATCACAGTGACACGGCTCAGCCGGCGCCGCTTCCTGGCGTCGTCCGCGCTTGCCGCCGGTGGCCTATGTCTGGGCGCGCCGGCGCTTGCCACGGGCGACGTGATCGAGATCGGCGCGATCCTTCCCTTGTCCGGCGACCTCGCCGTCTTCGGGCACCAAGCCAGGCTCGGCCTGGAGCTCGCCGCGAAGGAGATCAACGAAGCCGGCGGACTGCGCGATAGAAAGGTCGTCATCCTCTACGAGGACGACAAGGGCGATCCGGAACTTGGCGCGGCGGCGGCGCAGCGGCTGGTTGCCCGTCAGCATGTTCTGGCGATCGCCGGGCCGATCACCTCCGCCTCGCGCGATGCCATGGCCGACACCGTCGCCGCGGCACAGATCCCGCTGCTCTATGCGACCGACTACGAAGGCGGCGACTGCGGCCGCTACTGGTTCTATTTCAGCACGGTGCCGAACCAGAACGCGGTGCCGCTGATCACCTATCTCAACCAGAACATCGGCCAGAAGTTCTATCTGGTCGGCGCCGACTACGCGTGGCCGCGCGGTTTGTTCGACGTCGCCGAGGCGACGATCGAGGCCGAAGGCGGCACCATGCTGGGCAAGCTCTTTGTGCCGCTCACCGGTGACGTCGACTTTGAGCCTGTTGTCCAAGCGGTTGCCGCCGTCGGGGCCGATGTGGTCGTGCTCGCGCTGCCGGGCGCCAAACACTGGGGTTTCGTCGACGCCGCCGACCGGGCCGGGCTGCTCGACACCTTGACGCTGGCCGACTTGGGCGGCCTGGCGACCTATCTGGATAAGGATCGCCGCCAATACGCCGCGCCGCTCTATGGCTGCGTGCCCTTCGTCGAAACCGACCCCGGTGTGCAGGACTTTGTCGAGGCGGTGCGCGCCATCAGCGGCGAGGATACGGTTGTCACCTCCTACGCGATGACCCACTACGGTGCCATGACGGCGCTTCGAACGGTTCTGGAGGAGGGTGGCGCCGTGTCACGCGAGGGGATCGCGGGCGGGCTGCCGGGGCTGACCTATGCGCTGCCCACCGGCCAGGCCGAGATCGGCAGCAACACCCATCACTGCGCTCTCCCCATGTTCATCGCCCGGATCGACGGCGGTAAGATCGAGGTGGTCGAAAACCTGGGCACGCTTCCCGCTGAACCGGGCTGTCTGGTCCTTCCCAACTGATTGTTTGTCTCTTCTCGGGGCCGGCGATGCCGACGAGACAAACGCCCGCTAATCGGCTTGCGGCCACAGGGGGTGGTGGCGGTCGATCACGTAGGCGTGGCGATGGCGTATCGGGCCATGACGATGCGGATGGCTGTGCGGCTCCGGACCTTCCCAGCCCTCGTGCTGGTGTTGGTGATGTTCGTCGTGCACATGCCGGTGCTGATGACGCACGGCCTCGTGGTGATGCCACAGCGCGTCCTGGTCGGTGGCCGGCCACAGGCGTATCGCCGCGACCGTTGCGATCAGCGCGAGGCCACCCAGCACCGCGAAGGAGACGTCCAGTCCCAGCGCCACGCCAAGCCACCCGGCCAGGGGATAGGTGACAAGCCAACAGGCATGGCTCAGGGCGAATTGGGCGGCGAACACGGGCGGGCGGTCTTCGGCGCCGGTCGAGCGGCGCAGCAGACGCCCGACCGGGGTCAGGACCGCGGCGTTGGCAGCACCCAGCACGAACCACAATGCCAAGAGCGGGCCGAAGCCGGGCGTTGCCGCGAGGAACAGGGCGAAACCCGCGGCCATACCGCCGGCGAGCGCGAAGCAGCCGCCCAGCATGACGGCGCGGTCCGTCCAGGATTCCAGGAGGCGCGGCAAGACGAGCGCGGCCATCATCGATCCGGCGCCGGCGGCGGCGAGCGCGACGGCGACCGCGACATCGCCGCCGCCCAGGCTGGCCCGCACCAGGACCACCGTGTTGACGATGACCATGGCGCCAGCCGCCGCCACCGCGACGTTGATGGCAACCAGTGCCTTCAGCCGCGGCGTGCGCAGAAAGATCTGGAAGCCGCGCTTGAGTCGCTCGCCGACCGTGTCGTCGTCCTTGCCCTGACCGCCAGGCAGCCGAAGCGAAAAAACCAGGATGGCGGAGATCAAAAAGCCCAGGGCGGTACCGTCGAACAACCACGGGAAACTCATGACGAGCAAAAGAAGCGCGGCAAGCGCGGGGCTCAGCAGCGCTTCGAGATCGTAGGCGAGACGCGAGAGCGACAGTGCGTTGGTATAGGTCGCCTCGTCTTCCAGAACATCCGGAATGGTCGCCTGAAAGACCGGTGTGAACACCGCCGAGGCCGCCTGCAGGATGAAGATCAGGCCGAAGATCTGCCACACGGCCTCGACAAAGGGGAGCGCCAAGGCGGCGGCCAGGCGCACCAGATCCGCGCCCACCAACACGCCGCGCCGCGGGAGCTTGGTGGCGAACGCGCCGGCGATCGGCGCGATAACGACATAGGCGACCATCTTGATTGCCAGCGCCGTCCCCAGAACCAAACCCGCATCGGCACCGGGCTGGCGACCGTGGCGCTGGGCCAGCTGGCCTATGATCTGGCCGGCGCCGATGCGGGTTTGGTTCTGGGGACGGCGCTGGGAATCAAGATGGTCGCCTATGTCGTTATCGCGCCGATCGCCGGCGCGTTCGCC
>JANQGO010000489.1 GCA_028277285.1 Alphaproteobacteria bacterium | reverse complement strand
GCCCGACCCCGGTGTCGGCCCTGATCCACGCCGCGACCATGGTGACCGCCGGCGTCTTCATGGTCGTGCGCCTGTCGCCGATGTTCGAATACGCACCTTATGCCCTGATGTTCGTCTGCTTCATCGGCGCGACCACGGCCTTCTTCGCCGCCACCATCGGCATCGCCCAGAACGACATCAAACGCGTCATCGCCTATTCGACGTGCAGCCAGCTGGGCTACATGTTCTTTGCCTGCGGTGTCGGCGCCTATGCCGCCGCGCTGTTCCATCTGGCGACGCACGCCTGTTTCAAGGCGCTGTTGTTCCTGGGCTCCGGTCAGGTCATCCACGCCATGCATGACGAGCAGGACATGCGCCGGATGGGCGGTTTGTGGCGCAAGATACCGATCACCTATGCCTATATGTGGATAGGCAGTCTGGCGCTTGCCGGCATACCGTTCTTCGCCGGTTACTTCTCCAAGGATCTCATCATCGAGTCGGCCTTCGCCGCCCACACCAATATGGGCCTCTACGCCTATTGGATGGGCGTCGCCGGCGCGATCCTGACCGCGCTTTATTCCTGGCGCCTGATCTTCATGACCTTCCACGGCCGCCCGCGCATGTCCAAGGAGACCGAGGACCACGTGCACGAGGCGCCCAAGGTCATGTGGATGCCGCTCTTGATCCTGGCGCTGGGCGCGGTGTTCGGCGGCTTCGGTTTCCTGGGCGGCGTCATGGTGGCCGATGGCGGCACGCCGTTCTTCGGCGATTCGATCCTGGTGCTGGGCAACAACGTCATCGAAGAAGCCCATCACATTCCGTCCTGGGCCATCTTCACGCCACTGGTCGGCGCCTTGCTCGGCATCGCGGCGGCCTTTGTCTGCTATATCTGGCGGCCCGCATGGCCCGGCCTGATCGCCAGCATGGCGCGGCCGATCTATCTGCTGCTGCTGAACAAATACTATGTCGACGAACTCTACGACTGGATGTTCGTGCGTCCGGCCAAGCGGCTGGGCCACGGCTTGTGGAAGGCGATCGATGGGCAGGTGATCGACGGCCTCGGCCCCGACGGCATCGCGGCGGCGACGCTGGACCTCGCCAGAAAGGCCAAGGTGCTGCAGTCCGGCTACGTCTACCACTATGCCTTTGCCATGCTGATCGGCGTTGCCGTCGTCGTCACGTGGTTCCTGTTCCGGTCCGTGGGTTAAAGGCAAATGGCTATGGCTGACTGGCCCCTCTTGACCCTGGCGATCGTCTTGCCCCTGATCGGGGCGGCGTTCATCCTTGCCATCCGCGGCGAAGATGAAGAGGTCGTCAACCGCAACGCCCGCTACGTCGCGCTGTGGACGTCGCTCTTGACGCTGATCGTCACGGTCGTGATCTGGGTCCTGTTCGACCCCACGACCCATGAATTCCAGTTTGTCGAGCAAGTGCCGTGGATTCCCGCCTACGGCATCCAGTACTACCTGGGCATCGACGGTATCTCGCTCTTCCTGATCGTCCTGTCGGCGTTCCTGACCCCGGTCTGCATCCTGTGCAGCTGGGATTCGGTCAAGGTCCGGGTCAGGGAGTACATGATCGCGTTCCTGGTCATGGAAACGCTGATGATCGGCGTTTTCTGCGCGCTCGACTTCGTGCTCTTCTATCTCTTCTTCGAAGCCATGCTGATCCCGATGTTCCTGATCATCGGTGTCTGGGGCGGGCCGCGGCGCATCTATTCAGCCTTCAAGTTCTTCCTTTATACGCTGGTCGGCTCGGTGCTGCTGCTGATCGCGCTTCTGGTCATGTATTTCGAGACCGGTACGACCAACATCCCCGACCTGATGAACGCGGGCTTCGATCCGGATCTGCAGCGCTGGCTGTGGCTCGCCATGTTCGCTTCCTTCGCGGTCAAGGTGCCGATGTGGCCGGTGCATACCTGGCTGCCCGACGCCCATGTCGAGGCGCCGACCGCGGGCTCCGTCATCCTGGCCGGCGTGCTCTTGAAGATGGGTGCCTATGGCTACCTGCGGTTCTCGCTGCCGATGCTGCCGGATGCGTCGGCCTTCTTTGCGCCCTTCATCTTCGTCCTCAGCATTATCGCGATCATCTACACCTCGCTGGTCGCCTTGATGCAGGAGGATATGAAAAAGCTGATCGCCTATTCGTCGGTCGCCCATATGGGTTTCGTGACCGCCGGCATCTTCACCATGAACCAGCAGGGGCTGGAGGGCGGCATCTTCCAGATGCTGAGCCACGGCGTTGTCTCGGCCGCGCTCTTCCTGTGCGTCGGCGTGGTCTATGACCGCATGCACACCCGCCTGATCGAACGCTATGGCGGCCTGGTCAACCGCATGCCGAAATACGCCTTCATCTTCATGATCTTCATGATGGCCTCGGTCGGTCTGCCCGGAACGTCCGGCTTCATCGGCGAGTTCCTGATCCTGGTCGGCACCTTCGAGGCCAACACCTGGGTCGCGCTGTTCGCCACCACCGGCATCATCCTGGGCGCGACGTATATGTTGTGGCTCTACCGCCGTGTCGTCTTCGGCGAGATGGTGCGCGAAGACCTGCGCGACATCCTGGATTGCAACCGACGCGAACTGCTTTACTTCGTGCCGATGATCATCGTGGTCCTGGTCATGGGCATCTATCCCGATGCCTTCCTGTCGTCGATGCACGCCTCCGTCGAGCACCTGGTCAGCCAGACCCAGGGTACGGTGTCCCTGGCTCAGGCCACGGCGAATTAGGGGCGGGCGATGGTCGAATTGGCAACCAGTGATGTCATCCAGGTCCTGCCCGAACTGTGGTTCGCGGTGATCGGCATGGCGCTGTTGATGGTCGGCGCCTTTGCCGGCAACGGCGCGACGCGTCTGATCATGGCGCTCACGATCATCTCGTTCGTCGTCGCGGGTTTCCTGGTTGGTGTGATCCCGGGTCCGTCGCAGGCCTTCGACGGGCTCATCATCAACGACGATTTCTCCGTCTTCATGAAGATCCTGGTGCTGATCGGCGGCGGCCTGACGCTGATCTTGAGCCTGGGCTACATGCGCCGCGAAGGCATCGAGCGTTTCGAGTACCCGGTCCTGGTGGTGCTTGCGACGCTCGGCATGTTCATCATGATCTCGGCCAACGACTTGATGTCGCTCTATGTCGGCCTGGAGATGCAGAGCCTGGCGCTCTATGTCTGCGCGGCGTTCAAACGCGACAGCTTGCGCTCGTCGGAGGCGGGCCTCAAATACTTCGTCCTCGGCGCGGTCGCCTCGGGCATGCTGCTTTACGGCTGCTCTATGGTCTATGGCTTCTCCGGCACCACGTCGTTCGACGAGCTCGCCGGCCTGCTCGACGGCATGCCGCCAAGCGAGATCTCGATCGGCCTGATCGTGGGCCTCGTCTTTATCGCCGCCGGCTTGGCGTTCAAAGTCTCGGCCGTGCCGTTCCACATGTGGACGCCGGATGTCTACGAGGGCGCGCCGACGCCGGTCACCGCTTTCTTCTCCGTCGCGCCGAAGATCGCGGCGATCGCGCTTCTGCTCCGGGTCATGATGGGCCCGTTCGAGGCGCTGTTCGACCAATGGCAGCAGATCGTCTTCCTGCTCGCCGTCGCGTCGATGCTGCTGGGCGCCTTCGGCGCCATCGGTCAGCGCAACATCAAACGCCTGATGGCGTATAGCTCGATCGGCCATGTCGGCTACGCGCTGGTCGGTCTGGCGGCCGGAACCCAGGCCGGCATCAACGGCGTCGTCATCTATATGGCGATCTACCTCGCTATGGGGGCGGGGACCTGGGGATGCATCCTCGCCATGCGCCGCCAGGACTCCATGGTCGAGAACATTGACGATCTTGCGGGCCTGTCGACAAACAACCCGGCCATGGCGCTCGCCATCGGCATCTTCATGTTCTCGATGGCCGGTATCCCGCCGCTGGCCGGTTTCTTCGGCAAATTCTACGTGTTCCTGGCGGCGATCGATGCGGGCCTCTATACGCTTGCCGTGGTCGGCGTGCTGACCAGCGTGGTCGGCGCGTTCTATTATCTGCGCATCGTCAAGATCATGTACTTCGACGATGCCGCCGAGAAGTTCGACGCGCCGGCAGGGCGCGAGATCACCTATGTCGTCTTGATCACGGCGGCGTTCACCGCACTTTTCTTCCTCTATACCGGCCCGCTTCTGTCGGGCGCTGACGCGGCGGCAACGGCCTTGATGTCGGCCACCGGCGATGCGGTGCAGGCGGCGCTTCGCCCGTGACGATTGCGCTGCCGGCCGGCTTTTCGCTGGTCGACCTGGAGACCACCACCAGCACCAACGACGAGGCGCTTGCGCGCGCGAAAGACGGTGCGCCTGAGGGCACGCTGGTCATGGCGCGCCGGCAGACGGCGGGACGTGGCCGGCGCGGACGGTCCTATGTCTCGCCGCCCGGCAATCTCTTTGTCAGCCTGATCCTGCGTCCGGCCTCGTCGCCGGATCTGGCGGCGTTGTCGGGTTTTGCCGCCTCGCTGGCGATCGCCGAGACGATCGACGAACTGGCGCCGAATGTACCGGCGGCGACCTGCAAATGGCCGAACGATGTCCTGGTCGACGGCAAGAAGGTCGGCGCCATCCTGATCGAGGCATCGTCGACACAGGGCGTCGTCGACTCGCTCGTCGTCGGCATCGGGGTCAACCTGGTTGCTCATCCGGAGATTGCCGACTATCCCGCCGGCGACCTCGCCGATCTCGGCGCACCGGGCCTGACGCCCGATCTGTTTCTTGAGCGTCTGGCCGTCCACCTTGACCGCTGGCTCAAGGTGTGGCGGCGGGACGGTATGGCGGGCCTGCGCGAGGCGTGGCTGGCGCGCGCGGCCGGACTTGGCAAACCGATCGAGGTACGGCTGGAGGAGACCAGCTTCTCCGGGCTGTTCCGTGACCTCGACTTCGACGGCGCGCTCCTGTTGGACATGGACGGGGGAGAATGCCGTAAGGTGACGGCCGGCGCGGTGTTCTTTCCGGAGGCGGCGTGATGACGGGATTGCTTCTTGCGGTCGACCAGGGCAACTCCAACACGGAGTTTGCCGTCTATGACGGCGCGGAGATGAAGGGCCATTGGCGGACGTCGACAAAGGTCGAAACGACGGCCGACGAATATGTCGTCTGGCTCAGCCAGTTGACCCGTTTGCAGGGCATCGACGAGACGGCGATCAATGCCGCGATCATCTCCAGCGTCGTGCCGGGTGGCCTTTTTGAACTGCGGGTGCTCTGCCGCAAGCATTTCAATGCCGATCCGCTGGTCATCGGCGAGGGCATCGATCTCGGCATCAAGGTGTTGATCGACGAACCGTCGGAGGCCGGTGCCGACCGCCTGGCCAACGCGGTCGGCGGGTACGTGCGCTTTGGCGGGCCGCTGGTCATCGTCGACTTCGGCACCGCGACCAACTTCGACATCATCGATACAGACGGCAACTTCTGCGGCGGCGTTCTGGCGCCGGGC
>JANQGO010000479.1 GCA_028277285.1 Alphaproteobacteria bacterium | reverse complement strand
ATCGGGCTCGGCTCCGTCTTCATGCACCTGGAAGCCGAGGTCAACTGGCACCGCCTGTTCAAGGACCTGATCGCCGACTTCGACGAAGAGAAGCTCCTGAAACGCCAGGCCGAGGCGATGGCCGAGGTCGGGCTCAGCGCGCCGGATTAACCTTGCGCTTAGCGTGACCTCGCTGATCTATCTGTCCGGCGCGATAAGCTACGTGCTCACGTGCTAGATCTTTCCGGTAGACACAACCTTGACTGAGCTAGCCGGCAACATGTTGATCAAGCCAAACCTGGAGCGGCACAACTTGATCATACTCCTTCCCAGTATCGCATGCCTTTGTCAGCACATCGGTCAAACCAAGAGTGCCTAACACGGGCACCGATTCGACCAGGGCCTTGAAGCCCTCAGCGGTATCTTTGAATTGAGAACTGCTGTTCGATGACAGCGTGTTCAATGTCCCATTTTCATTCAAAGCGATTGAGAATTCGGACTTTGCAAAGTCTTTGATATCAACACTTGCATAGTAAATGCCGCCACTCGGAAGACTTAGGTGTTCGGTGAAAGGCGAATCGTCACAATCTCCGCCTTCGCTGTGCTTTGTGAAGTCTCCTGTCGCCACCCAAGGCTCAGCGAGCCGGAATGGTACTCCACCCTCCACAACTTCTTTTGCATCCTCGTCTTTGGATATGACGAGGTCCGCCGAACAGGCAGCCAATGATAACGAAGTAACCGTCCAAATTGAGATTGCTGCACAAACAACCGTGCTGTGTCTTAAAGCATTCATTTGCTTGCCCCCGAATTAGATCTACATACAATCTACATACATTCAATACGAGAATTTTACATAGGTAATACAATTAGGACATTGTAACATCTGGAACTGGTTACGCAATGAGGGAAGTAGCGGACGAGAAAACTTCTCCAAAATCACATCAGAAACAACCAGTTTTGAGCTTGACCAGACACTCTAGTGATGTGTGCGGCGGCAAGTGCGCACGTCGTGTCGAAGGTGCATGGCCGCCTGCGCGAACTGGGCGGCGTCACCGTGCCGCGCGAGTTCGTCTTCATGGACCGCGCCGCGATCGGGCTCGGCTCCGTCTTCATGCACCTGGAAGCCGAGGTCAACTGGCACCGCCTGTTCAAGGACCTGATCGCCGACTTCGACGAAGACAAGCTCCTGAAACGCCAGGCCGAGGCGATGGCCGAGGTCGGGTTGAGCCCGCCGGATTAGACTGAAGATCCATCGCGACCGGCATCCTGCGCGCCTTGGCCAGCATACTGTCATAAAAGTGTAAGAGACCTTGGGCGATCATCCGCGACCTGGGATGGCGCTCCGCCGTCCGCGGGAGCATGACGAGCGGCGCGCGAGAAACTCCATGCATGATCGAACCACGACCGTCGGAGCCCGGCGGCCATTATGGCGATGCCTGGTCCTGGCGCTGTTCACGGTTGCTCTGACGGGCTCCGGCGCCGCCGCGCAGACGCCAGATGGTCAGGACATCTCCGAGGTCGCGAACCTGGAAGCGCTGCTGCCGTGGCTCAGTACGCCGACCTACATTCTGCCGCCCGATCATGACGCGCCCGTCGCCGTCACGGTCGGCGTCCATGTGCACGAGGTGACGAACATTCAGCTTCGCGAACAGAACTTCACCTCGCTGATCCATCTGTCGCTGAGCTGGAGCGATCCGCGCCTCGCCTTCTCGGTCGCCGATGTCGGCACGGACAAGCTGCATTTCACCGAGAAGACCACCCAGCGCGTGCTCGACGACATCTGGTACCCCTCCGTGGTCGTCGCCAACGCCATCACCGTGCCCGCCAATCCGCGCTCTCTGTTGACCGTGCACGCCGACGGCGAGGTCTGGCTGGACTCGGAGATCTCGGTGACCGCGCAGTACCACGCCAACATGCGGACGTTCCCGTTCGACCAGCAGACGCTGGAAATCATCATGGCGCCATTCAACCCCAGGGATCACGTCATCGACCTCAAGCCCCGGCCCTTGCCCTCGGCAGGCGTCGAGGCGGTGGGCGTGCCGGTGGGCTATCAGCCGTCCGGCGCAGCGTTCGACCGGCAGGAACGGTCGCTGTTCGACGAGGGCGCGCAGCCGGTGCTCGTCTTCGGCTTCGATATTCAGCGGGAAAGCCGCCACTACCTCTGGCGTTTCATGGCGCCGATCGTGGCGCTGGTCTTCATCTCCTACACGACGTTCTGGATGCGCGACACCCAGCTGCACGATCGGCTCAAGGTCATCGCCATCTCGGTGCTGGCCATCGTGACGTTCATGCTGGTCGTCAACCGCGACCTCCCGCGCGTCCCCTACCTGACCACGCTTGGCCTGTTCTATGTCTTCATGTGGATCCTGCCGGCCGTCGCCATCGTCCAGGCGATGTTCGTATCGCATTTCCAGGCGACCGACCGCCCGGAGCGCGCGGCGCGCTGGGACCGCCACATGCGCTGGCTCTATCCGCTTCTGCTGGTGCTCAGCATCGTGCCGATCACCGCCTATGCCTGCTATTTCAGCTGAGGCGGGCTTCAGTTGACGCAGGCGCTCTAAGCCGTCGGCTTCCGCCCCAGATGGATGCCGCGTTTGGTCGCGGCCCGGTAGACCGCCTCCAGCACCAGCGACCCAATGATCATCGCGACCAGGATCCACAGGTGGTCGCGGGTCGCCGGCACCTTCCAGACCTGCCAGCACAGCGCCGCCAGCGCGATGGCGCAGGCCAGCATGCCGGCGATCGAGATCCACGCCTGGCTCTCGGTCTTGCGGGCCAGGCGCACGTTCGCCAGGTTGACGGCCAGGAAGATCAGCAGGAAACCGGCGCTGCCCATTGTCGCGATCGCGTTGAGCGGCAGGAAGTTGACGAGATAGAGGGCCAGCAACGCGAAGATGAACATGCCCTCCAGCGGCTGGCCCCGGATGCTGCGCTCAAGCTCCTTGGGCAATTCGCCGGATTTGGCGATGACATAGGTCAGCCGTCCGGCGCCGTAGAACGTCGCGTTGATTGCCGACGACGTCGCCAGAAGCGCAGCGACCGTCACGATGAGATAGCCGCTGGTGCCCATGAAGGTCTGCGCGGCGGCCGACAGCGCGTAGTCGGAATGGGCCGCGACCTCGGCGAAGGTCATGTGGCCCAGGACGACGATGGTGATGAGGACGTAGAGCACGATGGCGATCAGGACGCCGCCGATATAGGCGACCGGCAGGGCGCGTTTGGGGTTCTTGATGTCGGGCGCGGCGTTGGCGATCAGCTCGAAGCCTTCGTAGTTCAAGAAGATGATCATGGCGCCGGCGATGATCTCGACCGGCGGCACATAAGCCGACGGGCTGAACCGCTCCCACTCGATCGGCAGCGCCAGACCGACGATGATGAAGAGCACCAGAAGCGCCATCTTGCCGAGATTGAAGGCGTTCTCGGAGCGGATGACGAGCGCGACGCCGAACGTGTTGACCGCGACCAGCAGGATGATCAGCCCGCTGGCGAAAACGTGATTCCAGAAGACATAGTCTTCAGCCGGGAAGAAACTCGCGATGTAGCCGCCGAAGGCATAGGCATAGACCGCGAGCAGCACGACATAGCTGAACGACAACAGGATGTTGAGCGCGCCGGTCATGGTGCCCGGCCCGAAGCCGCGGTTCAGGAACTCGACCGTACCGCCCTCGCTGGGGAAGGCCAGCGTCAGCTTGAGGTAGGAATAGCTGGTCAGGAGCGCGACGATGCCCGCGACGACAAAGGCGATCGGCGCGGCACCCTGGGTGAGCTGGATGGTGAGCCCGGTGACGGCGAAGATGCCGCCGCCGACCATGCCGCCAATGCCGATCGAAAGCGCCGAGAAGGTGCCGATCTTCGGATCCGATGCCATGAAACGCCGCCCGCCCCCTCAAAGTGCCCCAGCCTGCCCCAGATCCTCGTGGGATGCGAGGTCGGGCCTTTCTTGGACGACACGCCATGATACCCTCTCGCGTGTCACCACCGGTCGGCCACAACCGTCACAAAATTAACCGTGTTCCGCGCCTAGCCTTACCGGCAACAACAACACCGAAAGGCTTCCCATGCACTTGTCGATTGGACGCACCTGCACCTTGGCGATCGCCGCCGTCATGACCGCCGTCTTGCCGGGCGAGGCCGCAGAGCCCAGCTTCGACTGCGCCAAAGCCGAATGGCCGGTCGAAAGTCTCATCTGCGGCAACGGCCAGCTCGCCGCTCTCGATGTCGAGCTGGCGCGGCTCTATGGCTTGGCGCGCGACAGCGCCGACCTCTCCGACGAGCAAAGCAACGCGTTGACGGCCAGCCAGCGCACCTGGCTCAAACAGCGGAACGAATGCGCCGAGGCAAGCAACGACCACGACTGTGTCGAGAACGCCTATGTCACGCGTATCGCCGCTTTGCGCGAATCCTACCCGTCCGTCCGCGCCGACGACGACAAGGGTATCAGCCTTGGCCCGTTCGATGTCACGTGCAAGGGCCTGGGCGCGCCGGCCACGTTGACCTTCGTCAACAGCGATCCGGCCGTCGCCTATCTGACCTGGGCCGAGCATGCCCTGCTGCTGACCCAGGGCATGTCGGGCTCCGGCGCGCGCTATACCGCCGAGACCAAGGGGGGCGAGACCGTCTTCTGGAACAAGGGCAACGAGGCGACGTTTCAGCGGCCCGGCAAGGACGAGCTGACATGCGACATCGCCAAGCGGAAATAGCGTGTTCCGGGTGTTGACTGGCATCACCGGCCCACTCCCCCACCCGACCACCCATGGCAGTATCCTCGGGGTGGTCGGGTGGAGGAGTAGGCCGGCACCGGTTCCACGGGAGCGAGAAACCATCTAGCTTCACTAACGCGAGCCGACCCGAGGAGCCATTTGCCATGCTGATCGATGCCATCCCCATCGGCGACAACCCGCCCGACGACGTCAACGTGATCATCGAGGTCTCGGTCGGCGGCCAGCCGATCAAGTACGAGATGGACAAAGAAGCCGGCACGCTGGTGGTCGACCGGTTCCTCTATACGCCGATGAGCTATCCCGGCAATTACGGTTTCGTGCCGCATACGCTCGCCGAAGACGGCGATCCCATCGACGTCCTGGTCTGCAATACCCGCGAGCTGTTGCCGGGCTGCGTCATCAACGTGCGCCCCATCGGTGCCTTGATGATGGAAGACGACTCGGGGCGCGACGAGAAGATCATCGCCGTGCCCTCGCCGCGCCTGACCCAGCGTTACGAGGGCATTCTTCACTTCTATGACTTGCCGACGATTACGTTGCAGCAGATCCAGCACTTCTTCGAACACTACAAGGACTTGGAACCCGGCAAGTGGGTCAAGATCGGCGACTGGATGGACGCGACCCTGGCCCGCCAGATGATCACCGACGCCATCGAACGGGCCAAATCCGGCTGATTTCGGCGGTTTCCACGGGCGTCCCGGAGCACCGGCCGCGAACCCGACGGCTTTCTTCGCGGCCGCACCGACGAAAGGTTGTGTGGGGCCTTGCCGAGCCATTAAGCTGCCCGAAAGAAACGCGGAGGAAACGATGAGGTTGGGCCGCACCCGACACAACCCCGCGAGCGCACAGGAAGGGATGGGACCAGGCGGCGATACGTCTGTCCTGGGGCCGGATCTCGTCGTTGACGGCCATCTTGAGTCCAGCGGCGAGGTCCATGTCCACGGCTCGATTGCCGGGGACATTCACGCTCCCAAGGTGACCGTGTGCCCCGACGGCAAGATCGAGGGCAATGTGGTCGCCAAGGAGGCTTGTATCGGGGGACGGCTAGACGGTCGCGTCATCGCGCCGTTCGTGGTCGTTGAGGAAACGGGTGCCGTCGTGGGACGAATCTTCCATCATCAGATTACCGTCGCCAAAGGCGCCTTTGTGGACGGCCGCATGCCATGGCGGCCGCTCAATCATTTTGACGAGAGCGCTTCACTTTTGGAGGAACTAACCAGTGAGCATGTTCACAAAGAACGATCAGGGGACTGATCAGTCGCGCCCGCGGCAAGAACCGCAGCAGGCGGCACCGGCGGCGGGATCGGTTCCCGGGACCCATCAGGTGGTATCGGTCATCAGTCCCGGCCTCACCGTAACCGGCAATCTGGAAAGCGAAGGCTCGATCCAGGTCGACGGCAAGATCGAAGGCGATGTGCGCGGCCAGTCCGTCGTCGTCGGCGAAGGCGCGACCATCAAGGGCGCGGTCTACGGCGACACGGTGAAGGTCTCCGGCACGATCGACGGCAAGATCGAGGCGCAGTCGGTCTCGGTCACCCGTTCGGGTCACATGACCGGCGACATCATTCATGAACGCCTGGAGATCGAGGCCGGCGCCCATGTCGATGGCCATTGCCAGCCGACCTACAAGAAAGGCGCCGGCAAGGTGACGCAGCTTAAACCGGCTGCCGAAACCAGCAGCAAGGCTTCAGACAGCAGCAAGACGGCCAGCGCCGACACCTGACGCTGGCGCCACGCGCGCGGGCGAGAGCAGGACCGTTCCGCATCGTTTGGATGCGAAACGTGAATCTCACTCTCCTTCGATAGAGTGGAGCCCGCGCGCGGGGATCGATGCCACGGGGCCGAACCTGCCTTACCGTGCGTGGCGGTCGTCACGCATGTCCCACCTACCGGTTGCGCGCATTTGTCCCGACATGATACAGAATGCGCCGTTTCGTACCGATTCGGCACAGGGGATCATGGCAAAGCGCGTTCTTATCGTCGACGACGACCCTATCCAGCGGCGGCTCTACAGCGACATCGTGGGGTCGATGGGGTACCAGGCCTCGACGGCCGATGACGGCGAAGAAGCCATTGGCATGCTGTTGGGCGGCCAGGGCAACGGTAGCACCGACGCGGTGCTGCTTGATCTCAACATGCCCGGCGTCGACGGCATGGCCGTCCTGGAGCGGCTGTCGCCGGCCCTGCCGGAACTGCCGATCGTCGTTTTGACCGGACACGGCGGCGTCGATACGGCCGTCAAGGCGATGCGCGCCGGCGCGGTCGACTTCGTCGTCAAGCCGGTCAGTCCCGAACGGCTCGCGGTCACGCTCGACAACGCGATGAAGCTTGGGTCCTTGCGCGGCGAAGTGTCGCGCCTAGAGCGTCAGGCCGAGGAAGGCATCTCCTCGGTCGACATCATCGGCTCCAGCGCCGGGCTGACCGCCACGGTCGACCTGGCAGGCCGCGCCGCGCAATCGCAGATCCCTGTCCTGATCGAAGGCGAGAGCGGCGTCGGCAAGGAACTCTTCGCCCGCTACATCCAAAGCTGCGGCCCGCGCTCCGACATGGCGATGATCACCGTCAACTGCGGCGCCATTCCGGAGAACCTGATCGAGAGCCTGCTGTTCGGTCACGAGAAAGGCTCGTTCACCGGCGCGTCGTCCAAACACATCGGCAAGTTCCAGGAGGCCAGCGGCGGCACCCTCTTCCTGGACGAGATCGGCGAGCTCAGGACCGACATGCAGGTCAAGCTGCTGCGCGCCCTCCAGGAAGGGCAGATCGACCCGATCGGCGCCAAGAAGCCGGTCGATGTCGATGTCCGCCTGATCGCCGCCACCAACCGCGACCTCTTCCAGATGGTCGAGGAAGGCACGTTTCGCGAAGACCTCTACTACCGCATCAACGTCTTTCCGCTTCACGTGCCGCCGCTTCGCGAGCGCGGCGAAGACGTCCCGTCGCTCATCGACCACTTCATCCAGCGCTTCGCGCTGCGCGAAGGCAAGCAGGTGACCGGCATCGATGAGGCCGCGCTCGCCATGCTGGTCGACTATCCCTGGCCCGGCAACGTCAGGCAGTTGGAGAATGCCGTCTTTCGCGCCGTCGTCCTGTGTGACGGCACGGCGCTGACGCCGGCCGACTTCCCCCATATCGCGCGCGCCCAGGGCGTGCCGGTGGCCAGCGATTCGGGCAGCGGTACGCGGCCTGCGCCGGGCGGCGCGGGTAACGGCACGCAGCTTGGCCTGATCACCGGCGACGGCAGCCTGCGCCCGCTTGCCGAGGTCG
>JANQGO010000435.1 GCA_028277285.1 Alphaproteobacteria bacterium | reverse complement strand
GCATGTGACCAACGCGAAGGACGATCCCGTGCAGATGGCCGCCGATGCGGCGACAGCCGCGGCCATGGGTTTCGACGAGGTCGAAACGACCATGCGGGTCGCGCGCAACTCGTGGTCGAACGCGC
Source organism: Alphaproteobacteria bacterium (assembly GCA_028277285.1). GTDB lineage: Bacteria > Pseudomonadota > Alphaproteobacteria > SP197 > SP197 > JANQGO01. Next base: position 29,708 of record JANQGO010000435.1, on the reverse strand, counting down.
TTGCCTGTTTGATCGGCGCGACGGTCGGCAAGCCGGGAACGCTGGTGCAATGCGCCTGCGAGGAAGCCGAGGAGCTCAAGCTCGGCATGGCCGGGCTCACGTCCTACGCCGAAACGATCTCGGTCTATGGTACCGAAGGCTCGTTCATCGACGGCGACGACACGCCGTGGTCGAAGGCCTTTCTGATCGCGGCTTATGCGTCACGCGGCATCAAGTCGCGGTGCACGTCCGGCGGTGGTTCCGAACTCCTGATGGGTTTCCATAACGCGCAGTCGCTGTTGTATCTCGAAGCGCGATGCCTGTGCGTCCAGCGCGGCATGGGCGTTCAGGGAACCCAGAATGGCGGTATCGACGGCGCGCCCGTGACATCGTCGATCGCCGGCGGCATGCGCGAGATCCTGGCCGAAAACGTGCTGGCCGCGCTTCTGGACCTGGAATGCGCGTCGGGCAACGACACGCGCATCAGCGAGTCGGAGATCCGCGTCGGCGCCAAGATCATGCCGCACCTGATGTCCGGCACCGATTTCCTCTGCTCCGGTTTCGGTTCCGTGCCCGCCTACGATAACTCCTTCGCCGCGTCCCTGTTCAATGCCGAGGAAATCGAAGATTTCCTGACGCTGCAGCGCGATTTCGAGCTGGACGGCGGCCTGCGGCACATGCCGGAAGACACTGTCATGGCATTGCGTCGTCGCGCGATCGATGCGTTGGAAGCGGTCTATCGTGAACTGGATCTGGGCGAACTAAGCGAAGAGCAGAAGGTCAGCGCCTGTTTTGCCAGTGGTTCCCAGGACACGACCGCCTTCCGCTTCACGGAAATCGGACGGATCTCCGAACAGATTCGCGATCGCGGCATCACCTTGATCGACATAATCGCCGCGCTGGCGCGCAGCGGCTTTGACGATGTCGCCGAGAACCTGCTTGCGCTGTGGCGTCAGCGCGTCAGCGGCGATTACCTGCAAACGGCGGCCATCGTGCGCGACGGTGTGGTGGTGAGCGCCGTCAACGAACCCAACGATTATGCGGGGCCCGAGACTGGTTACCGGCTGACGCCCGATCGCCACCGGGAGATTTCTCAGGTGCGCGGCATCTTGACCAAGGATCAGATTGTTGAGCTGGAAGAACGACACGCCGCGGCGGAGCGGCGGCGTTACCACTTGCAGCCGGTGGGGCCGGCGACGAAGGGCGATAGTGCCAACGACGTTGTCATCGGCCTGAGCCCGGCGTTCGGCGAGCACCTGCACCGTACGACGTCGGGGCTCTACCTTTCGCAAGTGCTCGCGGCCTTGGTCGACGGTATCAAGGAAGGCGGCGGGACGGCCCACGTGGTCCGCGTCCGGCACACGGCCGACACCTCCTTTTTGGGCTTAACGGCGGCCAGGCTCTCCGGTTCCGGTATCGGCATCGGTATCCAGGCAAAAGGTACGGCCGTTATCCACGCCGCCGACGAAGAACCGCACATGAACCTGGAGCTCTTCTCGCAGGCGCCGATCACGAACCTCGGCCACTACCATGGCATGGGTCGCAACGCCGCCGCCTATGCCCAAGGTCTCGATCCCGAGCCGATCAGCATCCCCTATCGCGGCGAGGCGCTGGGCGCGCGCTACCATGTCCAGACGTCGCTGATCTATGCCATCGAAACCGCGATGCTGGATCCCGATGCTGAGCCGCAGACACTGGAGGTAACGTTCCATGGCTGAGGACAGCAAGCAGGTCGAGGCGCTCTATCCCGCCAGCGAGAAACAGCAGGATCGTCTGACCACCCCTGGGGGCCACACGCTCAGCGATCTGACGATGCCGAACGTCCTGGCAGGTGCTTTGGGAACGGGCGACCTCGGCATTTCCGCCGACGCCCTGCGGCTGCAGCGTGATGTCGCCCAGGCAACAGGGCGTACGTGTCTTGCTGAAAATTTCGAACGCGGCGCCGAGCTGACCGGCGTGTCGCAGGAGGAGATCTTTGAGACCTATAACCTGTTGCGACCCGGCCGGGCCGAGAGCAAGCAGGTGCTTATCGATCTCGCGCGCCGCTATCGCGAGGAGCATGACGCACCGGAGATCGCCAGTCTGATCGAGGACGCTGCGGACGCCTACGAACGACGAGGCCTGTTCCAGAAACGCTTCTAGTCCGTCGTCGTGCGGCTGATCCGTCAGTGGGTCGACCGCGTGGACTCCAAGACCGTCGATTCGAGCCGGAACGTTTACCGGCATTGGCGCGGCGCTGTTCCTGATGTATGGGACATCTGCTGCAGCTAAGGAACATGCCATGGCCGCGTGGATTAAGATGATTGCGGATGAGGATGCGCCGCCGTCGCTGCGTCGCGTGTTCGACCACGTTCGGGCGCCGTCCGGTTCGCTCGACAACGTCATGCGGATCCACAGCCTGCGTCCGCACACGATGGCCGGCCACTACGACTTCTACATGAGCGTCTTGCATCATCCCGACAACGCGCTGCCCGGCTGGCTGCTTGAGGTGATCGCGAGCTATGTGAGCATTCTGAACGATTGCGACTACAGCCTGACGAACCACTTTGCCAACGCGCGCCACCTGATGCGCGATGATGCCAAGGCGGACGCCGTCATCGCGGCGCTGAAGTCCGATACGCCGGAGGCGGTGTTTGCCGGCAAAGAGCTGGCGGCACTGCGTTACGCCGGAAAACTGACACGGCAGCCCGGCGACATGTCCCGGACGGATGTCGAGGCCATGCGTGAGGCGGGCCTTGAAGACGGTGAGATCCTGGAGATCAATCAGGTCTGCGGCTACTTCAACTATGTGAACCGGCTGTTGAACGGCTTGGGGGTCACGCTTCAGGGCGATACAATCGGCTACTACAAAGATCGTCCTGATCCCGAGGAGGTGGCGCCATGAGTTATGCCGCAGCACGACAGACGGGCCGTCATGACATCCCGATCATCGATATCGGCCCCTTGCGTGATGGCAGCGATCCCTATGGCGTCGCACAGGCCATTTTGCGCGCCAGCCAGGAGATCGGCTTTCTCTATGTCAGCAATCACGGCATAGACGACCGATTGATCGCGGACACGCGCGAGGCCGGCCTGGCCTTTTTCAGGCAGCCACTGGCGGACAAGGTCGACGTGGCCATCAACAGCCATCATCACGGTTTCCTCAAAATCGGCGATTCCAAGATGGAAGAGGACGCGCTGCCCGACTTGAAGGAAAGCTTCGTGTGGGGGTTCGAGCCGTCGCCTGGAGCTCCGGAAAACGCCCTTCGCGGCGCCAACCTGTGGCCCCGGACGCCCGCGGACCTGCAAAAACAGGTCATGGACTATTTTGAGGCGGCGCATGAGGTGGCGCGTCATTTATTGCGCGCCGCGGGTATCGGTCTGGGCCTCGACGCGGACAGCTTCCTGGCGGGGAGCCAGGCGCCGGTCAGCCGGGGGTCGTTGACCTATTATCCGCCGCAGCCCAAGGACCTTGGCGCCAATCAATTCGGCGTCGCGCCGCACACGGATTTTGGCGTCATGACCGTGCTGGCACAGGACGATGTGGGCGGCCTTCAGGTTCAGGCTTATGACGGCGATTGGATCGAGGCGCCGCCCGTTGCCGGCACGCTGGTGATCAATGTCGGCGACCTTCTGGCGCGCTGGAGCAACGACAAGTTCCGCTCGACGCCCCACCGCGTGATCAACCAGAGCGGCCGTGAGCGGCTGTCCCTGGTGGTTGCTTATGACCCGGATTTCGACACGATGATCGACCCGGCCGTGGCCTGCGGCGAGGACGAGACGCCAAAGTACGATGCCATTTCATGTGGCGACTATCTGACCTGGCGCTTCGGCCGGTCCTTCGACTACCGGGAAAAACCCGCTTAACCCCGCGCTGTTCCGGTGGCGCCTGACGCTGCCTCGGCGACAAGCCCGTCGGTGCAAGTGGGCGTCGAATGTAGCGGCGCAGCGGATTGTACGGAACAGTTCGGCTGCCGTGCGTATGCCGCGTGGAGTGAGGTGATTGGCATGGATGTCGGTTTGCGACTTCGTCAGATGCGGAAGGTCTACGGTCTATCGCAACGACTGTTGGCGCGCCGCGCCGGCCTCTCCAGCGGAACGATCTCCATGATCGAGCGCAACAAGATCAGTCCGTCGGTCGTGACACTCGAGATCCTGATGCAGGGACTGGGGACGGACCTCAACGAATTCTTCTCAAACACCGGTTCGTCATCGGAACAGTGGCTGTTTCGCGCCAAAGACATGACGGAGCGCCACAGTCCGGGCACCACGACGCGCGAGGTGGCGGAGAACAAACCGAACCGCCAGTTTGAGCTGAGGGTTGAACGCTATGATCCAGGCGCCGACACCGGCAAGGGTATGCTGCGCCACCCCGGACAAGAGGCCGGCATCGTCCTGTCCGGCGAACTCGAACTGACGGTCGGCGAAGAAACCGCGATGTTGGGAAAGGGCGACGGGTTTTGCTTTAGCGCCGAACGGGCCCATCGTTACCGAAATCGAGGCGACGACTCCTGCGAGATCGTCCTCGTCATTTCTCCTCCACGACCGTGGTGAGTCGATCCCTGTGATTCGGGTGATCGTTATCTTGATCGGATGATGACTATTCTTCCAAACAAAATGCCGTATTGAACATTGCCTCTTCTCGACGATACTTGAATGACTTAGGAGTCGGGTTCTAGTCCGCTTTCGTCAGCTGAGAGATTTTTGAAGGCGTTTGTGAAAGGGTAGCGACACGGCCATGGGCGACGTGCAGTCCACGCGAGCCAGTGCTCGCCGGATTCTCGGACGGCAACGCATCGCAGCGTTGAGCGAGCGCAGCAATGCCCATGGCTGGGTCTTTTTCCTGTGCCACCTCGCGGCAACAGTGCTCAGCGGTCTGGTCCTATGGGTCGCAAGCGGGAGTTGGCTGTTCTTCCCCGCCTTGCTGCTTCATGGCGTTGTGATCGTGCACTGGTTCGCGCCGATGCATGAGTGCGCGCACTACACAGCGTTTCGCTCTCGACGGCTCAACAAGATGGTCGGACGTTTCGCCGCGTTGGTCCTGATACTGCCCTTCCACTTCTTTGAGCGCGAACACAACGCCCATCACCGCTATACCAACGATCCGGAACGGGATCCGGAGAGTCTGTTCCGTTGCGAGACCTTCGCCGGCTATCTTTACTACGCCACATCGATCCCTTACTTCCTGGCGACGTTGGATTGGATGATCCGCCACCCCTTCGGCCGCTTCAACGCGGCCGAGCGGCAGTTTCTGCCCGCAAACGAGGAACGTCTGGTCCAGCGCGAGGCGTTGCTGATGTGGGTGGTCTATCTTGCCGTGATCGGCGGTTCGATCTGGCTCGGCAGTTGGGGTGCTCTCATCTACTGGTTTGTACCGCGGTTGGTCGGTGAACCCGTGATGCGGCTCATTCGTATCACCGAGCATGTCGGGCGCCCCCGGGTATCGGACATGCTGGCGAACACGCGCACCGTCGAAGCCATACTGCCGTTGCGTCTGCTGGCCTGGAACATGTGCTTCCATATTGAGCACCACGCTATCCCTTCCGTGCCGTTCTATCGGCTTCCAGAGCTTCACGCAGAGTTAAAGCACCACGCGGCGGACGTTTGCTCCGGTTACGTCGCCGCGCACAGCAAGATTATCTCTGGAACCATTTTTCGTCCGGATTGAACGACAGTTGGTTTACTGTGTCGAACATCGTTCGGCTCTTTGAGCCCGACGCACAAAAAGTACAATACTCACGAGAACGGGGAGAGGCATCCATGTCTGACTTTGCTAGGGATCACGTGATCGGCACGCTGACCAATCAACTGCGCGAGCGCCGCATCTCGCGGCGGCGCTTTATGGAAGGCTGCCTTGCAAGCGGCCTTACGGTTGCCGCGGCGACCGGACTTGCAAGCTCGGTCGAGGCGGGAACGCCCAAACCCGGCGGCCATTTCAGGGTTGGTCAAGACGACGGCAACACGACCGATACGCTCGATCCGGCGCTCTATCTGGGCCAGTTCGAGATTTCAACGAGCCACACACACCGCAACTACCTGACGGAAATCACCCCGGACAATGTGGTTGGGCCGGAACTGGCGGAGTCCTATGAAGCTTCACCGGACGCCACCGTTTGGCACCTGAAGCTTCGCAAAGGCGTTGAATTTCACAGCGGTAAGTCGTTCACGTCTCAGGATGTCGTCGATTCCCTGAACTATCATCGCGGCGAGGAGAGTCAGTCAGGCGCCAAGACCTTGCTGGACGCCGTCGAGGACATCAAGGCAGACGACGAGCATAGCGTTACGATCACGCTGTCATCCGGGTCGGCGGACTTTCCTTACCTGTTGACGGACTATCACTTCACGATGCTGCCGTCGGACGGTGAGGGCGGTGTCACCTGGGATGCCGGCTCCGGTACCGGTGGCTACGTGTTGACGGATTGGGACCCTGGCGTCCGTGCGGCGTTCGAACGTTTTCCCAACTACTGGAAGGAAGGGCGCGCCCATTTCGATTCGGTCGAGCTGCTGGCCATCCCCGACGTCAACGCGCGACAGACAGCGCTCCAAACCGGGGACGTGGACGCCATGTTCGAGGTTGACGTCAGGACCGCGCACCTCATGGCGGAGAACCCCGAAATCAATGTCATCGAAGTGCCCAGCGGTACGCACCTGACCTATGCCATGCATGTGGATGTCGCGCCCTTTGACAGCAACGACGTTCGTCTTGCGCTGAAGTACGGACTGGATCGGGAACTCGCCCTGAATACCGTCCTGAACGGCCACGGCACTATCGGCAACGACCATCCCATAGGTCCGACGATCCCCTATCACTCGGCCGAGCTTGAGCAGCGTGTTTACGATCCCGACAAGGCTAAGTTCCACCTGAAGCAAGCCGGTATGGAGGACCTCAAAGTCGATCTGTCTGCTTCCGACGTGCCAATGCCCGGCGGTGTCGACCTTACCGTGCTGTATCAGGAAACCGCGAAGGCCGCGGGTATCGACATCAATGTCATCCGCGAGCCCGAAGATGGCTACTGGTCGGACGTTTGGCTGGTCAAACCCTTCAGTCTGGTCAGTTGGGGCGCGCGTCCGACGCCGGACATCATGTTCTCCTTAGGGTACGCCGCTGAGGCGCCCTGGAACGATACGCACTTTAAGCATGAACGTTTCAACCAGATCCTGGTCGAGGCGCGCGCCGAGCTTGACGACGCCAAACGCGCGGAAATGTATCATGAGATGCAGCAGATCATGCGCGACGAGGGCGGTACGATCGTGCCGATGTTCCGCAACTATGTCTACGCAGCGCGAACCAATGTGAAGCACGACGACAAACTCTCCGGCAACTGGGGTCTCGATGGCAGCCGAGGCACCGAGCGTTGGTGGTTCGAATAGAGCGCCTGCGAGACCTCATCGCCGCGATAACGAGAGCGCCGCGGCAAAAGTGCCGTAAGGCTCGGAGAGTGGTGATAGCCTGATGTCCTCCCTGGTTTCCCTGGTAATAGGGAAACCGGGGAAAGGCCGGCTCACCGGATCATGGGCTGGCCTCCATGCCGGACCTTCGCTCCGTGCTGGCGCGCACCACCAGTTCGACGGGTACGAGCTTGCTTCGTTCGCCGCCACCCCCGTTCAGCAGGTCGAGCATCAAGCCAACGGCGAGGTCGCCGAGTTTGTCGGGAAAGACGCGAATGCTGGTCAGCGGTGGTATCGAACTTGCGGCAAGGACCGTTTCGCCTTCGCCGACGACGCCAAGTTCGCCGGGAATGTCGATGCCCAGATCACTGGCGGCCTGCAGCACCGATAATGCCTGGCTGTCGGTGCTGGCGATGATGACGTCGGGCCGGTCGCCCGCGGTCAGGATCTCGCGCGCCACGTCATAGGTCTTCTGGCTGAAGAAATCCTCGCACCAGACGGTGCGGCCCGGCAGTCCGCGCGCTGCCGTTTCCCTTTGGAACGCCTGTTCGACATCTGACTCATAGGAAATCGTCGGCCGCTTGTTCAGCAAAAGCGGCCGCTCGTAACCCTGCTCGTCAAGGTGGATGAACAGGTTCTCCAAGGCCTTGGAGTGGTCATTGTCGACCCAGGGTATGTCCTGGCGGCTCATCCACCGTCCAACGGTGATGACCGGCAGATCGCGCTCCAGAAAAGCGGCGAGGCGGACATCGTCTTCGGCGGGGTCGGCGATGATGACGCCGTCGAGCTGTCCAAGAAGCTCGCCCTGGCTCACACCGTCTTCGCCGAGCGCGTTGGGGATCAGCAGAAAGCCGTAGCCCTGCTTGCCCGCTGCCGCCGACAAGCCCTCCAGCAGGGCCGGGAAGTAAGGATTTCGATGAAGCAGGCTGCTTTCGGCCGGAAAACAGACGCCCAGAATCATCGACCGCCCGGTCGCCAGGGCGCGGGCGCTCAGGCGGGGACTGTAGTCCAGATCCTTGGCCGCCTCCATGACCCGCGCCACCGTATCCGCCGCCACATGCCGGTTACCGGAATAGACATGGGACACGGTGGTGATCGAAACGCCGGCAGCGGCGGCGACGTCATAGATACTTGCCATGGCAGGCGCACCTTGCCTCGCTGCCGGTCAAATGTCTAACCGCCGGATGGGTTATGCCCGGGCAATGGCTGCAGCCTAATTTGCAGCCGGCCGCTTGACTTCACGAAGCGGACACGAAAGACAGTCAGCCATGGCGATGGAAGCATAGGGACGGAACGGGCGGCGGCCTCGCGGTCCGATCATGGGGAAGTGGGTGACGGTATGGCGGTAAGCGCGCGATCACAGGATCTGTTGAACCGGCGGCGGCGTCTGCTGGGGCCGAACGTCTCGACGTTCTATGAGGAGCCCGTCCATCTGGTGAAGGGCGAGGGTGTCTGGGTGTGGGACGCCGACGGCCGCAAGTACCTGGACTGTTACAACAACGTGCCCCATGTCGGGCATTGTCATCCGCATGTCGTCGAAGCCATCTGCCGCCAGGCGGGAACGCTCAACACGCACACGCGGTATCTGCACGAGACGATCCTGGACTATATCGAGCGGCTGAGCGCGACCTTCGGCGATCCGTTCTCGACCATGATCATGACCTGCACGGGATCGGAGGCCAACGACATCGCGCTCAGGATGGGTGAGGCGGTGACGGGCAAGCGCGGCGTCATCGCGACCGACCACACCTATCACGGCAACACCTCGGCCGTGGCGCAGTTGAGCCGCACCAACCCGCCGAAAACCGGCGACGGATCCCATATCCGCCACGTACCGGCGCCCGACAGCTACCGCCCCCTGGGCGGTGAAGCAGGTGCCGCCCATGCCCGCGCGTTCGCGGCCGCCGTTGAGGCTGCCATCCAGGAGCTTGAGGCGTCGGGGCACGGCTTCTCGTCGCTCATCATCTGCCCTTTCTTCGCCAACGAAGGGTTCCCGACCTTGATGGAAGGGTTCCTGGCCGAGACCGAGGCGGTTGTGCGCAAGGCAGGCGGCGTCATCATCGCCGACGAGGTGCAACCGGGATTCGGCCGCATCGGAACACACATGTGGGGCCATCAAAAGATCGGCCTGACACCCGATGTCATCACGCTCGGCAAACCCATGGCCAATGGGCATCCGGTGGCCGGTGTCGTCACGACGCCGGACATCATGGCCGCGTTCCGGACGTCGTTTCGCTATTTCAACACCTTCGGCGGCAATCCCGTGTGCGCCGCCGCGGCACTCGCCACGCTGGAGGTGGTCCAGGACGAAGGCCTGATGGAGAACGCCCGTGTCGTCGGCGACTACGCTCGCGAGGGGCTTACCGCATTGGCGGAATGTCACGACGTCATCGGCGACATCCGAGGCTCCGGTCTGTTCTTCGGCGCCGAACTGGTGCTTGATCGCGCGACCAAGGAACCGGCGACGGCCTATGCGACGACCATCGCCAACGCGATGCGGGATCGCGGCGTTCTGCTCAATGTCCTGGGCATTCACTACAACACACTCAAGATCCGCCCGCCGCTGCCGTTCACCAAGGAAAACGCCAATCTGCTGTTGGATGCGCTCGACGATGCGTTGACGACCGTGCCTGTGGCGACATGACAACGGCCCTGGTGCAAACGGCTGCGTCGCGCTGGGGGTTTGACGAGAACGCCCTTGAGCTGGTCGCGGAGCGCGAGAACAAAATCTATAGCGCGTTCGCTGCGGACGGACGGCGCTTCGCGCTCAGGCTTCACCGCGACGGCTACGTCACCGAGGAGGAAATCCTCTCCGAACTCGCCTGGACCGATGTGTTGAGCGCCGAAGGCGTCGCGGTGCCGTCGCCCTTGGCGTCGGCAGACGGCCGGTTCGTCGAGCGTGTCGATGGGCGGCTGTTCAGCGCGCTCTCGTGGATGCCCGGCCAGCCCATGGGCGAGGGCGGTGTGCCGCTGACGCTCGCAGACCGCCAGACGGTATTTCGCAACATCGGCATCGCGCTCGCTCGACTCCATGCAAGCTCCGATAACTGGTCGCCGCCGGCGACGTTCACCCGCCGGTCGTGGGACCTTGACGGTCTGCTGGGCGAGGCGCCGGTGTGGGGCCGATTCTGGGAAAATCCCTTTCTGAATGACGACGGACTTGCCGTCATCACGCGGGCGCGTGCCGTGGCCCGCGCGATGCTAAAGGATGTCGGCCCGTCGCTCGACTACGGCTTGATCCACGCCGATGCCTTGCGCGAGAACATCCTGGTGGACGGCACCGACGTCATCCTGATCGACTTCGACGACAGCGGTTACGGTTATCGTTTGTTCGAGATCGCCACGACATTGCTGCGCAACAACGACGAGCCGGATATTGCCGATCTGGAACGTGCTCTGTTGGAAGGCTATCGCACCGTCAGGCCGCTCGATACCACACACCTGCCGCTCTTCATGGTGCTGCGTGCCTTCACCTATCTGGGCTGGATCGTGCCGCGCATCGACGAGCCCGAAGGGCACGATCGATGTGAACTCTTCGTGCGCGAGGCCGTCGACTTCAGCCGCCGGTTTCTGGAGGAGCACGGCTAGGCGCAAACGTGGCCGTTATCCGCCTCTGTGCTTGAAGCTGTCGCGCCGGAAGCTGTAGAGCGCCGCCGGGTCGACGGCAACATCGATCACAGCCGGTTTGCCGCATTGAAGTGCCGCTTCGACAGCTTCGCCGACCTCGCCGATGCGCTCGACACGGAAACCGGCCGCGCCGTAGAGTTCGGCGGCCTTGTCGAAGGGCGGGCTGCTGACATCGGCGCCGATATAGCGTTCGCCGAAGAAGTCGCGCTGATAGGCCTTTTCCGCGCCCCAGCACCTGTTGTTCATGACCACGGTCACCGTGTTGATCCCATGGTCGACGGCGGTGCTGAGCTCAGAGATCGTCATGCCGAATCCGCCGTCGCCCATCAGGCTGACAACCGGCCGCTCGGGACAGCCGAGTTTGATGCCCAGGCCACAGGCGAACGAGAATCCGACCAGTCCGAAGTCAAGCGGTGTAAAGAGGCTGGGCGGCTCCCAGTGGTTCAGCGCGTCCGTCGCCTGCAGACACAGCGTTCCGGCATCGAGCGTGACGGCGGCGTCGCGCGGCAGGACGTCGCGCAAAACCTTGAAGAGCCCGGAGGGTTGGATCGGGTGGGCGTCGGTCGCCGCGTCGGCATCGCGTTTTTCCAGGTAAGCCGCGCGTTCCCTGGCGAACTCTTCGGTCCAAGCCTCGACTTCCGCGCGTTTCTCCCGGTTGGCGATGGCATCGCGCAATTGTAAGGCCGCCGTCGGCGCGTCCGCCCAGATGCCGACGGCGACCGGGAAGTAGCGGCCGATGGCGGTCGGCTCCAGCTCGACCTGGATGATCGCCGCCTGCTCGTTGATGTTGTGGTAGGAATAGAAGGTCGCGTTGAAGCCGAGGCGCGTGCCGAGCGCCAGGATCACGTCGGCCTCCTTGGCCAGGCGAGACGCCACGGGATTGCCGCGCGGGCCCATCTGACCGGCATTCAGCGGATGGCCGAAGGGAATGGCGTCGCCATGGCCGGGCGCGGTGACGACCGGCGCGTTCAAAGCCTCGGCCAGTTCCAAGGCTTCCTTGTGACCGCCGGTGTTCTTGATGCCACCGCCGGCGACGATCACCGGCCGTTCCGCGCCACGCAGCAGATCGGCGGCTTCCTGGATAGCCTCCGCTGCGCCTGCGGGAACGTGTTGCGAGCGGTAGGCCGCGGGCTCTTGGAATGGCGGAAACGCCGCCGTCGCCGACAACACGTCGCGCGGCAGGTTGAGCTGCACCGGGCCGCGCCGTGGTGTCATGGCGACACGGAAGGCCTCGCGAAACATCTCGGGCACGCGATCCACCTGCGTTGCGGTCCAGGTCTTCTTCGTCACCGGCGCAAACAGGGCCTGCTGGTCGACCTCCTGGAAGGCATCGCGGTAGACATGACCGGTGGAGAGCGACCCGGCGATCGAGACGACCGGCGAGAACGCGGCAGCCGCCTGGCCAAGTCCCGTCACCAGATTGGTCGCGCCGGGCCCGTTCTGCCCGGCCAGGATCACCCCGGCCCGTCCGGTCGCCCGCGCGTAGCCGTCGGCCATGTGGGTGCCCGTGCGTTCATCGTGGACGCCGATGAAGGTGATCTTCGGCGCGTCGTAAAGCGCGTCGAACATTTCCATGGTCGCTGAGCCGATCAGGCCGAACACGTGCTCGACCTTTTCTGCCTTCAGTGCTTCGACGGCAGCCTGTCCGCCAGAAAGTTTCTGCATTGTGGTCTTCCTTGTCGCGAACGTGCGCGGTGCGTCAGTGTAAGATCTCGTCGAGAAACCGCAGCACGGGATCGGTAAAGAGCCGGGGTTCTTCGACGAGCCCCATGTGCTGGAGGTGCGGTAGGATCACGGTCTCGGCGCCGGCGATTTCGCTCGCGATCCCGTGGGACATGGCCGGCGTGCTGCCGCTGTCGTTCTCGGTGGTCATGACGAGCGTGGGTACCGTGATCGGCGGCTGCGGGCGGATCAGCTCGACCACGCCCCGGGCCAGCACCTGGCGGGCCTGGGCGTAGACCTCCGGGTCGTTGGCCAGGATCCACCGGCGCGCGAGCGCGATGATGTCGGGCCGGACTTCACGAAAACCGGGCGTGAACCAGCGCGCGATCGACGCGTCAAGAGTGGCGGCCGGGCCGCCCGCGGCCGTATCGGCGGCACGATCCTCGACCAGCTTCTGGGCTTCCGGGCTGCGTTCATGGGGTGAGTTCAAAATCACAAGGGCGGAGATGCGGTCTGGATGATCCATGGCGAAGCGCCGGTTGATCATACCGCCCAGCGAATACCCGACGATGGCAGCCTTGGCGACATCCGCGTGATCGAGCAACGCGCGCAACTGATCGGCAAACACCGGCAAGGACAGCACGGCTTCCGGCCGCGCGTTCTCGCCGTGGCCGGCGAGGTCGTAGCTGACCACGCGATAACGTTCCGCCAGCGTCGGCACATGCCACTGCCACATCTTCCGGTTCATACCCAGCCCGTGGATCAGAGCGATGACCGGCGCCTTCTCCGGTCCGCTGACATCGAAGGCTGTGCCGTCGCTGGTGCGGTCCGCCATGGCGGCAGGGTGGTCAGGAGAACGCCGGAATGACCTCGGAACAGAACAGTTCGAGCGAACGTTTCTGTTCTTTGAGGCCCAGACCCATGCTGGCGTAATAGACGAACTCGTCGACCCCCAGGTCTTCGTACCGCTTCAGCTTGGCGATCACCTCGTCGGGCGTGCCGAACATCAGGTTCTCGCTCAGCATCTTGGGATCGTATTCGTCGCGGTTGCCCAGTTCGTCGAACGGGATCGACCGGGGAAAACCGTCTTCGACGTCGCCCAGGTTCTTGAACAGGTTCTCAAACTGGCTGAGCTGGCGCTGCGCCGCCTTGACCGGGATCTCCCACTCGTCCTTGCTGTCGTAGACGGCGGTGTGGCGCATCATGGCGAAGATCGGCCGCTCGGCGCCCGGATGGGCATCCATCGCTTCGTCCAGGCGGGACTTGTAGAGTTCGGCTTCGGAGAACGATCGGGTCAGCGGCCACGACACGATGTGGCAGCCATGCTTGACCGCGTAGTCATAGGTGATCGGCGCGCGCGCGGCGACCCAGATCGGCGGATGCGGTTTCTGGACCGGCTTCGGCACGGAGGTCGATGTCGGGAACGACCAGAACTCGCCATCGTGCTCGTAGTCACCGGCCCACAGCGCCTTCAGCGCCGGCAGCATTTCGTGCATGTAGCGCCAGCCGTCGGTCTGTTTGAGGCCCGGCTGCATGCGGTCGAATTCGCGTTGATAGGCGCCTGAGCCGATGCCGAACTCCAGCCGTCCGCCGCTGATCAGATCGACGAAAGCCGCCTCGCCCGCCAGCTCGATGGGATGCCAATAGGGCGCGACGACAACCGCGGTGCCGAGCCGGATGCGATCCGTGTGATCGGCCCACCAGGTCAGGATCGAAAACGGGTTGGGCGCGATCGTCATCTCCAGCGCGTGATGCTCGGCGGCCCAGGCGATGTTGAAGCCGCCTTGATCGGCCATCTGAACCATCTCCAGCGTATGGCGCGCGACCTCGGCCATGTCCTGGCTGTCGTCCATACGTTCCAGGTTGATGGCGAGCTGAAATTTCATGGCGGTTCCCTTTCCCTCCGACAAGGCGCGACGTGGCGTGGGAACGCTCTAGCCTCCAGCGCGCGCTTTGACCAGCCCTTCCGTGTAGGCGGCGCCGGTCCTTGACCAGGCCGCCTGGCCCTCTGCCGCTTAGACCATGCTTTTGACGTCGGCTGAGAAGGTCGGGAAAGCGTAGATCTGGTCGCGCAGATCGGCGGCCGGGATGCCATGGCGCATGGCAAGCGCGAAGAGATGGATCAGCTCATCGGCCTGATGGCCGACCAGATGCGCGCCGACGATGCAGTCGCTGTCCGGGTCGACCAGGGTCTTGGCGAAGGCGACGGTCTCGCCATAGGTGCGGCCCGAGAACCACTCGGTCATGTCAGACGTCACGACCTTGACGTTGATGTCGCGCTCCCTGGCCTGCTCTTCGGTCAGGCCGACGCTGCTCAGCGCCGGCACGGTGTAGACGCTGCTCGGGATCGCGTCATAGTGCGGCTTCTCGGAAGGCCCGTTGACGATGTTGTGCCCGACGATCCGGCCCTCATAGGTCGCGACAGGTGAGAGCTGGGCGGAGTGGACGAGGGCGTCGCCCGCGACCCACACGGCGGGATTGGAAATCGAACGCAGGTAGTCGTCGACCTCGACCCGGATGCCGTCATGGGCAATACCGGCTGCTTCCAAATCCAGCGTGTCGACATTGGCGACGCGGCCCGCGCCGTTCACGATCCGCGCGGCCTTCTGGTGCTGCGCCTTGCCGCCGTGCTCGTAGTCGACGCGAAGACCGTCGCCGGTCTCAGAGATCTCCGTCACGGTGACGCCGGTCTTAACCGTCACGCCCAGTCGCTCGGTTTCCGCGCGGATCGCGTCGACGGCGTCGTGATCCAGGCGCGGCAGGAGCCGTGGCAGAGCCTCCAGGATCGTCACCTCTGCCCCGGCGCGGGCGTAGACATGGCTGAACTCCATGGCGATGACGCCGCCGCCGACGAAAACGACCGACTCCGGCATGGCGCGTTCGGACAACACCTCGTCCGACGTGATCATGTGTTCGGCGCCGGGTATCGGCAGGCTTCGCGGCTTCGACCCCGTCGCGATGACGATGTCTTCGCCCTCGATCACCCGGCCGTCGACCTCGATGGTGCTAGGGCCGGTAAAGCGGGCGTTGCCGGTGATGGCGGTACCGCGCTGCTCGGCGAGGTTGCGCATGTTGCCGGGGATCGACGCGATCAGGTCCTTCTCCCGGTCGATCATAGCCGCCCAATCCAGACGCGGTTCGCCGACGGTGATGCCGTGAACGCTCGCCCGCTCGATCTCGTGAAGGCTGTGGGCGGCGGCGACCAGCACCTTCTTCGGTGTGCAGCCGCGATTGGGACAGGTTCCGCCGAAGTCGCGGTCTTCGATCAGCGCCAGGCTCTTTCCCGCGCTGTGCACGATGCTCGACACACCGAACCCGGCGTTACCGGCGCCCAGGATGACGACATCAAACTTCTCGGTCATGGCAGGTCTCCAATGTGTTCCCTAGCGAGATGCGGGGAACGGCGTTTGCGTTACAGGCCGAGGTCGGAAAGCCCCGGGTGATCGTCGGGGCGGCGGCCGTCGGGCCAGAAGTACTTCCTGTCGGCCTCGGTGATCGGCAGGTCGTTGATGCTGGCGATGCGCCGGCGCATCAGGCCGGTGTCATCGAACTCCCAGTTCTCGTTGCCGTAGGAGCGGAACCACTGACCACTATCGTCGTGCCACTCATAGGCAAAGCGCACGGCGATACGGTTCTCCGCGGTCGCCCACAATTCCTTGATCAGGCGGTAGTCGAGTTCGCGCGCCCACTTGCGCTTGAGGAACGCGACAATGGCGTCGCGGCCTTGCAGAAACTCCGCGCGGTTGCGCCAACGACTGTCGGGCGTATAGGCCTGGGCGACGCGCTCGGGATCGCGGCTGTTCCACCCATCCTCGGCAAGGCGCACCTTTTGCGCGGCGGTTTCGGCGGTGAACGGTGGCAGGGGCGGTCGTTCCATGATGGCTTCCTGGTCGTTGTGTCGTTGTTGCCTTTCCGGTTAGAGATCGAGCACGACGCCCAGGTCGTTGCCGCAGCTTGCCTCGCCGGTTTCCGACCGCGGCGTCGCGCAGCAAATCAGGACTTCGTCGTCGGCCCGTGGCGCGCTCGGCTCTTCGACATAGTCCACGCTGCCGCATTTGATGCGCGTGGCGCAGGTGCCGCAGACGCCGGAACGGCAGGCATAGTTGGGGTTAAGGCCAGCGGCTTCGGCCAGTTCCAGCAGCGTGCCGCTGTCCGGTGACCACGTCGCGGTTACATCGGAAGCCGCGAAGTTGACGCTGACCGGGCCGTCGACCGCTTCCCCCGGTGCGGGCATGGGCTTCGGACTCGTATCGTGCTTGAGCACGGTCGCCGGTCCGAAGGACTCGTAGTGGATCCGCTCGTCGCTTACGCCGAGGCCGGTCAGGCCATCATAGAGCGACTGCATGAACGGTCCGGGTCCGCACAGATAGAAGTCGTAGTCGTCGAACGGCAGCAGGGCCTTCAGAAGATCGACATCGACAAACCCCTCGCTGTCATGGGTCACGCCGATCGCGTCGTCGTCGCTTGGCTGGCTGTAGCGGACATGGGCGTTGAACGCCTCATGTTCGGCGGCCAGTTGCCTGATGTGATCACCGAAGGCGTGCAGGCGGCCGTTCTGGGCGCCGTGGATGAAATAGGTCGGCCGGAACGCCCGCGTGCGCTTGCCTTCGGCGATGATGAAATTGGCCATCGCCATCATCGGCGTGATACCGACACCACCGGAGATCAGCACCACCGGACGGTCGCTCGATTGGTCCAGAACGAACTTGCCGCGCGGTGCCATGGCCTCCAGGCGGAACCCTTTCGCCGCGTTGTCATGCAGGTGGTTGGAGACAAGCGCCGTGCCGCCCTCCTTCTTGATCGAGAGCCGGTAGGTCGCGCCGTCCGGCGCATCGGAGAGTGTGTAGGTGCGCAGCGCCGGTTCGTCCTGACCGGGAATAGCCAGGCGGATCGGCAGGAATTGGCCGGGTTCGTGGCGTGCCGGTGCCTTGCCGTCGGCGCGGCGCAGATAGAACGACGTGATGACGTCGCTTTCCGGCCTGACATCGCAGATCTCATAGGGAATGTAGGTGTTGCGTTCTTTCTCGGCCGCGATCGTCTCGGCGGTCTTCTCCCAGCTACCGGTGTGGTCGAGCACCGGCGAATAGGTATCGAAGTCGAAGGCAAGCGGCAGGCTCGTCTCGACGCGGATCAACTCGTCCAGGCGAAAGCGAATCAGCCGTTCGGCGCCGGCGAACGCGGTGACGTCGTCGCCATCCCAGATGATCTCGGCCGCGCCGGTCATGTACACGACATCCCGCGTCTCGAAGTCGACGAACAGAAAGCCGGCCCTGGGGTTCTGCACGATGTTGCCGATCGTGTTGAAGTGGAAGTTGCCGGAGAAATCGGGAACGACGAAGGTCCGGTCGTCGTCGACCCGTACGAAACCCGGCTTGCCGCCGCGGTGCGAGACATCGGCGCCTTGCGACGGTGAGTCCGGATCGGCCGTGTAGGCCGTCGCGATGAAGAGCGTGTCAGACCGTTCGATCAGCTCCCGCGTCGCCTGGTCGAAGCGGCCGCCGCGATGGACAGGCCGATCCACCGCTGGCGTGTCGATCTCCGGCAGAAGCGTGACGGCGCGGCTTTGGATGTATTGCGGGCAGTTGCCGAACGCCTGGGTGACGGCGACGCCGAATCCGCCGTTCTCGATCGCGGTGATCTTGCCGGTCATGCGGTTGCGCCGCCGGGTCATCGGCTCGATGCCAAGCAGGCCGACAAGCGCGCCTTCCTGCAGCGTCTCGTTCAGCGGATCGCCGGCGAGCGGCGGGGCGCCGATGTGAAGGGACCGTTCGTCGGGTGACGTCATGAAGCCCGGGCGTCCGGCGACCAGGGAGGCCCAGGGGCGTCCCTTATCGTCGACGGTGCCGAGCAGCACGAAGGGCAACTGTGCATAGAATTCCCGGTGCTGGCCGGGCATGTGATCGCGGACCACGCGGCGCGCAAACGGCTCGATCTTGTCGCGCACGCCGACGCGCTCCTGCGCGGCCAGTTCGCCTTCGTGGAACGGTGAGTCGCCATGCGGCCATTCCTCGGACATCGGCTTTCCCCGTTGCTTGCGTCAGGCGGCGATGAATTCGACGCGAATGCCGCCGGGAATGGCGCACATCATGTGCTGGGCCGGCCCGTCGCCCAGCGGTTCGGGCGCGAACTCCACGGCGACATCGTCGTTGGTTTGGAGCGCGCCATAGAGATCGTCCAGGGCGTCCACATTCTCGACGCCGAGCGCCAGGTGGTGCAGACCGATAACGTTCTTGCGGTCGAACGGCACGGCGGTCTCGGGATTGGCGGCCTGCCACAAGGTGATCATGGTCGCGCCGTCGGACAGGAAGACGGCGGGATAAGCGGGAACTTCGCCGACCTGCTGGTAGCCCAGCGTGTCGACGAAGAACGCACGGGTCTTGGCGAGATCGGGGACGGTCAAACCGACATGGTGGGCGCCCCGGGTGCGTGCGGTATCTGACATGGTCTTTTTCCCCTTGCTGAATGGTGTCAGGCGTCCGCGCGGTATTGACCGTGTGTGGCGCCTTGGAGGGGAGATTGATATTTTTGCCGATTAGATAGAATAAGTATTATGTTCAAAAGATTATTGCGACTATAGGAATAATAAATGGATCGTCTTCAGACCATGGCCGTGTTTGTCGCTGTCGCTGAGGAATCCGGCTTTTCGCCGGCGGCGCGCCGTCTGAACCTTTCGGCCGCCTCGGTTACGCGCGCCGTCTCGGCGCTGGAAGACCGGTTGGGGGCGCGTCTCTTTCATCGCACGACCCGTACTGTCCGGCTAAGCGATGCGGGCGAACGTTATCTCGATGACTGCCGTCGTATCCTGGCGGAGGTCGACGAGGCCGACCGCCATGCGGCCGGCACCTACGCGGCGCCGCGCGGCGTCGTCTCGGTGACGGCCTCGGCCCTGTTCGGCCGCATGATCATGGCGCCGGCGCTTCTGAACCTGTTGGACCGTTATCCTGAGATCGCTGTCCACTCGGTCTATGTCGACCGGGTCGTTCACCTGGTCGAGGAAGGCATCGACGTTGCCGTGCGCATCGCCGAACTGCCGGACTCCTCGCTCAGCGCGGTGCGCGTCGGCAAGGTGCGGCGTGTCTTGTGTGCGTCGCCGGACTACCTCGAGCGCCGTGGCCGTCCGGTCGAACCGTCAGACCTGCAAGGCCACGATCTCATCGACTTCGCCCACATGACGCCTGGCGGCGAGTGGGCGTTTGACAAGGACGGCAAGCGACAGGCCGTCAGGCCGCAAGCGCGGCTTCAGGTCAACAACGCTGACCCCGCGATCGCCGCCGCCATGGCCGGCCGGGGGATCACCCGCGTGCTCTCCTACATGATCGCGCCGTACCTGGCGTCCGGGCGCCTGGAACTCGTTCTTGATGACGTCGCTCCACCGGCCGTGCCGATCCATGTGGTGCACAAGGAGGCCGGCCAGACCTCGGCGCGCGTGCGTGCGGTTGTCGATCATCTGGTCGAGCATCTCAGAAACAACCCGTCGATCCGATAGGCTTCACGGTTTGGGCCAGTGCTCCTACACTTGCTGGCCGCAGGGTGAAGAACGGATGGCAGGACGATGAGTCAGCTTCGTATCGAACCGCTACACGAGGCCTTCGGTGCGCGCGTTACCGGTGTTGCGCTGTCGGGCGATGTGGCGCCGTCCGCGTTGGGCGAAATCCGCGACGCCATCGACCGTTATTCGCTGCTGTGTTTCCCCGACCAGGACATGACTGACGACAAACAACTGGCATTCACCCGCTTGCTGGGCGAGCCGGAGGCCGAACACGTGACGTTCGGCAAGACCGGCGAGGTCACGTTCTTCGGCACGGTCGGCAATGTCGAGGATGACGGCACCAAACGCGGCAACGCGGACGCCAGCACCCACTATCAGACCGGCAATCAGCTTTGGCATTCGGACTCATCGTTTCGCGAGGTCCCGTCCTTCGTCTCGATCGTTCATGCCTATGAGGTGCCGGGCGAGGGCGGCGCGACGGCTTTCGCCAGTATGCGTTCGGCCTATGCCGTGTTGCCGGATGTGCTCCGCGAGACGATCGACCCGCTCCATGTTGTCCACGACTACGTCTTTTCCAGAAGCCCGATCGCGCCGGTCGATCCCAACCATGCGGCCTCGCTGCCGCCGGTCATGCACCGTCTGGTGCGCGAGAACCCATCGAACGGTCTAAAGAACTACTATGTCGGTTCGCACGCCCGGTCGATTCCCGGCTGGTCCGGTATCGACAGCCGCCGGCTGCTCGACGACCTCCTCGACCGCGCAACGCAGCCGCAGCATGTCGTGACGCACCAGTGGCAAGCCGGCGACTTCGTGATCTGGGACAACCGTTGTCTCTTGCACCGGGGCACCGGCTATGACGCTGATCGCTGGCGCCGGCGCATGCGCCAGACCCGCGTCGTCGGCGACGAACGCGGTGTCGTGCCCGGCGGCGCCGCGGCCCGGCCTTAGCGCGCGATCTCGAACCCCTCGTAGTCGTTGGCGCGGACATCCTCGCAGATCTTGCGATAGGTGCCGACGCCGCCGACATAGGGCAGGAAGACACGCGGTTTGCCCGGGATGTTGGCGCCCATGTACCAGGAGTTGGCCTCCGGATAGAGCGTGTCCGCGGCGGTTTCGCTGACATGGTCGACCCATCGGTCTTCGGCGGCGACAGTGGGCTCGATGCGGGCCATCTGGCGGTCGCGCACATGGGCCATGCAGTCGGTGACCCATTCCACATGCTGTTCGATGGACGTCATCATGTTGGAGAGCACCGAGGGACTGCCCGGTCCGGTGATCGTGAAGAGGTTGGGAAAGCCGGCGACCATCAGGCCCAGATAGGTGCGTGGCCCCGCCTTCCACTTGTCGCGCAATGAGACGCCGTCGCGCCCGCGGATATCGACATTGGTGAGCGCGCCGGTCATGGCGTCGAAGCCGGTGGCGTAGACGATGGCGTCAAAGTCGTAGTCAGCCTCCGTCGTGCGCACGCCGGTCACGGTGATTGCTTCGATCGGTGTCGTCTTGAGATCGACCAGCGTGACGTTGTCCCGGTTGTAAGTCTCATAGTAGTCGGTATCGACGCACAGCCGTTTGGTGCCGAACGGGTGCGCCTTCGGACATAGAAGCTCGGCGACCTCGGGATCCCGGACGCGCGAACGGATGTTGTTGCGCACGAACTCGGCGACGACCTCGTTGGCGCGCGCGTCGGTCATGATGTCGCCGTAGACATCCATGACGTAGAAGCCCCCTTCGGCCCAGCGCCGCTCAATCTCCTTTTGCACGGCATCGTCCGTCTGTTCGATCAGGGCCTCGTCCTTTGCCGCGGAATAGAACCCGCCGCTGGACCAGCGGCTGAACTCGCGGATCTCGGCGTAGTTCTCCTTGCGCTCGCGCTCGTCCTCCGGGTCGAGCGGGCCGTTCCAGGCGGGGACCGAGAAGTTCGGCGTGCGCTGGAAGACGGTCAAGTGCTTGGCCTGCTCGGCGATGATGGGGATCGCCTGAATGGCCGACGACCCGGTGCCGATGACGCCGACGTTGAGACCGGTGAAGTCAACGGGCTCATGGGGCCACAGGCCGGTGTGATAGATCTGGCCTTCGAAATCGTCGCGGCCGGGAATGTCGGGCAGGCGCGAGGCCGAAAGGCAGCCGGTCGCCATGATGAACCAGGTGGCCACGAACCGTCCGCCGGTATCCGTATCGATCGTCCAGCGGCCCGTGTCCTCGTTCCAGGATGCCGCCGTCACCGTCGTGTCGAAGGTGATGTCGCGGCGCAGGTCGAAGCGCTCGGCGACGTGATCGGCATAGCGCAGGATATCCGGCTGAACCGAGTAACGGTCAGGCCACGACCACTCCTGCTGCAGGTCCTCGTCGAACGAATAGGAGTAGTCGAGGCTCTCGATGTCGCAGCGTGCGCCGGGATAGCGGTTCCAGTACCAGGTGCCGCCGACGTCCGAGCCTTTTTCAATGACCTGAACGGAAAAGCCCATACCGCGCAGGCGATGGAGCAAATAAAGGCCGGAGAAACCGGCGCCGACCACAAGGACGTCGACTTGACCGGCGCCGCCTCCGTTCTGACCGTTCATGTCTCAGCGGCCCTTCCAGTTGGGTTTGCGTTTCTCGGCGAACGCCCGTGGCCCCTCCATGGCGTCTTCGGAATCGGTCATCGCCTCGAAGACCGGGACGCCGCTGTTACCGCGTTTGGTCGCGCGCATGGCCTCGTCGATGGGCAGGTTCATGATCGCCGGCATGATGGCCTTCATCGCCTGCAAGGCCAGCGGCGCACCCTCGCTCAGCTGATCGGCCAGCTCGCGCGTGCGGTCCATCAACTGATCGGCCGGCAGGACTTCCTTGATCAGGCCCCAGTGTTTGGCTTCGTCGGCTGTCATGTGGCGGCCGGTGAAGAACAGGTCCATGGCGACGTTGTAGGGAATGCGGCGCGGCAGGCGCTGGATGGCGCCGGCGCTGGCCAGGAAACCGCGTTCCATTTCCGGCAGCCAGAACTCCGCGTGCTCGGCGGCCAGGATGATGTCGCCGCACAGCGCAAGCTCGAAACCGCCGCCGATCGCGAAGCCGTTGACCGCCGCGATGACCGGTTTGTGCAGATCCCAGAACTCGGTCAGGCCAGCGAACCCGCCGGGTGATTCCTCGCCTTCCATGTCTTCAAGCGAATCAGCGGCGGCAACCGCCTTCAAATCCCAACCGGCGGAAAACGCGCGGTCGCCGGTACCCGTGATGATGCCGATCAAGAGGCCGTCATCGTCCTGCAAGGTGCGGAAGGCCTGATAGAGCTCCATCGACGTCGCGGCGTCGATCGCGTTGACCGGCGGCCGGTTCAGCGTGACCTCCAGGACCTTGCCCCGGCGCGTCGTCGTGACGCTTTCGGATTGTGACATCGTTCCCCTCCCACCGGGCGACGCTGCCGTTGGTTCAGAGACCAACGCGGTGCATCCCGTCGCCCGTAAGGCACGCACCGGCCGAAAACGGCGTCAGGCTATTGAGTCATCATGCCGGTTGACAAGTCCCTAACATCGTATCAGGCGGCGGCGCGCAGGGTCCGGGCCAGCAGGTTCAGATGATGGCGCATGTCACCGAAGGAAGCGTTCATCATCATCAACCGCTTCAGGTGGTGACCGATGGGGAAGTCCATGGTCATGCCGATGCCGCCATGAAGCTGGACACCCTCTTCGCCGACTTTCCTTGCCGCCCGCCCGATCAGGTACTTCGCCGAGCTGGCGGCACGCCGGCGGGTTTCCGCGTCCTTGTCGAGGCTCAACGTCACCTCGTAGACCGTCGACTGCGTGAGTTCGCACGCCGCATAGACGTCGACCATGCGGTGTTGCAGCGCCTGGAACGAGCCGAGCGTCTGGCCGAACTGTTCGCGCGTTTTGAGATAATCGAGGGTGGTACGGTAGATCTCCCACATCGACCCCATTGAGTCCGCGCAAGTGAAGGCAATGGCGTGGTCGATGACCCGCTCCAGGACCGGATAGGCCGTGCCGGCGTCGCCCAGCAACGCGTCGGCGCCAACCCTGACGTCATCGAGCAGGATATTCGCGGCGCGGCTGCCGTCTTGCGTGCCGTAGCCGGCCATGGTCAGGCCGGATGCGTTGGCGGGGACAAGGAACAGGCTGAGGCCGTCGCGGTCGTGCTGGTCACCGCTGGTGCGCGCGGCAACCACGATGATGTCAGCGTCCTGGGCATAGAAGACGACGTCTTTCTGGCCCGCCAGCACATAACCGTCGCCGTCCGGTTTCGCGGATGTCGTGACATCGTTCAGCGCAAAGCGCGCCTGCCGTTCGTTATAGGCAAGTGCCAGCTTCAGCGCGCCTTCAGCCACCTGGGGCAGGATGTCGCCGCGTTGCTCTTCGCTGCCGCCGAGCAGGACGGCGTGGCCGCCCAGGACCACGGTCGCCAGATAGGGCGAGGTGACGAGACGCCGGCCGAACTGCTCGGCGATCAGCATCAGCTCGATCGGGCCGCCGTCCAGGCCGCCATAGGCTTCGGGAAAGGGTGCGGCCATGCAGCCGAGCTCGGCGAATTGCTGCCAGTGCGCGTCCAGATAACCCTGCGGCGTTGCGACCGCAGCCTGGCGTTTGTCGAAGGGATAGAGGTCGGAGACGACCCGTTCGATGGTTTCGCGAAAGATGCGCTGGTCTTCGGTGAGGGAGAAATCCATGGCTCGGTTCCTCAAAGGCCCAGCACGGCCTTGGCGATGATGTTCTTTTGGATCTCCGACGAGCCGCCCCAGATAGTCGCCTTGCGCATGTTGAAATAGGTGTGCGCGGCATAGCCGATCGCCTCCGGGCCCAGGGGCATGGCGTTGGCTTTGTCGTCGGGCTCGCCATCGGGCTCGACATGGCCATAGGCACCGATGGCCTCGACCATCAAGGTCAGGATCTGCTGATGAAGCTCGGTGCCCTTGACCTTCAGCAGCGAGGCTTCGAAACCCATGGCGTCCGGTCCGCCGGGACCGAACAGGAAACGCTGCTCGGTCAATTCAAGCTGGCGCAGGGCCGCTTCGACCGAGGCAACCTCCCGGGCGAACTCGGGATCGTCGATCAGACGTTCGCCGTTGGCCGGCTCCTCGCCGGCGATCTCCTTCAGCCGCCTCAAGGTTCCCGTGCTCAAGCCGACCTCCGCCGAGCCGAAACGTTCCATGCCCAGGATGTACTTGCCGATGGACCAGCCCTTGTGCTCCTCGCCGAGCCGGTTGGCGACGGGGACGCGGACGTTGTCGAAATAGGTCTGGTTGAGCTCGTCGCCGCCCTCGAACGACAGGATCGGGCTGATCGAGAGGCCCGGCGACTTCATGTCGACGAAAAGCACCGTGATGCCGTGCTGTTTCTTGCCGGACGAATCCGTGCGGAACAGGCCAAACAGATAGTCCGCATAGGGCGCGCTGCTGGTCCAGGTCTTGGTGCCGTTGATGACGTATTCGTCGCCCTCGCGGACCGCGCGGCATTGCAGGGCGGCCAGATCCGATCCGGCATTGGGCTCGGAATAGCCCTGGCAGAGAAGGATGTCGCCGTTGGCGAGGCCCGGCAGAAAACGTTGCCTCAGATCGTCCGTGCCGAACTCGATCAGCGCCGGTCCGACCATGCCGGCGGAAAAGAGATCGAGCGGCGGCGCATCGTTTTCCCGGAGCTCACGCTCGAAGACGTACTGCTGCTCGTAGCTCCAGCCCGGCCCGCCGTACTCGGTCGGCCAACTGGGGCAACTCCAGCCGCCATGGTCGTGCAGGATGCGGGTCCATCGTTTTGTATCGAAGGGCGTCAGGCCGCTGCGCTCGCGGCGCACCTTGTCGCGCAGGTCATCGGGCAGGTTGGCGTGGATGAAGGCGCGGACCTCGTTGCGAAACTCTTCGATGTCGTCATCGAAATCGATGTTCAAGCCGGAACCCTCTTCTTGACCGTGGCGCGCGATGGGCCGCCAAACTATGGCGCGTCTCTTGGGTTCTCAACCATGAATGCGGGGGGCCGATCCAGTTTTGCCACATCGGCGTTGCCCGACCGGCCATTGGGCGTCTAGGTTTCGCGCGCACCAAAGCCCGACACCGCTCGCGCCGACATCACCGCCCCTGGGACCGGAGACCACGCCATGGCCCTCGAACGCCTGCTCGCCCCACGCTCGATTGCCGTCGTCGGCGCGTCCGAGCGGATGTCGATCGGCCGGACCATTATCGATTCGCTGGCGACGCTGGGTTTCCCGGGCGCCATCTATCCCGTCCACCCGCGCCACGAAACCGTGCTGGGGCACCCGTGCTACGCCAGCTTGGATGATGTTCCCGGCGACGTGGATCTGGCGGCCCTGTGCCTGGGCTACGAGCGTTTGATGCCGGAGGTCGAAAAGGCCGCTGCCAAGGGTGTCGGCGCCATGGTCATCTTCAGCGGCGGCTTTGCCGAGGCCGGTGAGGACGGTGTGGCCGCGCAGGCGCGCCTGATCGATATCTGCCGGCAGAACGACATCGCGCTTTGCGGGCCGAACTGCATGGGCGTCATGAGTGTCCACAAGAAGAGCCACGCCTACATGATGGACGTGTTCGAGCCCAAGGCGCTTGCCGGCAATGTGGGTTTGATCTCCCAGAGCGGGTCGATCTCCATCGGCCTTTTGACCGACACCCGGCGCTTCGGGTTCAGCCACGTCATCTCGTCCGGCAACGAGGCGGTCACGACGACGGCCGCCTACATGGAATACCTGATCGACGACCCCGCGACCGAGATCATCGCGATCTTCGCCGAGTCGATCAACGAACCCGCGCGCTTCGTCGCGGCGCTCGACCGGGCCAGCGCGGCGAGCAAGCCGGTGGTCGTCTTGAAGGCCGGTAAATCGGAACGCGCC
The DNA here is from genome assembly GCA_028277285.1 of Alphaproteobacteria bacterium. Lineage (GTDB taxonomy): Bacteria > Pseudomonadota > Alphaproteobacteria > SP197 > SP197 > JANQGO01. The sequence goes on along the minus strand of JANQGO010000435.1, from coordinate 2,767 downwards.
GCCGCCGCCATCCAGACCCACACCGGCGGCATGGCCGGCGAATCGCGGGTGTTGTCGGCGGTCCTGCGGGCGCACCGGGCGATCGAGGTGAACGATTTGGAAGAGATGACTGAGGTGTTGGCGGCGCTCCAGGGAGACTATTGGCCGAAGGGCGACCGCATCGCCATCGTGACGGGATCGGGTGGCCATGCCGAGCTGCTGCTGGACGCGGCGACCGAGGCCGATTTGAACGTGCCGCCGCTGGATCAGGCGACGCGCCAGGCGATCGAATCGGAAATCGGCTCGCTGACCGGCGACGGTAATCCGGCGGACGCCTGGGGCCAGGGCGACTTCGCCGCCAACTTCACCGTCGCGCTGCGGGAGATCGGCGCGTCCGGTGAGTTTGACGCCATCGTCCTGTCGCTCGACGCCAACGACGGGCAGGCCGTCGACTACGCCGACCAGGATGAAGCGATCAACGGTGTTCTGCGGACCGCGCGCGCCGACCACGACCTGCCACTCTACCTGATGTCGACCCGTCACGGCGTGCATAAGACCGCGCAGATCCATGCCATGCGCGACGAAGGTATTCCCTCGCTGGGCGGCATGAAGCAAGCACTTGGCGCGATCACACGTGTGGCGCGGTGGGCGGGGAGTCCAACGGCGCTATTGTCGACTCCGGGAGACGATGGCGGTGAACGGCCCGACTGGGCGTCGCGCGTTTCGGTTCACGAATTCGACGCCAAGCGTCTGCTGGCGGCGGCCGGGCTGCCGACTGTCGGCGAACGGCTGGTCGACGACTTGCCGGGCGCGCTGCAGGCCGCGAGCGACGTTGGTTATCCGGTTGTCCTGAAGGCTGTCGGCGACGCTATTCCGCATCGAAGCGAGCATGGCCTGATCGAACTGCGTCTTGCGGACGCCGACGATGTGGCGGGCGCCTGGTCCAGGCTGCAGGATCGCCTTGCTGCGATACCTGAGACGCCGCAGCCGGTGCAGTTTGTCGTGCAGGCCATGGCCGCTTCCGGCATCGAGGTCATCGCCGGTATCGCGCGCGATCCGGCGTTCGGTCTGGTCATGGCGGTCGGACCGGGCGGTGTGCTCGCCGAACTGTTTGATGACGTCGCCATGTGCTGCCTGCCGCCCCGCGACGGCGATATCGACGCCATGCTGTCGCGCGGCCGCCTGGCCCAGATGCTGGCGGGCTTCCGCGGCTCGGGCCCGGCCGATGTGGCAGCGCTTCGCGATGCGCTCATTGCGCTCGCCGGTTTTGCGACGGCACACGCGGACGCTATCGAGGGCATCGATATCAATCCGCTGCTGGTCTATCCGGAAGGCCAGGGTTGCTTGGTGGTCGATGCCCTGATTGTGCCGCGCTCAGACGACTGACCCGATCAGACGATCTCGCAGGATAGTGTCGGCAAGCCGGCGATCTCGGCGATCATCGTGTCGCCGCGCTGGACGGCACCGACGCCGGCCGGCGTGCCGGTGAAGATGAGGTCGCCCGGCTTCAATTCGATCAGCCGGGAGAGATAGGCGATCGCTTCAGGCGTTTTCCAGATCATCTGGTTGAGGTTGCCGGACTGCCGCGCCGTGCCGTTCACCATCAGCGTGATGGCCGCTTGGTCAATCCCGGCACAGCCCGCCGCCGGTGTCAGCGCGCCGACGGGGCCCGAGGCGTCAAACCCCTTGGCCATGTCCCAGGGGCGGCCGGCCTTTTTGGCAGCGGCTTGCAGATCGCGGCGTGTCAGATCGATGCCGACCGCGTAGCCGAATATGCACGCCAGGGCATCGTCTTCGGCGATATCACGCCCACCCTTGGCCAGCGCGGCCACCATTTCGACCTCGTGATGCATGTCGTCGGTTGCCGGCGGATAGGCGATCGCGCCGCCGCCGGGAACGATCGCGGTGGCGGGCTTGGAGAAGAAGAAAGGCTCCTCACGGTCGGGATTGCCGCCCATCTCGATCGCATGGTCGGCATAGTTGCGGCCGATGCAGAAAACCCGGGCAACCGGGAACTGGTCGTCGCTGTCCGCTATCGCCAGACAGACGGGATCGAGCGGCGGTACGGCATAGGTCATCGGTCGGGCTCCTGGCGCTGGACATCGGTCTGGGCACAGGACTTGCGCCATTCTGCGCTTTTCCTCAAGGCCGAACTCGACCATAGATACCGGGACGTTCCCCGACGCGTCGCGGAAAGGTGGCCTATGGCCGAGAACGTGGTTCTGGTGACCGGCGGTGCCGGCTATGTCGGCAGTCATGGCTGCAAGGCCCTGGCGAACGCCGGCTATCGGCCTGTCGTCTATGATAATCTGGTGAACGGTCACCGCGATCTCGTGCGCTGGGGACCCTTTGAAGAGGGCGACATTCTGGACGGCGATCGCTTCGATCAGATCATCGAGCAATACCGGCCGGGTGCGGTCATGCACTTCGCGGCCCTTGCCGAGGTCGCGGAATCCATACGCGAGCCCGAGCGTTATCGTCGCAACAATGTCGAGGGATCGCGCCGCGTTCTCGATGCCATGGTGCGGCATGGGATCACGCGGATCGTGTTTTCCAGCACCTGCGCGGTCTATGGTCTGCCGGAGGTCGTTCCCATCCCCGAGGAGACGCCGCGCCGCCCGATCAACCCCTATGGCGAGACCAAGGCGGCGGTCGAGGACGCGCTCTTGGCGTACGGCCAAGACCACGGCGTCGGCTGGATGGCGTTGCGCTACTTCAACGCGGCGGGCGCCGATCCCGAGGGTGAAGCGGGCGGACATCACGAACCGGAAAGCCACCTGATACCGCT
>JANQGO010000406.1 GCA_028277285.1 Alphaproteobacteria bacterium | reverse complement strand
GTGGCAGCGCTCGGTTCCTTTACCTCACTCGGCTTCGGCGCCTCGGCCGGCCGCGAGGGGCCGGTCGTCCATATCGGCGCCGTACTCGCGTCGACCGTCGCCCAATGGTTCAAGCTCAGACGCAGTCTGACCATGACGCTGTTGGGCTGTGGCGTGGCGGCGGGCATCGCTTCCTCGTTCAACGCGCCGATCGCCGGCGTCTTCTTTGCGCTAGAGGTGGTCATCGGCCACTACGGCCTGACCGCCTTCGCCCCCGTCGTCCTGGCATCGGTGATGGGGACGATCGTGACGCGCATCGCCTTCGGCGACTTTCCGGCCTTCGTGTTGGAATCCCACGTCATCGTCTCACTGTGGGAGACCCCGGCCTTTGCCCTGCTCGGCATCGTCGCCGCGGGCGTCGCCTATCTCTTCATGTTCGGGATCTTCTTTGTTCAGGACACCCTGACATCGCTCAAGATCCCGATGATGCTGCGGCCGATCGGCGGCGGCCTTCTGGTCGGCGCCATCGCCGTCTTCTACCCGCAGGTTCTGGGTGTCGGCTACGACGCGACGGATACCGCGCTTCACGGCGGCATGACAATTGCCCTGCTGTTGACACTCGTCGTCTTGAAGACCGTGGCGACGTCGATCACCTTGGGATCGGGGTTCGGCGGCGGCGTGTTTTCGCCGTCAATCTTTGTCGGCGCCATGCTGGGCGGCGCGTTCGGGCTGATTGCGGCAATCCTGGTCCCCGAACACGCCAGCCATCATTCCGTCTATGCCATCGTCGGCATGGGCGCTGTCGCCGGCGCCGTGCTGGGCGCGCCGATATCGACCATCCTGATCGTCTTCGAGTTGACCGCCAATTTCGACCTGACCATCGCCGTCATGATCGCCACCGCGTTGGCATCGCTTATCACCAATCACATGATCGGCAAGTCCTTCTTCCGCTGGCATTTGGAGCGGCGCGATGTCGATATCACCGGCGGCCAGGTGCGCGCGCTGATGCACGACACGCGGGTCAGCAAGATCATCGACAAAGAGCCGCCGACCTTGGCGCCGGAGGCCGACAAGACGGCGATCCTCGCGGCGCTGGCCGTTTCGCCGAAGGGCGACTTCGTGGTGGCCGGCGCCGACCAGACCTTGCGTGGCGTGGTAACGCTTGAAGATCTGCGTCCCCTGCTGTTCGGTGAAACCGGCAACGCCCATCAGACAGCCGGCGAACTGGCCAGGGAACCACGCGTCCTCCTGACGCCCCAGAACGATTTGGCCTCGGCGCTCGACCGCATGGATAAATGCGACGACGACTTCATTCCCGTCGTCGAGAACGACGCCACCATGCGGCTTCAGGGCATTGTCAGAAAGCGCGATCTGGTGCGCGAGCACAACCGCGCGCTGGTCGATGCCAGCACCGAATCGCGCGGCGGGACGATTTAGTCCCCATGACTGATGTTGCCATTTTGTGCTAGCTTCCTGTAAAGCCATTCCCTAGCCATGTCCCAGACGGAAATCGCAACGTCCACGCCCACACCGGCCGCCCCCGCGCCGGCCGACCATCTGCTGGCGCATCTGAACGAAGCCCAACGCCAAGCGGTCGAGGCCGCCGACGGGCCGGTGCTGGTGCTGGCCGGCGCCGGCACCGGCAAGACGCGGGTGCTGACGGTCCGTCTCGCCTACATCCTGCAGACGCGGCGTGCCATGCCCGGCCAGATTCTGGCGGTAACCTTCACCAACAAAGCCGCGCGCGAAATGGCCGGCCGCATCGCCGGTCTGATCGGCCGGCCGACCGACGGCATGTGGTTGGGCACGTTCCACGCCATCGGCGCGCGCATCCTGCGCCGTCACGCCGAGCTGGTGGGCCTGAAATCCAACTTCACGATCCTGGATACCGACGATCAACTGCGTCTGATCAAGCAGGTGATCGAGGCCGCGCGGATCGACGAGAAGCGCTGGCCGGGCCGGGTGCTGGCCGCCATCATCAGCCGCTGGAAGGACAAGGGCTGGACGCCGGAGAAGGTGCCGGCCGAAGACGTCGGCGACTTCGCCCACGGCAAGGCGGTCGAGCTCTACAAAGACTACCAGGATCGGCTGACGGCGCTGAACGCCGCCGATTTCGGCGATCTCCTGCTGCTCTGCCTCAAGCTCTTCACCGAGCACGAGGATGTACTCGCCGACTATCAGCGGCGCTTTCGCTACATCCTGGTCGACGAGTATCAGGACACCAATGTCTCGCAGTACCTGTGGCTGCGTCTGCTGGCCCAAGGCGAGCGCAACATCTGTTGCGTCGGCGACGACGACCAGTCGATCTATGGCTGGCGCGGCGCGGAGGTCGGCAACATCCTGCGCTTCGAGGACGACTTCCCCGGCGCCACGGTGGTGCGGCTGGAGCGCAACTATCGTTCGACCGCCCACATCCTGGGGGCGGCTTCCGGTCTGATCGCGCACAATCAGGACCGGCTCGGCAAGACGCTGTTCACCGAACCGCCGGACGGCGACCAGGGCGAGCCCGTCCATGTGCAAGGCGTCTGGGACGAGGCCGAGGAGGCCCGCACCGTCGGTGAGAAGATCGAGGAGCTGCAGCGCCAGGACCACCTGCTGAACCACATGGCGATCCTGGTGCGCGCCGGCTATCAGACCCGCGCTTTCGAGGAACGGCTGATCACCATCGGCGTGCCCTACCGCGTTATCGGCGGGTTGCGGTTCTATGAGCGCCAGGAGATCCGCGACGCCATCGCCTACTTCCGGCTTTTGAACCAGCCCGACGACGACCTCGCGTTCCAGCGCGTCGTCAACACGCCCAAGCGCGGTCTGGGCGACAAGTCGCTGCAGACCCTCTATGCGGTCGCGCGCAGCCGCGGCCAGTCACTGCTGACGGCCTCCCAGATGATCGTCGAGACCGACGAACTGCCGCCGCAGCGCCGATCGTCTCTGCGTGGGTTTATCGAGGATCTGGCGCGTTGGCGCGCTCAGTCGACCACCATGCCGCCCTCGGAACTGGCCGAGGTGGTGTTGGATGAGTCCGGCTACACCATGATGTGGATGCAGGACAAATCCGTGCAGGCGCCGGGCCGGCTGGAAAACCTGAAAGAGCTGGTCCGCGCCATGGCGGAGTTCGAGACCCTCGCCGACTTCCTGGATCACGTCAGTCTGGTGATGGATGTCGAGACCGGTCCGGACGAGGACATGGTCAACGTCATGACGCTGCACAGCGCCAAGGGCCTGGAGTTCGAGACCGTGTTCCTGCCCGGCTGGGAGGAAGGCGTCTTCCCCAACCAGATGGCGATCGACGAGAACGGTTATGCCGGGCTGGAAGAGGAACGGCGCCTGGCCTATGTCGGCATCACGCGCGCCAAGACACGCGCGATCATCCTCTACGCCGGCAACCGCACCGTGCACGGTCAGTGGCAGAACAACATTCCTTCCCGCTTCATCGACGAACTGCCCACCGACCACATCGACCGCGGCGACCACGCCGGCTACGACATCGAGCAGGACGAAGAGTCACTGTGGGAGTCCGCCATGCGGCGCCCCAGCTTTGGCGGCCGGCAATCGAACTACTACCGGGTCGTCGAAGCCCGCGCCAAACGCTTCGACGACGGCAGCGAGGTCTACGTGCCCGTCGGCCAGGGCCGTGGCGTGCCGGCTATCGGCACGCGCGTGTTCCATCAGAAGTTCGGCTATGGTGAGGTCCAGGCGATCGACGGCAACAAACTGGACATCGCCTTCGACAAGGCCGGTGACAAGAAAGTCATGGCCGAGTTCGTCGAGCCGGTCTGATCGCGGTTGCTGCGCCTTCTCTTTCCATGACGGATCAGCTTCTTTGGCAGGTGACCCTGGTCGCTGCGCCGAGTGATGTCGCCACGATCGACGCCGTACTGAGCGACGCCGGCGCGCAGTCGATCAGCAGCTTTGAGTCGGAGAGCGGCCCGTCATGGCGGGTCAACGCCCTGTTTGCCGACGAACCCGATCATGACGCCTTGGTCGATGCGCTTGTCGCAGCACTTGGCGCGGACACACACGTGGTCGACGATCTCGATATCGCCCAACTGGAGCCGCGCGACTGGGTCAGCGAGAACCTCGCGGCCTTCCCGCCGCTCGCCGCCGCCGGGTTCTGGATCCACGGCAGCCACACCGACGCGCCGGATAACGACTTGATCCCGATCGTGATCGACGCCGGGCCGGCGTTCGGATCGGGCGAGCACGCGACGACGGAAGGCTGCCTGATCGCCATCGACGCGCTTGCGGCGACCACCACGATCTCGCGTGCGCTCGACATGGGCTGCGGCTCCGGCATCCTGGCTATCGCGATGGCCAAGCGCTGGACCGACGCCGCCGTGTTGGGTGTCGACAACGATCCGCCTTCGATCCGCTTTGCGCGGGAAGCGGTCGCGACGAACGGTGTCGCCGATCAGGTGACCATCGTCGAGGGCGACGGCTACAGCGCACCCGAGCTCGCGTCGCGCGGCCCCTATGACCTGATTGCCGCCAACATCCTGCTGCGTCCTTTGATCGCCATGGCGGGCGACCTTGCGGCTCATCTGGCGCGCGGCGGCACGGCTGTTCTATCGGGCCTTTTGGTCGATCAGGCGGACGCCGCCGTCGTCGCCCACGAGGAATGCGGCCTCGTGCTTGTCGACCGCCACGACCTGCGCGGTTGGACCGCGCTGGTCATGAAGAAGGATAGCTAGTCGACCCAGACCACGTCTGTCTCGATCGTGCCGTCGTCGTTCAGGCGAAGCCGGCGATAGGCCGGCGGTTCGTCGGTGAACGTCGCATCGATGCCGGCTTTGTTCAGGAATTGGGCACAGGTCGACGGCGTGCCCAGACGCCTGACGCCGTTGCGACTGCTGTCATGTGTGTGGTGGATGTGGCCCCATAACAGTCCCTTCACGGCCGCGTGCCGATCCATGACGTCATAGAGCGCCTCGGCGTTCATCAGGCCGCAGACATCGAGCGGACTGCCGATCGGTACCGGCTGGTGATGCATGACGACCATGACATGGGGCGTGTCAGCCTCTTTGATCTCGCGGTCAAGGGCTTCCAGGCGTTCGTCGTCCAGATGCCCCTCTGTCTGATGCGGGATGGTCGTGTCGAGAAAGGCGAGCGTCCAGGCGCCGGCCGCTTTGGACGACACATGATGGATCGCGCCACCAACCAGGCGCTCCTCCATCGCGGGCACAAGGTCGTGATTGCCGGGGATGACGTAGACCGGCAGGTCCAGCGCCGCCAGAAGCGGCCGTAACCGGTCATAGGCGGCTGGTTTGGCGTTGTCGGTCAAATCGCCCGTCGCCAGGACAATCGCCGGTGTCGTCTCGTCACGGCCGATGGCATCGACCACCTGCTGCAACGTGGCCACGGTATCGCGGCCGTGCACGCGTTTGGCCGGATCGCTGTGAATATGCAGGTCCGTGATCTGAATGATGTCGACGCCGCTGGTCATCCTGCCTCTCTATGCCCAACGCGGGCCATGCCGCGGATTCTGCTACCCCTTGTTGCCACACGCGCCCACCGCCCGCTACCCTTCAGACTTCAAATATGGACGGGATCATGACGGCAACGGATACGAAACAAGGATCCTATCGCGGCAACGCCGTGCTCGCCGAGCTGTTGGCACGGGACAAGTCGGGCAAGAGCGTCGCCGATGTCCGTGACTTGCTGGCGGGCGTCATTGCCGCGCCACCCCTGTGGCAACCCGATAGCTGGATCGAACTGATCGACCCCCATCGCGACGACGAATTGACTGTCGAGCTTAAGGCTCTCAAGGACATCATGGCGGCCGAGTATCAGGACGGCCTCGACGCGGGACCGCCGGCGCCGGCTTGGCGTTTGAAGGCGCTGCGCGAGGAACTGGAGCGTCGCGGCATCGACGGTTTCCTGATCCCGCGCGCCGACCAGCATCAAGGTGAGTATGTCGCGGCGCGCAGCAACCGGCTGCTTTGGCTGACCGGTTTTTCGGGATCCGCCGGCTTGGCCGTTGTGCTGGCCGACAAAGCGGCGATCTTCGTCGACGGGCGTTACACCTTGCAGGCGGCCGACGAAGTTGACGGCGCTCACTTCGAACACCGTCATCTTGTCGAGCAACCGGCGACGGACTGGATCGCCGAGCATCTGGGCGACGGCAAGACGCTCGCCTACGATCCCTGGCTCCACACACCACCCTCGGTCCGCCGGCTCGAACAGGCCTGCGCCAGGGCCGACGGCAAGCTTGTGGCGCTCGACAGCAATCCGGTCGATGCCGTCTGGTCGAACCAGCCCGCCGCGCCCCTGACGCCCGCCGATATCCATCCGCTTGAGCTCGCCGGCCGCACGCCGAAGGACAAGATCGACGAGGTTGCCGCGACGTTGCGTGCCGATGGCCATGGCGCGACGATCCTGTCGGACCCGGCGTCGATCGCCTGGCTCTTTAACCTGCGCGGCAACGACCTGCCGAACACACCGTTCTGCCTGAGTTGGGCAGTTGTGGAGGCGGACGGGCTTGTGCACATGTTCGTCGACCGCAGAAAGCTGACACCGGCGCTGACCGAGGCGTTGGAGAGGCATGCCATCGTGAACACGCCGGGCGCCTTGGAGCCCGTCATCGACGATCTCGCGGCTAAGGGCGCGCCCATCCGCCTGGACGCCGCCAGCGGTCCCATGTGGTTCGCCCAGCGCATCGAAAAGGCCGGCGGCAGGGTCGTCGAGGGCGACGACCCCTGCCGCTTGCCGAAAGCGTGCAAGAACGACGTCGAGGTCGAAGGTTCGAAGGCGGCTCACGTCAGGGATGGTGCCGCGTTGACCCGGTTCTTGCATTGGCTGGCGACACACACCGCGCCGGGCAGCAACCAGGAACTCGACGAAATCGGCGTTGCCGAGCGGCTCGGAGCGTTTCGTGCCGAGGGCGAACGCTACCGGGGCCCCAGCTTCGACACCATCTCCGGTGCCGGTCCGAACGGCGCGATCGTGCATTACCATTCGTCGGAACGAACCAACCGCAAGCTGGAACAGGGCGACCTCTATCTGGTCGATTCCGGCGGCCAGTATGATGACGGAACCACCGACGTCACCCGCACCATCGCCGTCGGCGAACCGAGCGACGATCAGCGCCGCCACTTCACGGCGGTCTTGAAGGGCCACATCGCCATCGCGACGGCGCGAGTGCCGGCCGGCACCAGCGGGGCGCAGATCGACGCGCTGGCCCGCGCACCGCTTTGGCAACTTGGTCTGGACTACGATCACGGCACCGGTCATGGCGTCGGCAGCTACCTTGCGGTCCACGAGGGGCCGCAGAGCATCTCGAAAAGGCCCAGCGACGTCGCGCTCAAACCCGGCATGATCATTTCGAACGAGCCCGGCTACTACAAGACCGGCGCCTACGGCATCCGCATCGAAAACCTGGTCGTGGTGCGCGCGGACGAGACCGAGAGCGAGCGTCCGATGCTGCGCTTCGAGACAATCACGAAAGCGCCGCTCGACCGGCGCCTGATCGTGGTGGACGAGCTCAACGAGCGGGAGATCGCGTGGGTCGACGCCTACCACCGCGATGTCCGCGAGACGTTGACGCCCCGGCTGGACGCCGAAACCGCGGCCTGGCTGGCCGACGTCACCCGCCCGCTTGCCGACGGGGCATGAGGCACGCCGGCGAAACCGCGCTCGACAGGTTGGAGCCGATGCTCGATCGGTTGCGTGAACTCGACGGCATCACCGAACGCAAGCGCGGCATCTTCTACCGTAAGTCCCAGGCATTCCTGCACTTTCATGAAGACGATGCCGGTCTTTTCTGCGACGTGCGCCTGGCGCGGAACGCGGACTTCGAGCGGTTTCCGGTCACGACCTTCCGTCAACAGCAGGATGTGCTAAAGCGTGTTATGGAGACGCTTCGTCACGCCTGACGACAGCACCGTCCCGGGAGCCAAATCATGACCAGCCCTCTGCTCGCCACCCCAGCCGGCAAGACGCGCGCCCGCGCGCTCGGCATCCCGTTCAAAGGGTTGCCCGGGACCAACAACGCCCTCACCGACGTGGCGGGTGTCGAGGTCGGTTATGCGACGTTGATCGAGGGCGATGGCGACCTGGTCGTTGGCCAGGGCCCGATCCGCACCGGCGTCACCGCGATCATCCCGCGCGGCCGCGCCAAGGCGGCATTCCCGGTCTGGTCCGGCATGTTCAGTCTGAACGGCAACGGCGAGTTGACCGGCAGCTGGTGGGTCGACGAAGCCGGCCACTGCGACGGGCCGATCACCATCACCAACACCCATTCCTGCGGCGTGGCGCGCGACGCCACCATCGAGTGGCTCTACCAGAACGCCAACAGCTATGGCGACGGACCGTCATGGGGCCTGCCGGTCGCAGGCGAGACTTATGACGGATATCTCAACGATATCAATGGTTTCCACATCAAACGCGAGCACGTATTCGAGGCCATCGACAGCGCGCGTTCCGGTCCCATCGAGGAAGGCAGCATCGGCGGCGGCACCGGCATGATGCTCTATGGCATGAAAGGAGGATCGGGGACGGCGTCACGCGTTGTCGAACACGACGGCACGGCCTATACGGTCGGCGCGTTCGTCCAGGCGAATTTCGGTCTGCGCAAGGACCTGATGATCGCTGGCATTCCCATGATCGAGCATTTGCCGGGGCCTGAGCCCTATGACTTCGACACCGGCTCCATCATCGCCGTCGTCGGCACCGACGCGCCGCTTCTGTCCCATCAGTGCAAGCGCCTGGCGCGCCGCATTGGCCTTGGCATCGGCCGCGGCGGCTCCTATTCCGGGCACGGCTCCGGCGACATCTTCCTCGCCTTCACGACGGCGGGTTCCGACACGCTGATGGCGGGCGGCAGCTATCTGGAGCTTTCCTGTATCCCCGACCACAGGCTTGACCCGTTCTTCGACGCGGTCGTGCAGTCGGTCGACGAAGCGATCATGAACGTGCTCGCGGTCAGCGAGCCGATGACCGGCATCAACGGCAACCCGGCCGAGGCGCTCGACCGTGACCGGCTTGTCCAGGTGTTGAAGGATCACAAACGCTGGGTCGAACCGCCGGGGCTGCCGGCTTAAGACAGAGCCCTACCCCCCTCACCCAGCTCCGGCTAAGGCGCTGACGCGCCCAACCCTTCGCACCCCTCTCCCTCGCCGGGGAGAGGGACCGACGAAGCGACACCACTCCCTCGCCCCTTGAGGGCCTGTTGCGTAATGGTTGTTTGCTGTGATTCTCTTAGTTTGAACGGTGGGAGTTGCATAGATGGCGATTAAGCGGACGGGT
>JANQGO010000403.1 GCA_028277285.1 Alphaproteobacteria bacterium | reverse complement strand
GTCGTCATGGACGCCGACACGGGCGAGACCTTGTGGACCCACAGGGGGATCGAGGAGACCGCCGGCTTGCTCGGCGGCGCCAGCCCGGCGATATCCGGTTCCGCCGTGGTCGTCGCCTATTCGTCGGGCGAGATCTATGCGCTGCAGGCCGAAAACGGCCGGGTAATCTGGTCGGATATCCTGTCCTATGGGTCGCGGCTGGGCAGCCTCGCGGCACTCAACGACATCAATGCCAGCACGGTTATCGACAGTGGCCAGGTCTTTGCCGTCAGTCATGGCGGACGGCTTGTGGCGATCGATCTGGCGGCCGGCGCCAGGCTGTGGGAACGCCAGTTGAGCGGTGTCCAGATGCCCTGGGTCGCCGGCGATTACATCTTTATCGTCACCACCGACGGTAACGTGGTGTGCCTGCTGCGCGCCGATGGCCGTGTGCGATGGGTGACCCCGCTGCCGCAATACGAAGATGCCGAGGAGCGTGACGACCCGATCATGTGGAACGGTCCGTTGCTGGTTAGCGACCGGCTCTTGGTGACCAGCACGTCCGGCCAGGTCGTTTCCATTTCGCCCTACACGGGTGAGATTCTGGGCGCGGTGGAGCCGGGCGACGGCTTCCCCTTGGCGCCGATTGCGGCCCAGGAGACGGTCTTCCTGATCGAGGATTCCGGCTCGATCATCGCTCTCAGATGACAGATGGCCTTCACCGTCGCCATTGTCGGCCGGCCGAACGTCGGTAAATCGACCCTTTTCAATCGTCTGGTCGGCAAACGGGTCGCGCTGGTCGATCCGACGCCGGGTGTGACCCGCGACCGGCGGGAGGGTGAGGGCCGTATCGGTCTGCTGACATTCCGCGTCATCGATACGGCCGGTTTGGAAGAGGGCGAGCCCGAGACCATGGCCGGGCGGATGCGCGCCCAGACCGACCAGGCCCTGGGCGAGGCCGACCTGCTGTTGTTCGTCATCGACGCGCGCGCCGGTCTGGTGCCGGAGGACCGCCACTTTGCCGACGCCATCAGGCGCGCCGGCGGGCCCGTGGTGCTGATCGCCAACAAGGCCGAAGGCGATGCCGGGGCGCCGGGCGTTCTCGAGGCCTTCGAGCTCGGCATGGGCGAGCCGGTCGCGCTGTCGGCCGAACACGGGCTGGGCCTTGCCGAACTCTACCAGGCGATCGAAGTCCACGCCCCCGGCGACGGTGACGATGCGGCGGGTGATGACGACGGCCCCCTGAAGCTTGCCATCATCGGCCGCCCCAATGTCGGCAAATCCACCCTGGTCAACCGGCTGTTGGGCGAGGAACGGACGATCACCGGGCCGGAGCCGGGCCTGACCCGCGATTCCATCGAGGCCGCGTGGGCGTACGAGGGCCGCGCCATCGAGCTTGTCGACACGGCCGGTCTAAGGCGCAAGGCGCGGGTCACCGAACGGCTGGAAAAACTCTCGGCCTCCGACACCTTGAACTCTCTCAAGTTTGCCCATGTGGTGGCCGTGGTCCTTGATCCCGAGCGGGCCTTCGACCGTCAAGATCTGACCATCGTCGACCGTGTGGAGACGGAAGGACGGGCCCCGGTGGTCGTGGTCAACAAGTGGGATCTCGTCGACAACCCGCCGGCGTTCCGGCGCGAACTGGAGAAACGTCTTGCCGAGCTCCTGCCCCAGGTGCGCGACGTGCCGCTGGTAACGTTGTCGGCGCTGAGCGGGAAGGGGGTGGACCGGCTGATGCCCGCCGTGGTCGCCGCCTACGACCGCTGGAACACCAAGTTGGCGACACCGGTGCTGAACCGTTGGCTCAGTGACGTCGTCGCCAATCACCCGCCGCCGATTTCCGGCGGCGGCCGGGTCAAGCTGCGCTACATCACCCAGACCGCGAACCGACCGCCGACCTTCACCGTGTTCGGCACGCGGGTGTCCTCCTTGCCCGATGCCTACCGGCGCTATCTGGTGAACCGCCTGCGCGACGACTTCGATCTGCCCGGCATCCCGCTTCGTTTCCGGTTCAAGGCGGGCAAGAACCCCTACGCCGAACGCAAGTAGGGTCTAACGCGTTGCCTTGTCGACCGACAGGCGTTCGCCGTGGTGCGTGCAGGACGCTTCCGCCAGATCGACGAAGAGGCCGGTCACATCCTCCGATTTCGCGAGCGTTTCCGGCTTCTCGCTCGGAAAGGCCTTGGCGCGCAGGGCGGTGCGAACCGGGCACGGCGCCAGCAGGTTGACGCGGACGTTGGTCTTCGTCACTTCCGCCGCGTAGGTGAGGGCCAGTGTCTCCAAGGCAGCCTTGCTCGTCGCGTAGGCCGCCCAGTAAGGCGGCGTCGACTGGGTCACGTTGTCGGTGACGAAGATGGCGCGGCCCGCGGGCGCCTGGCGCAGCAGCGGATCCATGCTGCGGATCAAACGCCAGTTGGCGGTGACGTTCAAATCCATCACCTGCTGCCATGTCTGCGGATCGATGTGGCCGGTCGGGCTGAGCGTACCGAGCTGCGCGGCGTTCCCAACAAGGACGTCGAGCCTTTTGTGACGCTCAAAGAGGGCGCCGCCCAGCCGGTCGATACCCTCGACATCGGTGAGGTCGAGAGGCACCAGCGTCGCGCCGTGGCCACCGGCGGCGCGGATCTCATCGTCCAGCTCTTCGAGCCCGCCCGTGGTGCGCGCGACGGCGACGACATGCGCGCCTTCGGCGGCGAAGCGGCGCGCGACGGCACGGCCGATGCCGCGTGACGCGCCCGTGACCAGGGCCACGGCGCCGTCCAGGCGGCCGCTGGCGACTTCGCTCATCGTGTCACTCGTAGTCGTGCAGCAGGGAAAGCTGATTGGCGTCGTGGCCGCCCTCGCGGTCGACCAACGGGATCGGGTAATCGCCGGTCAGGCAGGCATCGCAATACTGAGGCTGGTTCGACAGCCGCCCTCCGGCCTGCCCGGCCGCGCGATAAAGGCCGTCGACCGACAGGAAGGCCAGCGAATCGACGCCGATAAACGACCGCATCTCCTCGACATCCATGCGCGCGGCCAGCAGTTCCTTGCGCGACGGCGTGTCGACGCCATAGAAGCACGAATGGGTTGTCGGCGGACTGGCGATGCGCATATGGACCTCGGTCGCGCCGGCCTCGCGCATCATGGTGACGATCTTCGTCGACGTCGTGCCGCGCACGATCGAGTCGTCGATCAGGATGACACGTTTGCCGGCGACCTGGCCGCGATTGGCATTGTGCTTCAGCTTGACGCCCAGATGCCGGATGTGGTCGGTCGGCTCGATGAAGGTTCGCCCGACATAGTGATTGCGGATGATGCCGAGGTCGAAGGGCAGACTTGCCTCGTCCGCGTAACCGAGCGCCGCCGGCACGCCGGAATCCGGGACCGGCACGACGATATCGGCGGGCACGCCGCTTTCGCGCGCCAGTTCGCGGCCCATGTGCTTGCGCACGTCATAGACATTGCGTTCCTCGACCATGCTGTCGGGCCGCGCGAAGTAGATGTACTCGAAAACGCAGAACCGTTCGGGCTCCGGTTCGAAGGGTTTGAGCGACTGGACCCCGTCGTCGGTGGCGATCACCATCTCGCCGGGCTCGATGTCGCGCACCCAGTCGGCGCCCAGGATATCGAGCGCGCAGGTCTCCGACGCCAGTACCGGCGCGCCCTGCAGATCGCCCAGGACAAGCGGCCTGACACCCATGGGATCGCGCACGCCGATCAGTGCTGAATCGGTCAGCGCGACCAGCGAATAGGCGCCGACCACCTGTTTCAACGCGTCGATCAGACGGTCGGGCAGGGTGCTGAATTCGCTGAGCGCGACCAGATGGACGATGACCTCGGTATCCAGCGTCGACTGGAACAGCGCGCCCTTCTGGACGAGCTCGCGGCGCAGCAGATGGGCGTTGGTCAGGTTGCCGTTATGGGCCAGCGCAAGGCCGCCCATGGAGGTCTCGACGAAGATCGGCTGGACGTTGCGCAGAATGGTATCGCCGGTGGTCGCGTAGCGGTTGTGGCCGATCGCTGACGCACCCTTCAGTTGTTCGATCACCTTGGGGTCGCCGAAGCCGTCGGCGACCAGGCCCAGACTGCGCTGAACGTGGAACTGGCCGCCGTTGAACGAGACGATGCCGGCGGCTTCCTGACCGCGGTGCTGCAGGGCATGCAGGCCAAGCGCCGTGTGGGCGCTGGCGGATTCATTGCCTTTGATGCCGAAAACGCCGCACTCCTCGCGGAGCTTGTCGCCGGCAAAGGGATGGTCAATGACGAAGCGGGTCACGTGTTCGGTCGTCGCCCTACTGTTCGGTGTCGATAACGTTGTCCAGGGCCGATCGGTCGTCGTCGTTATACCCTGGTTCGCTGGAATTGCCATCCGTTGTCTCACCGGGCTGGGGATTGAGCAGATCGTTGTAGTCGACCACCGGCTCGATGGCGGATGAGGATTCCTTCAACTGGTTCATCACGCGCTCGCCCTGCAGGTCCCAGTCCTCGGGCACCACGGCCAGCATCATTTCGGCGCCTTCGGCGATCAGCGGCGTGAATTTGGCATTCTTCAGCCAGCTCGGCTGCTCTTCGATCGGCGCGGCCAGTGTGTAGAGCAGGTAAATGACGCAGACGACGAACGCCCCGCGTATGACGCCGAAGACAAAGCCGAGCGAGCGGTCGAGCGCGGTGAGCGATGAATTTTCGGCCCGTTTGACGACCATTGCCGAGATAACGGTCATGATCGTGAGCGTGATAACGAAAAGCGCCGCGCCGTTGGCGATCGAAGCGAGCAGGGGGTCGTCGATCCACTGCTGGGCGAACGGCAGGGTCTGGTCGTAGAAGAAGACCGTCGCCGCGATCGCGCCGCCCCAGGTCGCCAGAAAAAAGAACTCACGCACCGCGCCGCGCAGATAGGCCAGGAACCCGGACAGAAAGACGATGCCCAGGACCGCGAAATCGGTGATTGTCAGCGGCACGTTTTCCATCAGCCGCGTGTGCTCCCGCGAATCAAGTCGACCAGTTGACCCAGTTCCTCGACCGGCTCCAGTTTCAACGCGGCACCGCCCTTGGCGCCCTTGCTTCGCGCCGGCACGATGGCGCGGCTGAAGCCCAGTTTGCCCGCCTCGCGCAGCCGCGCGGCGGCCTGGCTGACCGGCCGGACCTCGCCGGACAGGCCGATTTCCCCGAAAAGCACCGTCGTTGCCGCCAGGGGAGCGCCTGCATAGGACGAAATCAGCGCCGCCGCCACCGCTAGATCGGCCGCCGGCTCCTGGATCCTCAGGCCGCCCGCGACGTTCAGATAGACATCGTGGCCGCCCAGGGCAAGGCCGCAGCGCGCGTCCAGGACGGCCAGAACCATGGCCAGACGGCCGGTATCCCAGCCGACCACCGCGCGCCGGGGCGTACCCAGCGGCGACGGCGCCACCAGCGCCTGGATCTCGACCAGCATCGGGCGGCTGCCCTCGATGCCGGCAAACACCGCCGATCCCGCGACGTCGTCGTCGCGGTTGTCCAGGAACAAGGCCGAAGGGTTGGCGACCTCCTCAAGCCCGTGATCGGTCATCTCGAAGACGCCGATCTCGTCGGTCGCGCCGAAACGGTTCTTGACCGCGCGCAGGATGCGGAACTGATGGCCGCGCTCGCCTTCGAAATAGAGCACCGTGTCGACCATGTGCTCCAGGACCTTCGGCCCGGCGAGTTGCCCCTCCTTGGTGACATGGCCGATCAGGATGACCACCGTGCCGGTCGCCTTGGCGTGGCGGATCAGCTCCTGGGACGCGCCGCGCACCTGGCCGACCGTGCCGGGCGCGGATTCGAGGCTGTCGAGAAACATGGTCTGGATCGAATCGATGACGACGAGATCGGCGCGCTCGCCCTCCAGACTGGTCAAGATGTTGCGCACGTCGGTCGCCGCCGCCAGTTCGACCGGCGCGTCGGCCAGGCCCAGACGGCGCGCGCGCATGCGCACCTGATCGATGGCTTCCTCGCCGGAGAGGTAAAGGCAGCGCGCGCCCTGTGACGCAAGCCGCGCCGCGCCCTGCAGCGCGATGGTCGATTTGCCGATGCCCGGATCGCCGCCGAGCAGAATCACCGAACCGGCGACGAGGCCGCCGCCGAAGACGCGGTCCAGTTCGGCGATGCCGCTGGTCATGCGCGGCGGCGGTTCGGACGCGCCGGCCAGGGACTCAAACGCGATGTGGCGACCCCTACGTTTGCCCTTCAGGCCGCCTGGCGCCTGGTTGGCCGGCGCGGCTTCTTCGGTCACCGTGTTCCATTCGCCGCAGGCTTCGCACCGCCCGACCCATTTGCGGTAGGCGGCGCCGCAATTCTGGCAGACAAACTGGCTGGCGAGTTTGGCCATTCAGCCCGACGCCCCCGGCGTCATGATTGACGGATCGCCATGTGGATGGGGCCTTCGGCGCGGCCGTGGATGAACTGATCGACATAGGGGTTGTCGCTGTTGTCGATCTCGCCGACCGGTCCCTGCCAGATCAGCTTGCCGTCGTGCAGCATGGCGACCTTGTCGGCGATCTTGCGCACGCTCGCCATGTCGTGGGTGATCGAGATGGTGGCAACCTTTAACTCCGACGTCGTCTCGGCGATCAGATTGTTGATGACGTCGGCGGTGATCGGGTCAAGGCCCGTTGTCGGCTCGTCGAAGAAGATGATCTCCGGCTCGCCCGCGATGGCGCGGGCCAGTGCGACACGCTTCAGCATGCCGCCGGAAAGCTCGGCCGGCAGCAGGCTCGCCACGTCCTCGCCGAGCCTCACCATGGCGAGTTTTTCCAGGGCGACCTCGCGCGCGGCGTCGCGCTTCATGCGGTGCCCCTGGATCAGTGAGAACGCGACGTTCTCCCACACGGTCATGCTGTCGAACAGCGCGCCGCCCTGAAACAGCATGCCGAACTTGCGCATCATCACGTCGCGCTCGCGCCGGCGCAGCCCGATCGCGTTCTGGCCGTCGATCGTGATGGTGCCGGCATCCGGGTGCATCAGGCCCAGGATGCATTTGATGGTGACCGATTTGCCGGTGCCCGATCCGCCGATGATAACCAGCGACTCACCCGGCGCGACGTCGATATCGATGCCGTCCAGCACGGTTTTCTCGCCGAAGCTTTTCTTCAGACCGCGCACTTCGATTTTGTTGGCCGTGGCGTTCATCGCGAGAAGAAGATCTCCGTAACGATGTAGTTGAAGGTCAGGATCAGGATCGACCCGGAGACCACCGCATAGGTTGTCGCCGAACCAACGCCCTGGGCGCCACGCTCGGAATGATAGCCGTGGTAGCAGCCCATCAGCGCGATCAGGAAACCGAAGACGGCGGCCTTCACCAGGCCGGAGATGACGTCCATCGGCTCCAGGATGTCGAACGTGTTGAACAGGTAGACGGTCGGGTTGAAACCCAGCTTGTGGATCGAGACGATATAGCCGCCCAGGACGCCGATGATGTCGGCGATGATGACCAGGATCGGCATGGTGACGATCGCGGCAATGATCCGGGGCGCCACCAGATAGCGGAACGGGTTGGTCGACAGCGTGGTGAGCGCGTCTATCTGTTCGGTGACGCGCATGGTGCCGATTTCCGCGGCGATTGCCGCGCCGACCCGCCCGGCGACCATCAGGCCCGCCAGCACCGGACCCAGTTCTCGGGTGATCGACAGAACGACAATGGCGGCGACAGCGCTTTCCGCCTCGAACCGGGAAAACCCGGTATAGCTTTGCAGGGCCAGCACCATGCCGGTGAAGATCGCCGTCAAGCCGACGACGGGCAGCGAGTAATAGCCGATCTGCAGGATCTGGCGGCCGATCATGCGGCCATAGAACGGCGGCGTCAGGCTGTAGAACACCGATGCCGCGGCGAACTCGGTCAGGCGCCCGGCAACGGCCAGGAAGCCGATGAATCCCCGTCCGATGGGGGCGAAAACATTCATTGCCGCGGACCGCCCAGGTAGTTTCTGGGGTAGCGCCCGCCCAGGGCGGTCAACAACTCATACCCTATGGTTCCCGCATAGCCCGCTAACCGGTCCAGCTTATCAGGTCCCCAGATCAGGTCGACCCAGGTTCCGACCTGGGCCTCGGCCTCCGGGACATCGGTGATATCGAGCGTGACCAGATCCATCGAGACGCGCCCGACAAGCGGCACCTCGCGCCCGGCGACGCGCGCCACGCCGATGCTGCTCAGGCTGCGCAGGTAGCCGTCCGCATAGCCGACCGGGATGGTCGCGATGCGCTGGTTCTGGCGCGCGCGATAGGTGGCGCCGTAGCCGACCGGGTCGCCCGCCTTGATCTCGCGGGTTTGAATGATGCGCGCGTGCAGCCTGACCGCCGGCTGCATCGGGTTCTTGCGGCCCGGCGTCGGGTTGCCGCCATAGACCGCGTAGCCCGGCCGGGCGAGGTCGAAGTGATACTCCGGGCCCAGGAAGATGCCCGACGAGTTGGCCAGGCTCGCCGGCGCTTTCGGCAGCCGCGCCAGCGCATGGCGAAAGTTGTGGAGTTGTTCGGTATTCAAGGGGTGGTCGTGCTCGTCGGCGCAGGCCAGATGGCTGGCGTAATAGGTGACGTCGATGCCGTCCAACAGGTCCGGCCGCTCGATCAGCTGGTCGACCTCATAAGGCGGCAGCCCCAGGCGCGCCATGCCGGTGTCCATGTGCACCATGGCCTTCAGCTTGCGTCCCTCGCTGCGCGCCGTCGCGGCCCAATGCTCGATCTGGCCGAGGTCGTTCAGAACCGGGATCAGGTCGTTCTCCAGAAAGACCTTGTCGGTGCCGACGGTGAGCCCGTTCAGGACAAAGGCGTGGCAGTCCGGCAGCAGTTTTTTTAGCTTCATGGCGCCGAACGTGTTGGCCGTGAAGAAGTGGCGGCAGCCGGCCTCATAGAGCGCCGGCGCGACACGGTTCAGGCCAAGACCATAGGCGTTCGCTTTGACCATGCCGGCGCACAGGCCGGGTGCCGTGCGTTCACTCAACTGGCGCCAATTGGCGGCCAGCGCATCCAAGTCGATTATCAGTTCGGTGGCAGCGCGCTCAATGTGGTCCGTCGTCAGGTGAATAACGGGTCTCCAGATCCGTGTACTTGGTGGTCGCGCCGTCAAAGTAGACCTCGACGTCGCCGGTGGCGCCGTGGCGTTGTTTGGCGATGATCACCTCGGTAATGCCGCGCCTCTTTTCCATCCTTTGCTGCCAGTGTTCAAGCCGTTCGCGGTATTTGGCGTCCGACTCGTCCTCGCCGACCTTGGCCTGGGGTTCCTGGCGCGCGAGATAATAGTCCTCACGGTAAAGAAACATAACGATATCAGCATCTTGCTCAATCGAGCCGGATTCGCGGAGGTCGGAGAGCAGGGGCCGCTTGTCCTCCCGCTGCTCGACCGCGCGCGAGAGCTGGGAGCAGGCGACGACCGGCACGTCGAGCTCCTTGGCCAGGGCCTTCAGGCCCTGGGTCACCTCGGAGACCTCCTGGACCCGGTTGTCGCTGCCCGAGCGCGCGCTCGGCCGGACCAGCTGCAGATAGTCGACAATGATGAAGGAGAGGCCGTGCTGGCGCTTCAGACGTCTGGCCCGGGTCCTCAGCCCCTGGATGGTCAGCGCCGGCGTGTCGTCGAAATAGAGCGGGATGCGCGACAGCTCCTGGCTTGCCCGCACGATCGCATCGAAATCGCGGGCGTTGATCTGGCCGCGCCGGAGCATTTCGGACGGGATGCCAGAGGTCTCGGACAAGACGCGGGTCGCCAGCTGCTCGGCCGACATCTCCAGCGAGAAGAAACCGACGACGGCGCCGTCGACCACCTTGGCCGTCCCGTCATCCTGGACCTCGGCCCGATAGCTCTTGGCCGCGTGCAGCGCGACGTTCATGGTGAACGAGGTCTTCCCCATGCCTGGGCGCGCTGCCAGGATCACCAGGTCGGACTTGTGCATGCCGCCCAGCAGGTCGTCGAGATCACGCAGGCCCGTCGAGATGCCCGTCATGCCCGACTGCTGGCGGTACGCCGCCTCCATCATCTCCAAAGCGCCGACGGCGACTTCCTTGAAGCTGCGGAAGTCGCGCTTGTAGGAGCCGGACTCCGCGAGATCGAACAGCGACTTCTCCGCGTTTTCGATCTGGCTGTCGGCGCTGTTGTCGACATCGGCCTCGAAGGCGTCGTTCACGACGTCTTCGCCGATGGCGATCAGTTCGCGCCGGACATAGTTGTCGTGAATCTGACGGCCGTACTCCGCGGCGTTGATGATCGTCGCGGCCGAACTTGCCAGGCGCGCCAGATAATCGGCGCCGCCGATGTCGACCAGCGCTTCATCCTGTTCGAAGAACGTCTTCAGCGTGACCGGGTTGGCGATCTGACCGCGTTCGATCAGCCGCTCGATGGCGTCGAAGATGCGGCCGTGTACGGGCAGGTAAAAGTGTTCCGCGCGCAGGAAGTCGCCGACCCGGTTCATCGCATCGTTGTTGACGAGGATCGCGCCGAGCAATGCCTGCTCGGCCTCCTCGTTGTGGGGCATCGTGCGATAGGTAACGTCGTCGTCGCCGACAACGGAGAGGTCATGCGGACTTGTCTGAGCCATGGCACCTGTCGAATTGGAGTGAGCCCATCAAGCTAACAGAAAGCAGCAGGTGCGTGGGTGCCAACTCTTCGTGTGCCGATGAAAATTTCCCCACACGCGTGCGCCGACGCACTCCGTGTTCTGGGGAGCAATTCTTGGAAGCGCACCCTGCCACCGATTGCCAGCCTCCTGCTGTGTGGATAAGTAACGATAACACGGCGGCAACACTGTGGCCGACTCTGACGGGGAAACGGGTGAGCGACAAACGGATTGAAGGCGGCAGTCACGTGGCGATTGACGGCGACGGCCCACCGGTCGTGTTGATCCATGGCGTCGGGCTCGACCACACGATGTGGGACGCTCAGGTGCCCGCTCTTACGCAGCGCTACACCGTGATTCGCTACGACATGCTGGGCCACGGTCTGACGCCGCGCCCGGATAAGGAACTCGAGCTCGGCGACTTCGCCGACCAGCTCGCGCGGCTGAGCGACTCGTTAGAGCTCGACCGATTCGCGCTTGTCGGTTTGTCGATGGGCGTGCTCGTGTCGCTGAAGTTCGCCCTGTCCAACGCCGACCGCTTGACCGCGATGGTTCTGATGAACGGCGTCTACGACCGCACGGAGGAACAGCTCGCCGGCATTCGCGGCCGGATCGCGCAAGCCGAAACGGAAGGGACGCAAGCCTTGATCGACGCCGCGCTTGAGCGCTGGTTGTCGGAGTCTTACCGGCAGCAACATCCCGAAGCGGTCGCGGCGATTCGCAATCGGCTTGAGAGCAACAATCCCGCCGACTTTCTGGCCGCCTACAAGATCTTCGCCGGCGCCGACCCGCAGTTGACCGCGCGTCTCTCCGCCGTCTCATGTCCGACCTTGGTGACGACCGGCGAACTCGACCGCGGCTCGCTGCCGGCGATGTCGAAGGCCATGGCGACCGCGATACCGAACGCCGAATGCGTCATCCTGGACGGCCTTCGGCACCTGCCAACCACCGAAGGGGCGGAGACCGTCAACGCACTCTTGTTGGATTTTCTCGGCCGGACTGTGCCGCGCTAGCCGGCAACCAAACCCTCACCCTCCCACCGCTTCGCGGTGGGCCCCTCCCTCTCCCGCAGGCGGGCGAGGGGGGATGTGTCGCTGACCTTATCTCCCTCGCCCCCATGATAATGGGGGAGAGCGTTGCGCAGGCTTGGGCGCGTAGCGCCACGGAGCCCGGTCGACCCACATCGAACGATGTGGGTCGTGAATCGGCCTCCGATTCTTAGATTAGAGCTAGGCCACCGAGTGGCCTAGCTCGGGCCGGAGCTGGGTGAGGGGGCTTGGCTCGTCCTACCCGTGGGCGCGTTCCCAGTCGACCATGTAGTCGCGGGTCAGCGGCACAGTCATGAGTTTCTTCGAGAACTGCAACTGGAAGACCATCTGGTCGTCGTTGCGGAAGGCGTTCTCGCAGGCCAAGAGATAGAACTCCCACATCCGGCAGAATCGTTCGTCGTAGAGATCGCGGATACGGTCGCGGTGTTCCGTAAAACGTCGCCACCAGTGCTTCAGGGTGTCGGCGTAGTGGACACGCAGGATCTCGATATCGGTCGAGAAAAGGTGCGCGCGCTCGAACGCCGTCATGACCTCCGATAGCGCGGGCGTGTAGCCGCCCGGGAAGATGTATTTCCTGAGCCACGGGTTCGTGTTGCCGGGCTCGCTGAAGCGACCGATCGAGTGCAGCACGCAGACGCCGTCATCGGTCAAGAGGCTGCGCACCTTGCGGAAGAACTCGACATAGTGGCCGGCGCCGACATGCTCGAACATGCCGACAGAGACGATGCGGTCGAACGGCTCGTCAAGGTCGCGATAGTCTTTGAGCAGGAACCTGACGCGGTCCAACCGGCGCGCCCAGGAGGCTGGCCTGTCGGA
>JANQGO010000363.1 GCA_028277285.1 Alphaproteobacteria bacterium | reverse complement strand
GCTGGGAGAGGTCCGAGGCAGGGGGCTCGCTATCGGGCTGGAGTTGGTCGACGATCCGGAAACCCGCGAACCCGCCGGCAAGGCCGCCGCCAAGGTGGTCTTCCGTGCCTATCAGCTCGGCGTCGTCTGCACCTATGTCGGCATGTATTCCAACGTGCCCGAACTGACGCCGCCGCTGACCTTGAGTGAGAGCGAGGCAGACCGGGCCATCGAGGTCCTCGGTCAGGCTATCGACGATGTCGAGCAGGGCCGTGTCTCCGATGCCGACGTCGCCGCGTTTGCCGGTTGGTGACGTGACGGCACCGGTGTTGACCGACCAGGACGGGCCGCCTTTTGTCGTCATCAACAGCGACGGCGCGGCCGATTGTCTGCTGGTCTGCGACCACGCCTCCAACACCATACCCCAACGTTTTGGCGAGCTCGGCTTGGATGAGGCGCGCTTGCAGGAGCATATCGCGTGGGACATCGGCGCCGCGGCGATGACGCGGCGGCTGGCCGAGCGTCTGAACGCGCCGGCCGTTATGGCGGGTTTTTCCCGTCTGGTCGTCGATTGCAACCGGTACCTGGACGATCCCGCGGCCTTCGTCGAGGTGAGCGATCAGGTGGAGGTCCCCGGCAACGCATCGCTCACCGCCGAGGCGAAGAAAGAACGCGCGGAGGCCCTTTACCGGCCCTATCATGCGGAAATCGATCGCCGGATCGAAGGCGGGCTGCTTTCCGGGCGGGTGCCGGCCGTGGTCGCCGTTCACACCATGACCGAGCGCATGCGGGGCGAGGACCTGCGGCCCCAGGAGGTCACCGTTTGCTGGGCCCGCGACGGACGTTTGGCGGTACCGTTCATGCGCCGCCTTGAGACCGTCGAGGGTTTGGTCGTTGGCGACAACGACCCTTATGGCTTGGACCTGGGAGAGGACTATACCGTGCCCGAGCATGCCATGCGGCGCGGGCTGCCCCACCTCCAGATCGAGGTGCGTCAGGACCTTGTCGGCGATACCGCCGGTGCGCTGCGTCTGGCCGATCTTCTTTACGACGCCATGGCTGAGCCGCTTGCATCGGACGCTGCCTGCGGCCGCGAGTATCACTGGCCGCTGGAAGGCGACGTTCAGCCGCGCCGGTAGATGTCGTCCAACCGCTCGATATCGTCCTCGCCAAGGTAACCGCCGCACTGGATTTCGATTAGGCGCACCGGCTTGTCGCCCAGGTTTTCGAGCCGATGGACGGCGCCCAGAGGGACATAGGTCGACTGGTTGGGGCCGAGGTCGCGGACGTCGTCGCCGACCGTGATGCGCGCCGTGCCGCTGACCACGGTCCAATGTTCGGAGCGATGGGCGTGTCGCTGCAGCGAGAGGCGTCCGCCGGGCTTGACCATGATGTGTTTGACCTGAAACCCGTCGCCGGCATCGATGCTCTCGTAGTAGCCCCATGGCCGATAGACCTTGGCGGGATCGATCTGTTCATTGCGGCCGCGGTTCTCCAGCTCGTCGATGACCTGTTTGATTTCGTCGAGACGCTCGCGCGACGCGACCAGCACAGCGTCCTTGGTCGCCACCACGACCATATCTTTGAGGCCCAGCGCGGCGACCAGGGGGCCGGAGGAGTCGATCAAACTGCCTTCGACGCCGATGGTCAACGTGTTGCCGCGCTCGACGTTGTCCGTCTTTGACGCGGCGGAACGGCGCCACAACTCGCCCCAGGAGCCGACATCGCTCCAGTCGCAATCAAGCGTCGTAGTCGCGGCCTTTCCGGTGCGTTCCATGACCGCATAGTCGATCGAGATATCGGATGCCCCAGCAAAGCTCGCGGCATCCAGGCGGATGAAGTCGAGATCCCTGACCGCCTCGTCATTGGCCTGCCGGCATGCGGCGACGGTCGCGGGATCGAACGCTTCCAGCTCGGTCAGATAGGCCCTGGATGTGAAAAGGAAGATCCCGCTGTTCCAGGTATAGCCGCCTTCCGCCAGATAACGCTCGGCCGTCTCGCGGTCGGGTTTTTCCTTGAACGTCGCGACCGACTGAACGCCTTCCGCGACCTCGTCATCGCCGGCCTTGATGTAGCCATAGCCGGTTTCCGCGCGATCCGGTGCGGCACCGAAGGCGACGAGATAGCCGTCTTCGGCGGCGGGCAGGGCGCGCATGACCGATTGGCGAAATCCTTCCGCGGGTTGGATGGCGTGGTCCGATGACATAATCAGCAGCGTCTTACCGGGCGCCAGAAGGGCGGCCGCGGCGATCGCCGGTGCGGTATTGCGCGCCACCGGCTCCAGCACGATGGCGCCTGGTTTGACACCGACCTCGCGCAACTGCTCGGCCACCAGGAAGCGGTGTTGATCGTTGGCGATGACGATCGGACTGGAAAAGCGCGCATCCTCGGCGACACGCTGTACCGTTTCCTGGATCAGACTGTGCTCGCCCACCAGAGGCAGGAACTGCTTGGGCATCGACCGCCGCGAGGCCGGCCACAGGCGCGTTCCCGCGCCGCCCGATAGGATCACGGGGGTGATAAGGGGGGCATTGCCCATTTTGGCGATGACTCCTGATCGTGCAGGCCCGACGCGCGGACTTTACAAGGACGCAGGTCAGGCCGCAAAAGATCACCATGTTCACGCTTTCCCAGATCACCCACGGCCTGGTCCAGCCGGGCAATGTTCTGGTCCTGGTGCTGGCCCTGGGCCTTGTTCTGACCCTGCGCCGGCGCACCCGGCGCCTGGGCACTTGGGTGATGGGCGTGGCGACGGCGCTGCTGGTCCTTATCATGCTGTTGCCGATCGGCGCCTGGTTGCTGGCGCCGCTGGAGAACCGGTTCCCACGGCCCGATCCCATGCCCGCGGCGGTCACCGGCATCATCGTGCTGGGCGGCGGGCAGGACGCGCGGCTCACCGTCGACCGGGGCGCGGTGACGGTGAATGGC
This sequence comes from Alphaproteobacteria bacterium, assembly GCA_028277285.1. Classification (GTDB taxonomy): domain Bacteria; phylum Pseudomonadota; class Alphaproteobacteria; order SP197; family SP197; genus JANQGO01. The sequence goes on along the minus strand of JANQGO010000363.1, from coordinate 1,911 downwards.
GCGGCCGAACGCATGATCGAAGGAGTGGGCCTGATGGCGCGTTACCCCGATGCCGATGTCTATTTCACCGGCGGGCTGGGCGTGCCGGGTATGACGGAAGCCGATGTGGCGCGCGCGTTCTTCGAGATAATGGGGGCTGATATGGCCCGCATCCGGTTCGAGAGAGGCGCGCGGAACACCCATGAAAACGCGGTTCTGCTTTATGACCTCGTCAAGCCGGAGCCGGGCCAGACTTGGCTTCTGGTGACGTCGGCCTCGCACATGACCCGCTCGGTCGCCTCGTTTCGCAAAGCCGGCTGGCAGGTCACGGCCTTCCCGGTCGACTACCAGACGCCGCAAACGGGCGATTGGCGCGTCGGGTTCTCGCTAGCCGGCCATCTGCGCGGTCTGGATGCGGCGCTACGCGAATATGTCGGTCTCGTCGCCTATTGGGCGCTGGGCAGGATCGACGACCCCTGGCCCGCGCCCGAGGCGCCTACCGATTAGACCTTATGGTACTCGCGGTACCAATCGACGAAGCGCGGGATGCCGTCGTCGATGGTGGTGGCAGGCTCGAAACCCAGGTCGTTCTGGCTCGCCTCGATGTCGGCATAGGTCTCTTTGACGTCGCCGGGCTGCATCGGTTCCATGATCAGCTCGGCCTTCAGCTGCAGCGCCTGTTCGATGACGTTGATGAACCGCATCAACGGTTCGCTCTTGTGGTTGCCGAGGTTGTAGATGCGGTGTGGCGGTGAATCGTCCGGGACGTTGTCGAGGCTCGCCAGGACGCCGGCGACGATGTCGTCGATATAGGTGAAGTCCCGCATCATGTCGCCGTTGTTGAAGACCCGGATCGGGCGGCGCTCGGAAATCGCCTTGGTGAAAATGTAGGCCGACATGTCCGGCCGGCCCCAGGGCCCGTAGACCGTGAAGAACCTGAGGCCGGTCGCCGGAATGCCATAGAGATGACTGTAGCAGCGCGCCATCAACTCGCCCGCGCGTTTGGTCGCGGCGTAGAGCGACACCGGGTTGTCGACGCGGTCGTCGACGGAAAAGGGGATGTCCGTGTTGCCGCCATAGACCGACGATGAGCTGGCGTAGACCATGTGTCGCAAACCGTCGCTATGGCGCGCCAACTCCAGCATGTTGAGGTGGCCCTCGACATTGGCGCTGGTGTAGTCGTGCGGGTGGTCAAGGGAATGGCGCACGCCCGCCTGCGCCGCCAGATGCACGATGCGGTCGAGACCGGGATGGCGCGTCGCGAGGGCGGAGACCGCTTCCTTGTCGGCGATATCGAGACGCTCGAAGGTGAAGCCCTGCTGATCGGTCAGCGTCGCCAGGCGCGCCTCTTTGAGGTTCACGTCGTAATAGGTGTTGAGGTTGTCGATGCCGATCACCTCATCACCGCGTGCCAACAGCGCGCGCGACACGTGGGAGCCGATGAAACCGGCGGCGCCGGTCACGAGGACACTCATGGGGTCTTTCCCGTCGATTGCGCCCGGTTGTCGCCCACAATGTCGTCCACAGAAGGCGGGGAACAGGCGGACAAGCGCTCTTGGTGCTGTCTAACGGTGACGTTCGTCGAAGGCAAGGCTGTCGGCGCCGCGCTGATAGACCCCGCCACGGCTGTTGAGAATCGGCTGGAAGCCCAGGGAACGCAGGACGTCGCGTGTATGACCGACACCGCGGGTCGTGGCGGCCGCCTCATGGTTGAAGAGACTGGCCGGATCGGCGGCGCGCAAGGCCGCCGCGTCGAGCAGGATATGGGCGGGATCGAAGGGAGGCTCGACCGGCGCGAAAACGGCGCGTTCCGTGATCGCAGAGGCAAGCGCCTCGAGGTTGCGGTCCAGCGCCGACGTGTAGCCATAGGAGCTCTCGACGCAAACCCGGTTGAGCGGTGCGTGGTCGAGGAGATGGCCCAGGATGCCGGCG